>CAIXSY010000371.1 GCA_903922175.1 uncultured delta proteobacterium | reverse complement strand
TGAACTGGAACTGTTCCCGATTCCTGCTCCTGCCCCTTATCCTCTTGATTGGAATAGGAAAAGGAGCAGGGGCAGGAATCAGGAGCGGTTCAAGTGCAAGTTCAAGCAAGTTCCTTTTGCCCGGGGTTATTGAGCAAATACCATCAGCAGCCGTAACTTATCGAACTCTGTGCTAAAATGCGCATAACCATTCACGGGTCGTAACTCATTGACTCTGCAGCCTGAATTAAGTTACGCGAAGGACACGAAAGTGGTTACTCAGCAATTTTTTTCGCGGGTTTCGCGTCCTATTTCGTGGCTTTCGCCTCCCATTTCGCGATTTTCGTGTAACTTCACGGTTAATTTCGGCATAGCCTATACACAGCTCTGGGGTGAGACTTTCCTGGCAAAATAAGACCAGTAAGTTACGACCAGTGGGCGCTCACCAAATTTATTTAACGTTCACCCATAGTGCAGACCTCCAGCAAGACGTGGCAGATGTTCCACGTGGAACATTCAAGACTACGCACAACCACAACCTACGTCCCCTGCCCCACGTCGCACAAAATGTTCCACGTGGAACAAAGAATTTTCTTTTGTTGTTGAAGTTCGTCTCCTGCATGTGTTACGAACCTTGACGTGGGACACGTCATTTCTATCTCTAACCAAAAAGGCGGCGTTGGCAAAACAACTAGCGCCATCAACATAAGCACCGAGCTTGCTCTGTCCGGCCGACGAGTGCTTCTCGTAGATTTCGATCCACAAGGAAGCGCATCTTCCGGCCTTGGCGTCGAGATTAACCCAGAAGGGCAAGACATCTACGACATGTTCTTCGGCAAGGTCTCGTTAGCCAACATAATTAAACCATCTCAAGTGGCGAACCTATTCGTAGCACCGTCATCAAGCGACCTCGTCGGCCTAGAGATCGAGCTTGGAAAGACCCCGGGGCGCGAATTAATCCTCCGTTCCGAACTTAACCTTCTACGAACCTCCTACGACTACGTCTTAATCGACTGCCCACCATCTTCCGGACTACTTACGCTCAACGCTCTCGGCGCGGCAGATAAGATACTTATACCACTCCAGGCTGAGTACTACGCGCTCGAGGGGCTTTCAGCGCTAATGCGCACCATCGACTTCGTTAAACAGACGTTCAATCCCGGGCTTCAGGTGCTAGGAGTATTCGTTACCATGTACGACTCGCGAACGAACCTGTCAGTGCAGGTCGAATCTGAGGCGAGGGGATTCTTTAAGGATCTATTTTTCGAGACCAAGATCCCAAGGAATATCAAACTATCTGAGAGTCCAAGCCACGGCCTTCCAATTGCGCTATATGACTCCAGCTCGGCCGGTGCGCGCGCGTATAAGAGCTTGACCATGGAGGTAGACGCGCGTTGTTTTGGCGAAGTTCAGGCGGCAGCAAATTCATAGCGCGGGCTCATGTACAAATATTAAATGTTCCACGTGGAACATTTTCCGCGTACAAAAGATAGATTACGGTTTAGCCTATAAGGATGGAAGCAAAGCGGAGTATGGAAGCAAAGCGAGCAAAACCCCCAATGCGCAGCGCCCTTGGTCGTGGACTCAGTTCTTTAATATCCACGCCAGTAGCAGCGCTGCCACATGTCAGCCCAGAACGGCAACATGTTGAAAGTATTGAGATTACCAGCCCACCGCAGCAGCTTGCACACAGCGATCGGAACGACCACGATAGGACTTCCGAGGACGGTATACGCTTTATCCCAATAGATTCACTCTCTGGGAATCCATCCCAGCCGAGACGGGAATTTAAGGAAACGGAGCTAAGAGAGCTCTCCGACTCAATTAAATCAAAAGGCGTTTTGCAGCCGGTGCTTGTTCGCCCCGTATCTTCCGACAGCGGCACCACGAAGCGCTATGAGATAATCGCTGGCGAACGACGCTGGCGGGCGGCTAAGCTTGCAGGACTAACAGTGCTGCCTGCCATCGTTCGATCGCTCGACGACAGAGAGACCCTCGAGATCTCTATTATTGAGAATGTTCAGCGCGAAGATCTTTCTCCGATCGAAGAAGCTCAGGCTTATCAGCGACTTGCTAACGAATTCTGCCTTAGTCAGCAAGAGATTGCGGAAAAGGTAGGCAAGGATAGGGCGAGTGTTTCCAACTACATGCGCCTACTAAAGCTGCCGCCAGAGATTATCGAAATGCTCAAGAGCGGCAGTCTCAGCATGGGCCACGCCAAGGCGATACTGACCATCAAAGAGCCCTCGGCGCAGATCAGCTTGGCGCGGAAGGTGGCCAGTGAGGTGCTGACAGTACGCCAGCTTGAAGCTATCGTTTCACGCGTAGTCGTACTCGACGCTGGGCATCGCCTGCCCGGTAGGCATGGCAACCTGAATGGCCAATCAGCGCAGTCCTCAGCCGAGTCACTTAGCGAGTTTCCAGATGTCCTAGACCGAATGCGCAACTCTCTCGGCACCAAAGTCGTAATTAAGCACCATCGATCGGGTAGGGGACGTATCGAGATCGAGTATTTTTCTGAGCAGGAGCTCGATCGTGTTGTCGAACATATCTGTCGATAACATGTGATTCCATTGACTTTTTTGTTAAGAACACGATACCTTCAATCGGCGAAATAGCTGTAAAAATTTGAGGAAGAGTTATGTCATTTGGCAAAGCAAAAGATGATTCTGTACCATCAGTACCACCGATCTCTTCACTTGGTCAGGCAAGAACAGATGCATTCTTGGGGAAGGGGACACGAGTTGTTGGCACCCTTACATTTTCTGGTCCGGTAGAGATCGATGGCTTGATCGAGGGAGAGATTATCGCCCAAGATCGCCTCGTTATCGGTGAATCCGCTGTTGTTAAGGGAAAGATATCCGGCTCTGAAATCACCGTGAAAGGTGACATAAACGGCGAGATCTGCGCGAGTAAACGTCTTAGCTTGCGTCGCCCAGCCCGCGTCGTGGGCAACATATCTAGCCCCGTAATCAGCGTTGAGGAGGGTGTTACCTTCGACGGCAAATGCGCCATGACCGCGGCTCAAAAAGCCGAGAACCATGGCACGGATGGCAAGGTCGTCTCTCTCACGGAAAAAGCGGCCTAAGGGCACCATAGGTATCAGTTTTTGAGATATCCCGCTCGTGAATTGGCTCTTGCGCGTACAAATGCCGACAGGGGAGATTGTATCAACAGCAGCGAGGATATTTTGGCGGAAGGTACCTATTAGTGTCGGAAGCCTTCAGTGTAAAGAGAACACCCGGCGAACCTCTTGATTATGTTGAGTGATAGTTATCTTGAGCAACAGTTATGCGAGTCTTTGAAAGTATTCTAAATAACTTCGACCTCGTCCCGTTTGACGTGCTGATGATCGCCATCTGGGCACTGCTTTTTGTGAGCATGTGGAAGATATTGGGGCGGGTGTTCTTCGCTCCATATCTCGCTCTGGTTGAGGCGCGAGAATCAGCCACCACCGGCGCCGAAGATTCCGCTGCCACGGTGCGCGCTTCGGCTGAGCAGGTTCGTCAGACCTACGCCGATCGCTTGGGACAGGCTCGTGTCCAGGCGGTGACGCAAAGACTAGCTGTCGTATCCGAGGCGAAACTGAAGGCGGCCAAGATCCTCGAAATTGCCGAAGGCGATGCTCAAGAGACACTGCGCGCCGCGCGTTGGGAAACGGCCCAGAAGATTGACGCGCTACGCACGGAGGCTTTCAGAGATGCCGATCGCATGGCCGAGCAGATTACCCAGAAACTTCTAAAACCGGTGCGGCCTGCCACAGCTGGGCAATCGCTTAATTAGGGAGAAAGACTCATGCGCACATTCCTTACGTACTCTGGCGCACTGATCGCAACCAGCATCGTGCCACTTCTTAATGCCTTGGCTGAAGTCGAAGAACACACGGCGCATCATCAGCCATCGATAATCGAGCTCGTTCCCTCCTGGATTAACTTCAGCATTTACTGTGCGCTGATGTACTTTATTCTGCGCAAACCGCTTACCGCGGCATGGCTTAAACGCGTTGATTCAATCGCCGCTCTCGTGCATCAAGGAGAGGAAGAACATGCAGCCGCCGATAAAGATCTGAGAGAAGCAAAGAAACAATTCTCCTCACTCGAGGCTAACATTCGTCTCCTCAATGAGCAGATCGAGGCTGAAGCGGAGAACGAAAGCGGCCTCATTCTTAAAGAAGCAGAGGAGCACGCCGCCCGATTATCGGCACAGACACGTGAGCTTGTCGCTGCCGAAAGCCGCGCAACTGAGAACGCCATTAAAGCAGAACTCTCCGAGAGGATACTGAGCCAGGCGCTCGTAAAACTACAACGCCAGGTGACGCCGGAGAGTGATAAGGATTGCCGTGCAGCATCGATTAATGGGCTCGGAGCATTACTGCAGCGCAATTAAGCTGCTAGCTAGGTGAATAGTTACTGGGGAAGGGAATATGGCAAAAGCTGAAGGAAATGTGGCACGACGCTATGCGCGGGCCCTTTTTGAACTCTGCCCACCCGAGGCGCTCGACTCCGATCGAGAGGCGTTGCACGAAGTAGCGCTTCTGTGGTGCCGAGAAGAAACGCTGCGCGATGCGCTGAATAATCCTGCCATCCCCATGACTCAGCGCATCGACGTTATCGCGGCACTTGTTGAGCGCGTCAAAAGCGGTGACACCAAGTTTAAGAACTTCATCATGCTCCTCTTTGAAAACAGACGCCTCGGGCTGCTCTCCCAGATCGATCAGCTCTTTGCGGCGATGATTGACCAGATGCGCAAGCTCCTCGCCCTCGAGATTACCTCGGCCTTCGAGATCGAAAGCGAGGAGAAAAACTCGATTCAGGATCGCATCAAAGCAGACTTTGGCACTTTGGCAACAATAACCTGGAGCATCGACCGGACGCTGCTGGGTGGATTACTGATTAAGACCGGCGACCTACTGCTCGATAGTAGCGTGCGTGGATCGCTCGATAAAATTCGCGCGCAACTGGCGGCGTGATGCCTCGATAGGTGATAACAGTGCACGGGGGATGACCTCGCGCGGAAGTAGAAAGATTTTTGTGAAGAAGGAAAGGCTATGACGATTAATGCTCAAGAAATAACTCAGATCCTTAAAGATCGAATCACCAATTTTACGGCGACTCAGGAGCTCGATGAAACCGGCACCGTGATCTCCGTCGGTGACGGCGTGGGCCGCGTTCACGGCCTGGCCAAGCTGGCGCAGGGCGAGCTCGTCGAGTTCGAGGGCGGCGTACTCGGTATCGCGCTCAACCTCGAAGCCGACAGCGTCGGCGTCGTGATCATGGGCGACACGCAAGCGGTGCACGAAGGTGACACGGTCAAGCGCACCGGCAAAATAGCACAGGTGCCGGTGGGCGAGGCCCTTATCGGACGTGTGGTCGATGCCCTCGGCAACCCCATCGACGGACTGGGTGAGATTCGCACCACCGAATTCCGCCAGACCGAATTTAAAGCTCCAGGTATCGTCAAGCGAAAGTCAGTCCACGAGCCGCTTCAAACCGGCATCAAGGCGATTGACGCCATGACCCCGATTGGCCGCGGGCAGCGCGAGCTGATTATCGGTGACCGCAAAACTGGAAAAACTGCGGTGGCGGTCGATACGATCATCAACCAGAAGGGCAATGGCGTAATCTGTATCTACGTCGCCATCGGACAGAAGCGATCCTCCGTGGTCCAAGTAGTCGAGAAGCTCAAAGAGCACGGTGCCATGGAGCACACCATCGTCGTCGCCGCCACAGCCTCTGAGCCGGCGCCGCTTCTGTTCCTAGCTCCTTTTACCGGCTGCGCCATGGGAGAATACTTCATGGAACACGGCAAGCACGCGGTAATCATTTATGACGATCTAAGCAAGCACGCTGTCGCCTATCGCAGCGTCTCACTCCTCCTACGCCGTCCTCCAGGACGAGAGGCATTCCCAGGCGACGTCTTCTACCTACACTCTCGCTTGCTTGAGCGCTCTGCTAAGCTCAATGACGAGCTTGGTGGCGGATCACTTACGGCACTGCCGATTATTGAAACACTCGAAGCTGACGTCTCGGCCTACATTCCGACCAACGTTATTTCGATTACGGATGGGCAGATCTACCTCGAAGCCGATCTGTTCTCCTCAGGCGTGCGCCCGGCCGTCAACGTCGGCCTGTCGGTCTCACGCGTCGGCGGTGCAGCGCAGGTCAAGGCCATGAAAAAGGTGGCTGGTATGTTGCGCCTCGATCTGGCGCAGTACCGCGAGAAGCAGGCCTTCGCGCAGTTCGGATCCGACCTTGATGTCTCAACGCAGAAGCAGCTTGCCCGCGGTGAGCGCCTGGTTGAGGTCCTTAAGCAGGGCCAGTACAAGCCGATGCCGGTTGAGCTTCAAGTGCTCTCAATCTTCGCCGTCAATAACGGATTCCTCGACAAGATCGAAGTCAACCAGGTCCGCCCCTTCGAAACGGCACTGCACGCCCACTTCGCTGCCTCGCGTAAAGATCTGCTCGATACGCTGCGCACAAAACATGACATCGATAAGGATCTTGAGAAGAAGCTCCTTGAGGCCATCGCTGCCTTCTTAAGCGAATTTGTCGCCGCAAGGGTGGCGCGTACGACCGCTCCCGCAGCTACGGCAGGCGCTAACGCTACAGCATAAGAGGCGCACAAGAGGACTATCAACCGAAGCGAGATATCGCCATGGCAGGATTAAAAGAGATAAAGCGCCGTCTTACGTCGGTGCGCAATACGCGAAAGATTACCTACGCGATGAAACTCGTGTCGACAGCGAAGCTGCGCAAAGCGCAGGACGCCGTCACCAAGGCGCGCGAATACACGAGCGCTATGCGCGAGGTGATCGTCGATCTGCTCTCCGAAGGCACGACGGCGGACTTCTCTCATCCGCTAATCCGCGGACATACGCAGGTGAAGAAGGTACGCATACTGGTCGTTGGCGGAAGCCGCGGCCTCTGCGGTGGTTACAATACCAATATCCACCGTCGGCTCGAGACGCTGCTTCGTGAAAAGGCCGAGCAATATCCCCACGTGACCATCGATCTCGTGCTCTTGGGCAGGAAGCCCGCCGAGTACTGCCGCCGCCGTGGAAAAAGCTGTCTTAAGTCGTACGAGCAGCTCCCCGATGACGCCAATAAGTGGCCGGTGGAGGAGGTCTGTAAAGAGATCGAACACGCCTTTGTAGCCGGGGACGTTGACGAAGTCGTAATCCTCTACACCCGCTTTAAATCAGCTATCTCACAAACGGTGATAACAGAGAAGCTGCTTCCCATGGACGGCGCCGCCATCGCCAGTGACGTTGAAAAGGCTAGCCTGCATGCCTTGGGGGTAACCTTGTTCGAGCCCTCGGTAGCTGCAGTATGGAATGCACTAGTTCCACGCATCCTGCATACGCGGGTGCGTCAAGCATTCCTTGACGCCAAGGCAAGTGAGACCGGAGCGCGCATGACCGCCATGGACAGCGCCACCAAAAATTCAGGAGAGCTCATTCAGAAGTTGCAGCTTAGTTACAACAAGCTTCGCCAGGGACGAATTACAGCGGAGCTGCTCGATATCGTAGGCGGCGCCGAGGCTCTCTCGAAGTAACACCAGTCATAAATTTTTTTTAGGAGTAATCGATGGAGAATAAATCAAGAGCGGGAACCAAGGGCAAGATCGTACAGGTATTAGGAGCGATCATCGACGTCGAGTTCCCCAAGGAATCCGGCATCCCCAGTATTTACGACGCCTTGGTAACCAGCAACGCATCGATCGATGATAAGCCTGACAACCTCGTCCTCGAGGTTGCGCAGCACATCGGTGACAACGTCGTCCGCTGTGTCGCCATGGATTCATCCGAAGGCCTCGTCCGCGGCGCCGAGGTGACCAACACCGGCTCACCGATCACCGTCCCGGTGGGTGCCAAAACCCTCGGTCGTATCATGAATGTAACTGGCCAACCCGTTGACCAGCTCGGGCCGATTGAGGCCGAGACACGCTGGCCAATTCACCGCCCAGCACCAAGCTTTGAAGATCAAGCAACCGGCAAAGAGATCCTTGAGACCGGTATTAAGGTCATCGACCTGCTCGAACCCTACATCAAGGGCGGCAAGGTCGGCCTGTTCGGCGGCGCCGGCGTGGGCAAAACCGTCGTGATTATGGAGTTGATCAACAACATCGCCAAGGCGCACGGCGGCTACTCCGTGTTCGGCGGCGTCGGTGAGCGTACGCGTGAAGGAAATGATCTGTGGAAGGAGATGAAAGAGTCCGGTGTTATTGACAAAGCCTGTCTGGTGTACGGACAGATGAACGAGCCGCCGGGAGCCCGTTTCCGCGTCGGCCTTTCAGCTTTAACTACGGCCGAGTATTTCCGAGACATAGAAGGGCGCGACGTGCTGCTCTTCGTCGATAACATCTTCCGTTTCTTGCAAGCCGGATCCGAGGTCTCCTCGATGCTTGGTCGTTTGCCGAGCGCCGTAGGATACCAGCCGACATTGGCCTTCGATATGGGTCAACTCCAGGAGCGTATTACCTCGACGAAGAAGGGTTCGATCACTTCAGTGCAAGCAGTCTACGTGCCGGCCGACGACTATACCGATCCAGCTCCGGCGACCACATTTGCTCACATTGACGCCACAACGGAGCTCTCACGTCAGATCGCCGAGAAGGGGATCTACCCAGCCGTGAACCCGCTAACCTCGTCTTCGACCGCGCTTGAGCCCGGCATCGTTGGCGAAGAGCACTATCGTGTGGCACGTAAGGTGCAGACGATCTTGCAGAGATATAAGGATCTGCAAGACATCATCGCCATCCTTGGTATGGATGAACTCTCTGACGACGACAAACTCACCGTATCTCGCGCCCGCAAGATTGAGCGCTTCCTCTCGCAGCCATTCCATGTAGCCGAGACCTTCACCGGCACACCGGGTGTGTATGTGAAGATCGAGGACTCCGTCAAAGGATTTGCCGAGCTCGTTGACGGCAAGGCCGACGATCTACCGGAGCAGGCGTTCTACATGGTGGGCACCATCGCCGATGCGCGCGCCAAAGCCGAGCGCATGGCGCGTGAAGCTGCCGCATCCTAATGCTTTGAATGAGTCTGGGGGAGAACAAGGTATGGGCACGAATGACAACTTCCGTATCCGCGTCTTAACGCCGGCTGGACTGGTCTTGGACGAGGAGACCGACAGCGTCAAGATCCCCTCTATTGATGGTGAGATCGGCGTATTGCCGATGCACACGAAATACTCCGGCCTCCTCGGGCATGGCGTGCTTGAATTTACCGGGCCGTCAGGAGTGCGAAGGCTCACCATCAACGGAGGATTGAGCCAGTTTTCGCGTAAAACGCTGACGATCTTGGCTGATAAGGTTGAGGACGAGGCGGGTCTTGGGGACACGGTATAGTCGGTTGCCATTTGTAGGTCGTAACTTGCTCGTCTGATTAGATCTCCTTGAAGTTGCGCGAAGGGCACGAAAGTATTTGCTGAGTATTCACCAGGTAATTGCTCATTAACCACGAGCAACTTAATAATTCGTGCTCGTGGTCGCGGTCGAAGAGTGTGCCGAATCGGCTAGCCGCCCCTTCTCACAGACTCTCAATTACCCTATTCATTCCTGAAGGTAAGCACGTTTCTTCAAAAACACCCCTGTTCGGTAAGGGGCGAGCTTAGCTCGCCTTTTCTCACTTCGTGAGAAAAGGCGGCTAGTTACATCGACCACGTTTACGACCACGAGCATGTTCACGTTTCTCCTACCCACACTTATTGAGCAGTTACTTCACCAGGAGATAACTCCAGGTGAATACTCAGCAATTTATTTCGTGATTTTCGTGTCCTTTTTCGTGCCCTTCGCGTAACTTTACCTCACTTCCATGGTTTCAATTAGTTAGACCCCGTGAATATACGGTTACTGCATACTGACATCACCGCAACAGTACAAAAAAGCTTAACTTTCGACCTCTTCGCATATGACAGCTCAAAAAGATCTTAACTTACTTCTCGCCTCAATGGATCCCACGCTTGTCGCGGGGGAGTTTGTCTTCTGCACGGAAGGCGAGGGGACTGACGCCGATAAACTAAATCCAGTGCTGCAATTTCGCGAAGCTGAGGGCCGCACGTTCATCGTGCGAAAGGAGGAGGCAGAGGCACGCGCTATTCCCTTCCAATATCCCTGCCGGCAGATAACGCTCAACGTCCATTCCAGCCTAAGCGCTGTCGGATTTCTCGCCGCGATTACTCAAAAACTGGCTGCGCGAGGAATCAGCGTCAATGCCGTCTCGGCATACTATCATGATCATTTATTTATCTCCTCCGACAGGGTCGACGAGGCGATGAAGATTCTTGGCGATTTGGTGCACGAGTCGCAGCTTGCGAGGAATGAAAAAGTGTAACTAGTCCTTTATTAGCTTGCCATAGTTTATAGTTCACTATAAACTATAAACTATGAATACGGACACAAGGAAAAGGATCCTTGAAATCGCCACTACTACTGGCGGAGTACGGCCACACGAGCTAGTGCGGTTGCTGAAAATCTCTCCTGTAGCGATACACAAGCACCTGAAAGAATTGGTTAAAAGCGGGCTTCTGGAAAAACGAGGCAAGCCCCCAAGCGTTATATACGTTGCCAGTACCGCATCTACACCTCCCGCCATAAGCACCATCCCTGCCGAGCACAAAGAGGAGATTGAGCGTCACTTTTGCTACTTTACCCCCAGCGGAGAGGAGCTGGATGGGGTATCTGGTTTCATCGCTTTCCTAGAGCGCACCGGGCAGGCTCAAGATCCAACTGCTCGGGCTCTTGAATATATCGAGATACTCCATACTGCCGAGCGTTTTAAAGATCCCGCCGGGCTTGTCGATGGTACTCGAAAAGTAAGCGATACCTTCGAGCAGTGCTTTATCTCTAAACTGTATTACTCTGATTTTTATAGTCTTCCCAAATATGGGAAGACCAGGCTCGGACAATTCTTGCTACACGGCAAGAGCGGCCAGAATCTTAAGCTCATTCAAACCATCGCCGCCCTGACCAAAGCACACGTCCAGGATATTATTACTACAAATTCAATTGAAGCTATCGCCTTTGCTCCGCACTCTATTCCGCGAAAGATCCCCTTCCTTAAGGAATATCGAAAACTACTAAACCTCTCACTTCCCGATATCACCCTGACAAAGGCTTTCTCTGGAGATGTCCCCATAGCGCAGAAATCGCTGAGCAAACTTGCCGAACGAATCGAGAATGCACGACAAACAATCTTCGTTAAAGATTCCTCCTTCCCGTATAGCCGAGTCTTAGTCATCGATGACGCACTCGGCAGTGGCGCAACGCTGAATGAAATTGCCCGCAAGCTCAAGAGCGCAGGTCGAGGAACAGAGGCTTGCGAAATATTTGGCTACGCCATTGTTGGATCGTATAAGGGTTTCGAGGTGATTAAGGAGGTGTAGCTAGCTGCTGCGCCCGCCGCGCCAAGCCTTCAGCTACCGAGGTAAAAAAACCCTGCAGACGGGCGATCTTTTCATCGCCAAATTTGCGCACGAATGCCTGTCGGATAAGGGGCACCTGGGCGCTACCGCCGGTAAGAAAAACACGGTCGATGTCAGCCAGCTTTAGCGATGCTGCGCCGAGCATGTCGTCTACGACCTGCATGATCTTCACAACATCAGGAGCGATCCATCTTTCGAATGCAGATTTTTGGACAGGGGTCTTCAGCCGCAGCGTATCCCAGTCAAAAGCGAAGTCGGTTTGTGCAGCCGTTGAGATCTCAGCTTTGGTGTAACTTGCCCGATGAAAGAGCTGGTAGCTTAACCCCTCGACGACAACAGTCTCAAAGTTTTCAAGCTGTCGCTTTGTGCGCTCATCTTGGGCCTCGCTTAAGCAGCGTCCGAGAAGCGCTAAACTCTTCGGCTCTCGAAGCATAAAGTGCCTAGCCGGATCGCTCAGATGGGAATAGAACCAGCGTGGTACGTCGCTGACAGCACCCGTTAGGGAGTTACGACACTGCCGACCAAGACCAAGCAGGGGACAGGCAGCATGGTACAGCACTCGGCCATCGAGCACGTCACCGGCGATACCGAGCCCGCCGCGGGCGAGGACTCGCTCGGACGCAGCTTTGCTCTTCGATCTCGGTCCGACCTGAACTACGGAGAAGTCACTCGTACCGCCGCCGAAGTCTCCGACAAGCACCACCTCATCGTGATCCAATGTAGCTTCGTACGTATAGGCTGCGGCGATCGGCTCGTATTCAAAGGATATATCGTTGATACCGGCCTTAGCAAAGGCTGCGCGAATACGTCCTAATGCGCGCTCTTCATCAGCCGGGCCTCGTTGGTGAACGAAGTTAACCGGCCTTCCGATAACGATCGGGCCTTCAAGCTTACCGAGCGCACTCTCGGAAAACTTAACTAGTTGGCGAACGAGAAGTGCGAGAAGGGCATCGAGCGTCCATTCCTTGCCATGGATGCGTGTATTGATCGTCTCAGCCGTAAGAAATGTCTTGAGCGATTTTATTAGACGGCCGCTTTCAGGAGCTGCTTCGTAGTGCTCAACAGCCTCACGACCCAAGTAAACATACGGGGTATCGGCCTCAACAATTTCAGGATCGGGGAAATACAGGGCTGAGCGAAATAGGGGGTCAGCACCACTTTTTGCATCACCATTATTGGTGGTGTACGAGGCAAAGCGCACCTCACCCGCCGTCGAAACAGCAGCCACCGTCGAGTTCGTAGTTCCAAAATCAATGCCGATCATAGGGAAGTTGCCGGAAAGCGCGGCAGTTTAATAGAAACTTCTTGCCCATTTGTCGCACAAAACTAGTACAACAAACAAATGGGCAAGAAGTTTCTACCCCGGCAGGTCCTACGAAGCACCTGCCGCGCCTGTCCGCCGTAGCTTCGGCCGCAGCCTGTCTCGCCATAGCTTCGGCCGCGAGGCCGAGCGAAGGCGGAAGGCAGGGCGTAGTAGGAAGGGACAATATAGCCAAACACATTTAAAGAAATAGAGTCAAACCGGCTTGTCCTACGTAGCACTTGCCGCGTGGCAAGGCGAAGTAGGAAGGTTTGTCAAAAATGTATTTAAAGCTCGCATCTTATCAAATGTCGTTCGATTTCGCAAATTTCAAATGTGTTTGGCTAGATTTGACGCGAAAGGCAACTTTTAGCCATTTTCCACGATACATAGATAGGCCCTATTTTCGTAACTGCTCAATAACCCCGGGGGCTTAGTAATTCGTGAGCGTGCTCGTGGTCGCGGTCGAAGAGTGTGCTGAATCGGCTAGCTACATCGACCAGGAGCACGCGCACGATATTCCTTGCCCGGACTTAATGAGCAGATACCAATTTTCCTCATAACCACGTGAAAACACTATTCTTCTCATTAGTTAGACGATCTAAAGACGCAGTACAGCCAGACCATGTCCAGCCTAAGCCGATACTCTCTGCACGTGCTCTCAGCATCTGCTCGACAAAGGAGGGGCGCGCCTGCGTGCCCTACGAACTAGCTCTTAAGTGCTCGGCCCTGCCCCTAGGAGTTATCACCGTCTCAGGACGACAGGTACTGAGCATCGCATGTGGCCGTTCCCCCTCGCCCGAGACTCTTGCGGATTTAAAGTTTGCTAGCGACAAAGAGGTGCGCGTGGAGAGCGTCCCTGGCGAAATAATTGAAAAAGCAATCTTTTTTGCCTACCATCGTGATGATGAGAAGTTGAAAAGTGCTGCCGCACGGATACAGTCAGCCGAAAACAGTGACGAGGCCCGAGGAAAAGTCACAACTCGAAACTCTCTGCCCGCTTTTGCGGCGCCAAGTGGCGAGTCGGCGCAGTTCCTACAAGCACTGATCGAGTATGCCATCTCACTCGGGGCCTCCGACCTGCACATCGTTCCGCGCCTCGACGGCACGCGAGTTATGCTGCGCGTCGATGGAGAGCTTCTCTCGAAAGATGACTCCGTTTGCAATTTACGCCACCACGAGCAGATAATTCAACGCCTCAAGGTCTTGTGTGCACTCGACACTAGCCAGCACAAGCTGCCGCAAGACGGCGCTTTTGCCGTACCACTTAAAACATGCGCCCAGCACGTCCGCGTTAGCCTCATGCCTACCGTACATGGGGAAAAAGCAGTTTTACGCTTTATGGGTTGTGAGGGGCAGATCGGACTCCAAAGCCTTGGGCTGGAGGCGAACATCATTAACCCGATACAAGATTTTCTCGATAGGGGAGAGGGCTTGTTGCTCTGCGCCGGACCAACCGGAAGCGGCAAATCAACAACTATGTATGCCATCATGGCGGAGCTGGCACGGCGCAACTTAAGCCTCGTCTCAGCCGAAGATCCGGTTGAGTTGATGGTTGAAGGGGTCGCCCAAACTTCGATCAACGAGAAGGTTGGGCTCGACTACCCCACCTGCCTACGCTCACTGTTGCGCCAAGACCCCGACGCCATACTCATAGGTGAGATCCGTGACGCTCAGAGTGCACGTATCGCCTTTCAGGCCGCACTTACCGGGCATCTGGTGATCTCGACGGTGCACGCCCGAAATGTATTTGACGTCCTGCTTCGCGTACGAGATCTTGGCGTCGATGCCCTCTCGGTGGCCCAAGCCCTGCAGCTCGTTCTCTGTCAGCGTCTGCTACCGAAGCTCTGTGAGCGCTGCCGCGTGATCGACCTACAAGCTTCGAACGAGCTTGGCTTTGCCGCGTACAAGAGAGTGGGCTGTGCCAAATGTGATTACTCAGGATATAGTGGGCGAAGTCTGGCGACAGAGATGCTGCACATGAAGGACGAGGTGGCCACCGCCATAGGGCAGGGAAGGGTAGGGCGAGACGATCTACTCAAGCTTCTTGATAGCGCATCATTTGTGCCGCTGCAGGATAGTGTCTCCGTACTCCTGCGTGCAGGGGTGATTGAGCGTGGCGATGGGTTGACCTAAGATAACGGAAATAATATTTTCTAAGCTTAACTTTCCGCCTTTACCATAACCGTGCCCAATGACTTCAAGCAGTAAGCGACGAATACTTCCTTCCGTAACAACCCTTAACAGCACGTCAAGCTCCTGGCGTGACAAAATAAGCGAAATTGTTGAACTCAAGCTGAATGCCGTGGCACTCTTTCTGACGGGCCTAAATAGCGAGCAGCGCCAGGTATGCTATGCCGAACTTGAAAAGATAAAGCGCTTACAACCATTTTCGATTCCGTTCGTGCATGCCGTTACCACCATGCCCGAAGGCGAGTTTCAGTATCTTGTAGAAACGTTTTCTACTGAAGCCTTCAATCTGCACTCCACCGATGAATATCCATTACTGCATCCTCTGAGCAGAGAGATCCGCCCGCGTATCTTCATTGAGAATACCCTCCACAACCACGCCTTAAGTTTGCGTGAGGTAGAAGACTTCGGTGGCATCTGCTTTGACCTATCACAACTTGAGGACACCCGTAGAAACTCGATAACACTGTACGAGGAGATGCTCACCTTGGCGGAGACGAAGACCGTTGGGGCAAACCACATCAGCGCCGTAGGAGTCGAACCGAGGGCTCATCATGACGATTGGCGCCTGTACTCCATACACGCCACCGAGACCCCGGCGGAGTTTGAATATCTCGCCGACCTCGATCCGCGAGCATTTTCGAGCCTCTGTGCGATTGAACTAGAAAATCCTCTGCATGAACAGCTGCGCTACTTATCCGCAATACGCAGCGCCCTCGAAACCGCTGAGAACTCAAGAAGCAGTATAAAACACCACCAAGATCCCCTGCCGTCGCTTCCCTATCGTCCCAATGTATGCATGCTCGTCGTAAACCGCGAGCGCAAACTTTTTCTCGGTGAACGCCTGAACTGTCCTGGTATATGGCAGTTTCCACAAGGTGGCGTGGAGGCGGAGTTCTCGCTTGAGGACAATGTGCTTAACGAGCTGCACGAGGAGCTTGGTGCCCCTCGTCAGAGGTTTCGCATTATCAAGAAGCTCCACGCTACTCGCACCTATGATTTCGAGAAACCACCAGAATACGCCAAAGGTCGCTGGCGCGGTCAAACTCAGACCTTCTGGCTCGTCGAATTTCTTGGAGACGATCATGAGATCAACCTCGTCACCGCGGAACAGGAGCTTTCAGCATTTCTCTGGTGCAGCATCGATGAGGTCAAAAAGCTCGCCGAGCCACAACGCCTTAAGGGTTATTTGGATGCGATTGGCGAGGTGGAGCGGTACCTGACGGAAGGCAGGCGATAACTACTCACCCCGCTGTATTAGTATGGAATACTCAGCATAAACGGCAACTTTTGAGAACCGATGACGCTGACGTCAAACGTATAACGCCGGGCTCCGGCGAGCACCGTCGAGTCGACGTCTGACGTCGACGTTTTACGTCCGGCGTTGGACGTTTAGACGTCAACGTCGTCCAGCCGTCTGATATATGGGGCGAGCAGTTCTCTGAAGACCACTTTTCGACGCAAGATCTCTTTGAAGTACCGTGGCAGCGTAGTACACTCGCCTATAGTCTCACCGAAGCAGAATCTTTATCATCGAACCCAGGCCGGTACTATGAGCGAAAAAGGCCAAGAATCTCCAATGGCGGATCCCATATTGGAGACCGTTTTTAAACGCATCAAAGTTCGGAAACAGCAAAAAGACGCGGCTAAACAGATAGCAGACGCCTACAAACTCAACCCGGTCACCTCACGTATCTTGGCCGCGCGCGGCTTTGAGTGCAGCGACAAACTAAAAAACTTCATCACTCCCACGCTGCGTGAAGGGATGCCTGAGCCGAAAAAGCTTAAGAACCTCGATGCCGCCGTTCAGCTTATCGCCGAACACGCCCATGCTGGAAAACGTATCGCTATCTGCTGTGACTTCGACGTTGACGGTCTTTCGGGCGGCGCACAGGTGTACCACTTTTTAAAGACCGCGGGGGTCCCTTGCGAGGTCCATGTTCCAGATCGCTTTGAAGACGGCTACGGCTTAAACCAAAAGATGATTCAAAAGGCGGCAGCTAACGGATGCTCTCTCCTCATCGCGATTGACTACGGAACAACGAATTTAAAAGAGCTTACCATCGCCCACGAGCTAGGACTTAAAACCATCGTCATTGATCACCACCACGTCGGAGAGCACAAGCCACCGACGGATGTGTTTATTAACCCACAACAGCGCGGCTGCGGGTTTGCCGATGGAGTGCTCTGCGCCGCAGGATTGGCCTGGTATCTGGTAGTGGCGCTACGCAGTGTGCTGAAGAACTGCGCAGACGTCGATGCCAAATCTTATCTTGATCTTGCCTGCTTGGGTACGATCTGCGACATGGTGCCATTGGTCGGGGTCAACCGAATCATCGCTAAGCGCGGCCTTGAGATACTCGAGAAAACGAGCCGTCCGGGCCTGATCGCTCTGAAGAACGTCTTAAGCCTAAAAAAGCAGATAAGCTGTACCGACGTTTCCTTTGGCATTGGACCAAGGCTAAATGCCGCCGGCCGGCTTGTCCATGGTGACATGGTAATTGAGCTCCTAACGACAACGGACTCAGACACGGCCACGAAGGTTGCGCGCAAATTGCACGAGCTGAATACCGAGCGTCAAGAAACGGAAAACGACGTCAGATTTAAAGCCATCGATCTGCTAAAAAAGCGCGGCGCTCCACAATCTGCATTGGTGGTTTGGGATGAAACATTTCATACCGGAGTTATTGGGATCGTGGCCCAGCGCCTAGTCGAAGCGTACTACCGCCCCGCAGCGGTGATGGGGCAGGATACCGAAGGGGTCTTTAAAGGTTCGGTGCGCGGGATTAAGGGATTTAACGTTGTCGAGGCGCTTGGCGCCGTGAGTGAACATCTGATCAAATACGGCGGTCATGAAGGGGCGGGGGGGTTTGCCGTCGAAGAAAAGAAGTTACACCGCTTCTCAGAGGCCTTTGTCGCCGAGTGTGCCAAGCGCCTCAAGACGATAGAAACCGAGCCCGTAGCCGAGGCTGATACCGAGGTCGATCTTCCTGATATCGACGTCTCACTCGTCGAAGAGCTCAAACAACTGGCGCCGTTCGGCATGGGCAATCCTCAGCCCCTCGTGCTGCTCAAAGACCTGCGCGTTGTCGACGTGCGTGATATAAAGGGAGCGCACCTTAAAGCAACGCTCACGGACGGCAAGAAGTTTATCACCGGCATCATGTGGCGGCAGCGAACCCACCCTGCGGTGAAGGCCGGCTGGCACGTCAATATCGTCTGCCGCCCGGACTACAATAATTTTAACGGCGTTACGGAGATGCAGGCTACCCTGCAGGCAGTGGAGCGCGCGTCCGCGCGCTCCTAGTATCTCGTCCCGAGCATTTTGATTGAGGAGTGCATGCGTAGCATATTAATTTTTGGACTCGGCCTCGCTCTTGGGGTTTTGCTTTCCTCGTTTAGTAGCGGCTCCGTTACTTCACCCACAGCTCTCACCGGTCTCAGGACGGCACCCTGCCCGCCGGAATTATCCTTCGCAAGGCAGGATGGCAACTTTGATAAACGGGAGGGTAATTCGCCCCCTGCCGTAACCGAACTGGCGAGTACGACGCGGACGGCGACCCAGCCGAAACAAATCGGAGCTGCGCGCCGTGATTCTCAACAACACAGAAAAAAGGCTCTTGATCTCACAAAAGAGCAGATTGAATCCTTTTCCAAGGAGCTCCCGCTTAGCGATTCTCAAAAAGAGGGGCTCAAGAGGCTTAATTCCAATTGGTACAGCCAGGCTGATGCGCGCGCAAACTATAAAAATGGCGACAAAAGCAAGCAATTTTATGACTCAGTGATTGAAAGAGTTAGCGGGAAGATCTCCGAGGGAAATATAGGCAAGCTAAAGACGCTATTCGCCAGCCATATGGAGCTCTACTCAAATTGATAATAATCAGCACGCCAGCTTGTATCCTAAGGCGCGCGTCGTCCCTGAGAGAAAATACTAGGGCTAGGCTTCTTCCGTGAGTACTTGGCAATCTGCACGGTACCAATACGAAAGGTTCTCGCACCGAAGGTGGGCTAGGAGCACGCGTCAGCGTGCTCATCCATCCGATCCCGCCTGCGAATCAGCTTAACCAATCGCTCGCGCCAGTGCGTGCGCGGCAGGGGGATCTTGAAGCGCTGGTAAAATGCGATCTCCCGCTCCTGGATATTAAAGGCAGCACCGGTTGTGGCACAGGCGATGGGCTGACTGAGAAGCATGGCCGGAATGGCGTCATCGATATGGTCGGGGAGATCTGCACCCTGAATAGCGTTCGGCGGTGCTGGCTGGACCAGCGGCGGATCGCTGTGATAACCTCGGCGCAGAACCTCTTCGTGTGGTATTTCAGTCAGATAGTCGTTGACCCAACTATCTTCATAGCTATGCGGCGCTAATTTTGCGGGGAAGTACTGCCCCCATTCGCCTGTCTGGCGCATATGGGCCACGATCCGTGGCACAAGGTCCATGTATTCGCCCTTCGAGTACTGCTTATTGAGGATGCAATACGACTTCTGCTTGAGGGCGCTGCAGCCAAAGCAGTGCGCGCAAGAGTTACCAAGCACGTAGCCGTACCAACAGGATTCACTCCGAAAGATCCCATAACTATAGTGACAGTTATAGGCGTTGTAGTTAATGCTGTTATAATTAAATTCGCAATTAATAGCGTACCCCTTCCAACAATCCGTGCTATCGAGGGCGGCGACCTGATAGCCGCAGTCTTTGCAGTTTCTGCTATTAAAACAATAGACGAGGTTTTGCCCACGGCGAATGTACGAGCCGGTGCAATTTTCCACATTAATAAGACGATTCGGTACGTGACCGCTCGAAGCCAAAAACGCGGCCAAGCGCTCTAAAAAAGAGTGTCGCGCGGCGTAGCTTCCGAGATTAAGATCGCGCACCCTCTCTTGGTACTGCTCAGGCGAGAGCTTTTCATTGAAAAAACAGTACTGTCGATGCTCGATACCGACACAGCCGGTGCAGAAGCTGCAGCCGGTACAATCGATGCAGCCGATGCAGTTTGAACAGGTCTCGCACTCGACGCAGTTTTGAGATTCGTAACAATTCTCGACGTCCGAGCAGTGGTAGCAAAATTGGCATTTATTGGCATTAGCGCACTCAATGTTGTCGTTGCCATGGTAGTGGGTAAAACAGTAGAGGCAATCCTGAGCCTGGGAGCAGGCAAAGCACAGGTAGCAGTTCTTCATATCCTGCCCACCATTAACGTACTCAGAGTTCTCATTGTTGGTGTTCGTTAGCGGCAGGAGGTAGACCGCGTGCATGAGCTCGTTCCACTGCTCAAAGAATGGTCGCGAGAAGTCGTACTCGCGGCCGAACTGAGAGTTGTCAACTTGATCGCTCCAATATTCGTCTTGGGTGCAGATAAGATACTTATACGCCGGATTATAGCGGGTAAGCTGGGCCTTGCCCGAGAGCGCGCTTTTGCCACGGTAGAGATTCATCAGTGATCCGTAGGTCGCCATTTGGCGCACACATTCGACCGGATGCAGCGTCGGCAGAGGCACCTCTGCCCGAATCGCAGGATTAACTTCACTGATGCGGCGCAAGAGATCTACTTCACACGGATGAATAATGAATTTCTTACCGCTAATGCGACAAGTGCGAAGGAGGGAGGAATCGGGGGGTAGCATGGTCTCGTGATAGTAGCAAAGATCACTCTATTATGTAAGCTATACCGCCCGACAAGTCCTGACTCAAAAGGCGCATTGGTGGCGGGCGGAGGAGCGCGCGTACGCGCGCTCCTAGCCCACCTTCGGTGCGAGAACCCTTCGTGCTGGCACCGTGCGGACAGAGCCAAGTACTCACGGAAATTTGACTTGGCACGAGGTATCTTTTCAAGGGCTTAAGTCTGAACATATCCAACGTGTTAGTTGAGTTTCAAAAGTTACCCGCAGCACATTTTTTGCGAGAAAAACCTAGAAATGGAGTTTTTCAGAGATTTCTTAAACATAGGCATTCCGGTAGAGACGTAGTAATTTTTTGGTTTTCAAATCATACTTCGGAGAATCAGCGAATTGAAGCTCCTACTAAAGAGATGGAGGCAGGGCGGTCGATGAGAAAGAGCAGGGGCCCACCCTTACCGCAAGCCCCCTGCTGAATCACCACACTTTCAGGAGTTTTTGAAAGGTTCTCGCACCGAAGGTGGGATAGGTCTACCCTTTTTGTGGCGTTATCAACGGCTGCAGCATGGTGCAAGAAAAGGGTAGACCTCCGTCCGCCACCAATGCGCTTTTTGCATCAAGACTATCTGCGGACGGTTTATCCGCTCCCCACCGCATGCGCGATCTTGTCCTCCAGCGCCTTGACGACATGGGCCATGTTCTTGGCCGCACGATCAATCGCCTCTAGTGCTTGGGTCGTGGAGGGGGAAACTACGCCGCCCGATTGGGCAACGAATACCATGGCGACGATCTCTTGAAGTGGGTTATTGAGGTCGTTTCGCAGGTCGGCACCGAGGCTACGGATCGCCTGGTTGAGTGGCGGTCTATTTATCACAGGGATGGAGGGGACAGTCCGCGGCGAAGAAGCCAGTGCGACCTTTCCTAAGCGCTTTACCTCCTCAAGTTGATAGCCCAGAGAATCTAGCATCTTTGCATTCTGGGCTGTCAGAGGACCGACAACAACAACATCGGGTGGCGTCGCCATCTTAGAAAAGGTCTCTTTAAGCTTTATAATATTGCCGTCTGGAAGGATGGCGCTGGATACAACGAGGTCGATCTTTCTGCGTGTTAGAATCCAACGTGCCAGCTCAATCGTCGGTGCGTACATAATTGAGCACGCCGGAATCGCCAACGTCAGTTGCATGGTCATCTCTTTGGCCATCTCCTGACTAGCATTAACCACAAGCACGGTACACTCACGGTCAATTTCTGGGATGGTAATTATGGACGTTGCGGCTTTGTCCTGCGCTCGTTCGTGGCGATTTGAAGCTAGTCGGGCAGCTGATTGCCGCAGATCATCAAAATCTATAGGTTTGCGCTGAAAAGACGATTCTGGTTTCGCCGATCGATTGGGGGGCATAGAAGAAGAGCATCCTGCAAGTCTTTTTCTTTGGATGCGGGAAGATGGAAATGGGTGCGCACTCACTACCGCGGACGCGGTAAAATGTACTGCGTCACGAGCTGTTCATCTTTTGCTTGAAGCTCCAAACTACTGAGTAGGATGGCAGGGGAGATCGTCGTCACCGGGACCATTCCGGACTCGGCGCCGCAGTAGGCGTTATCAATCTCTGCGATATCACCGACAGCGATAACGTTGTTTAATGCTTGAAGTGGGGTGCCCACAAAATTGACGCCACGCACCGGCTCTTCGCGCCCATCCGGATAGATCAAGGCTGCATAGCTTATATCCCCGGCAAAAGCTTGGAAATCATAGTTGGTGGTCTCAGTTTCGCCGCCTGAGGTCTCATAGACGATCAAGCCATACGGCTTTTTCTGGCGCTGCAGCTCTCGTATCATCATTCGCTTGAGTGCTTCCATGGAGCAGGTCTTGCGCCCTTCGATAATCGTTACCCCCATACGACTAATCGGGCGCTGGAACTTGGCGTTTCGCGCATGTCCGTTGGGAACAAACTTTTTCTTAAGGCACTGCGCGCGAGTATTAAGGAACTCCCTGAGCACACCACCTTCAACGAGCAGCGCATTCATCGCCGGCGTGCCCTCATCGTCATAGTCGTAGGCACCGATGCATTTTGTTCCATTGAAGGACTTGAGTAGTGGATTATCGCGAATGCTGAGATCGACATTGAGCACGGGTTTTCCGAGCTGCCCCTTGAAAGTCTGCCCCTCGCCGCTTGACAATAGGCGGCTTCCCTCAAGGCGATGGCCGATAGCTTCGTGGAAGAGTAGCCCTGCTGGACCAGGACAGAGCAGGACCGGACCAGAAAAGGCATCAATACGGCGCGCTCGCACCAACTTGAGAAGCTTTTGGTACTTATCCAAGGCTAGCTTCTTAAACTTGCGCACATCAGGTAGTTCGTCTTGGGTGGCACAGTTGATTACCAGCTCCTGATCGAGATAAACGCCCTCCTTGGTCAGCTTGTTAAACGTCCCAATGAGCTGAAAGATACGCTGGTGTTGGACGATGACGCGGTTTTCCGAGTTAACGAAGATCTTCGTCTGCTGCGAAGCATCGAATTCCACATAGCTCGACGAGATATAGGGAAGCTCTGCCATCCACTTGGACATCTTCTTGCAAAACCTAACCCACTTGGCCTGGTCCACATAGTGTGGGGAGTCATGGCGCACATGACGCAGCGGACCAAGTTCAGAAAAAGAATGCAGGCGGCTCGTCGGATCTACCTTCGTGAGACGTTCAGCCTCGCGATAGTTAAAGTCGGAAAGGCCCTCACGAAATTTAGCCTCTGTCAGCCGCCATAACCCTAAACGCAGACCATCGTAAACGCGATCATCAATCGGCACACGAACATGCCCATAGGACTCAACCTCATCGCTATTATCTTTGAGGCCGCCATCGGTGACCTGGTCGTATCGCTGGCTACCCACGCGGATATCACAGTAAACATTACGCGTGTGATCAGATTTCGTTCGATATACAGAGCCGGAGCCGGACCAGGTATTAAACCATTCGGTGTCACGCAAAACGAAGCCGCTATAGTACGCCTTTGGAAAGCCAGGTACGCGCATGCGTAATGCACGCCGACATCCGTTTTTCAGGATCGGAATTATCTTTTCTATAGCATTAGGTGCAAGCATACGTTCATTGTAGCGTTCGCGGAGCTACACGCAAAGTGTCCGTTACTCTATTAGATGTAACTGTTCATAAGCCCGGGTAAAAAATATCGTGCGCGTGGTCCTGGTCGATGTAACTAGCCGATTCAGCACACTCTTCGACCGCGACCACGCTCACGAATTATTAAGCTACCCGGGGTTATTGAGCAGCTACTATTAGATCACGTAATATACTAATAAGATTCAAGAAGCTGCCAAAACGAAGATACCCCGCAACCGTTCACGGGCAATTGCTCATTAAGTCCGGGTAAAAAATATCGTGAGCGTGCTCCTGGTCGATGTAACTAGCCGCCTTTTCTCACGAAGTGAGAAAAGGCGAGCTAAGCTCGCCCCTTACCGAACAGGGGTGTTTTTGAAGAAACG
>CAIXSY010000370.1 GCA_903922175.1 uncultured delta proteobacterium | reverse complement strand
TAAGGATGTTTTATAACAGGAGAAGATCGTGAAATCTATAATCAGCGACAAAGACGAGCCTTACAGCTAGCCCTGCAACCCATCGATATGACTCACCCTGAAATTCAAAAACTAGTACTCCCAACTAGCGAAATGTAGGATATAAGAATCGCTTGTCATACGCCCAAGCTCTCAACCTGGTAACAATTTCAACAAGCCAGATCATGGCCGCAAGGCCATGATCTCGACCGGCATAACCTTAAGCTTCTTCAGTAGTTTAAGCGGCACACGCACTTTTGTTCCAGCGAGCAGCGCCTGCCCCGCTACTAACCCATTAACTCGGGCGATTTCGTCTACTGCGGAGGGTTCGGCATACCACTTAGCGATTAGTTCCAGAGTTTCGGAGTCGCCTTTGACAACATGCCACAGATCTCCGTTCTCGGCCCGCTCGGCAAAACCTTGAGCCATGAGCAACGCCTGTTGATCGCTATTTAAGGGCTTCCACTCGCCCTCTGTAATGGCGGGCTCTCCCTGAACTTTGATAATCGGTGCTTTGGGCGGCAATCTCTTTTTAACAGGTGTCGGCGTCGGTTGGGGCATCGGGGGCAATACGGGGATCAGCACCTTTTCTGGTGTCGGGGAAACGGGGCGCTCTTGGGTAAAGCGCACCTCTCGTCCACGCAGCATGAAGACGGGCTCTCCTACCATGGAAGAGTCAAGTTCGGCCAGCTCTCGGTAATCTTTACGCTCAATGGCATAGGGCCCTCTCACCATCCATTCTCGCACAGGTGCGATCTGACCAGGGACCTTTCTGCTTACACGCTCGGCCGCATAGACCTGGCGCGAGCGCGGATAGAACATGACCATATGTGGAAACGAGGTGTAGCTATCTGAGATCTCGATCGCCATCGGCCCCCCTCTGGTCTTGAGGAAGTTGTGCAGGTAAGCACTAGTTTCAGCCTCCTTGGCTATAAAGGCATTCGAAGCGAGGTAGGGGTCACTTGTGCTAAGAGGGAGGATGCCGCGATCGGCGAGCCCTGGGAACTCACGCTCGATCTCTGGGGCAAGACCAAACATCGTGCAGCCCACCAGACCGATAAAAACAGAGACAAGGAGCGTAACATAGCAACTTTTCATACCTGACAGTATACGGAAGGCGATCAACGATGGTCAATTCCATTATTTGTGCCTAAAGCGTATAGTGCCAGGGGAGTCCACTATGAGAATCGCCGCCTTACAACCTGATATTGCTGAAGTAGTTTGTTCACTTGGGCTTGCTGAGCAGGTCGTGGCGACCTGTTCCGGCTGCGATTCTCCAGCTTTGGCGCATGCCAAACGGATAACGACAGCGCTGCTGCCAGGTGCCCAAACCAGCACGCTGGATGATCTTATCTGCTCGGAGCGGGTTGATCTTGAGCTCCTGCGAGCAGCGGCAGTTGATGTCGTCTTGACTCGTGTTCCAGTAAACGACGAGTCGGATACCATGCTGAACCAGGTGCGCTCGCTCCTCAAAGGAGACTTAGGCGATGATCTTAAATTTCACTCTTACCACCCCAATACCATCAATGGCGTATTGGCCTATTTCGAGGCTATCGGTGCAGATCTGGGCCAGCCGGTTCGCGGCAAAGAGATCGCTTCGCGCATGAAGGCGCAGTTCATGGATTGGGGCGATAATTTCTACGATCGCATGAAGAATAAAAAGGTGACCTTTCTATCCAGCGTTGAGCCGCTGCGGCTTGCCGGGCGTTGGGTGCCCGACATGATTCATTTAGCCTCGGCGATGAGTCATGCCCCTTCAACGGGAAATGACGACCTTGAGACCTCTTGGGAGGATATCTTGCGCTTCCGGCCGGATGTCATCGTCGTCGCCCCGCGTGGCAACACTCTGCAACAATCGATGAAGAGCTTTCATGAATTTGAGAAGCGCGTCGACTGGGAATCGATCCCTGCGGTCAAGCGCGGCGAGGTGATTTTTGCCCAGGGGATGCACCATTTTTATCATGCCTCGAACGATCTGATTGAATCGATGGCGGTGCTCATCTCGGCTATCGCCGGGCTTGAGAGTGGCTACATTACGCCGCGTGATTCTTTTTTTAGGTTACGCTGGTTGGAGTTGCATCGACATCGTGTTTAAGCGGAGAGCGCAGTTCTAAAGGAGGACAAGTGAGCTGGATTGACGTTTGTGGAAAAGATCGCGCTGATATCGCGCTGCAGGTATCCCAGCAGGTGACCGACAAGATCGGTGCAGGTAAATTTCGCACCGAAGATATCGAGTACATCGCCCGAGTCGATCGCCGACTCGTCGATGGAACGTTAACCGTCTCCGATGCCAGATTGGAAAAGCTGCGCCGTCTATGTCAGCTTTGGGAGGTCGACCTCAAAGCAGGGGAGATCTCGTCGCACCGCAAAATTATCGGCCCGCTCATCGTCGCCTTTAAAAAGCTTCTCCTGCCTATAGTGCGCGTCCTGTTTAAGGACACCCTGCGCCAGCAGCGTGATTTCAACGCGGCGGCGATCTCACTTCTTGCCGAGTTGTGCCGTAAAGAGGCGGGGTAGCGGCGTCGATTTCATAACCTAAGGCCCTGTTAATTAATAAAGGGGCCAATTTGCATCTCATCTTTAGGCCATCTTTGAATTTTTTTGAGTGGGAAAAATCCTCGATATAGTGATACTATACCGTCCGCAAAAAGTTCTGACGTAAAAAGCGCATTGATGGCGGACGGAGGAGCGCGCTCGGTCTACCCTTTTTTTGCACCATGTTACAGCTATTGGTAACTCCACAAAAAGGGTAGACCAAGCGTGCTCCTAGCCCACCTTCGGTGCGAGAACCTTTCACTCCAACACTGCACAGACAAGCGTAAGCCAAGCACTCACGGAAGCAGCCTGGCATAAGGAAAAATAGGGTGTATCTAACTTGTCGATTCTATGTAATAAAATGCAACGTGGGGTTGGACGCCTCAGAGAACGCAACACCCGAAGAACTTCGGATAGCCAAGGAGTGCGCACTGACTAAGGAGGGATTTGTTCGCTTTCAAGCAATTGAGCTGCTGCTTGAAGGGTACGAAAAAGATGAGGTACACGTATCAGCGCCAAATCGCTTATAAACAACTGCTCTGGTCGGAGGATTCTCTTTCTACCCAAGCTTTGCAACTCAATCACTCGTAGCACCGTGCGTTAGCGCGGCGCTCGGTTGCGCAGCTCCTTAAATGCTCGCTCCCCTCTGCTGTGCCTCGGGCCTGCTCTATTCAACATAGCAACTGAGGGACTTGCTGGAGAGGGGGCCAAAAGTTAAACATCGAGTCGGTTCCTGTAGAATCGCCCCTAATTTTCTGGTAAACTCGCCCTGCTATTTTAATTCTGAAGAGATATTCTCGTGAGCAGTTTAAGCAGTTCAAACACCCTCGTCGCGAGCCCCCGGAGAGTACCCTATGCCCCTGGCAATCAAAGTGGGATAAACGCCCTTCTACCGATTGACCCGTGGCGGTCAACCGGGCACAAACCCCTGGCCTTACGAACAGACTCTCTTGAAACAAATTGGCCAACAAAACCTCCGCCACCATGTAAACACTTCCCGGCTCTTGTAACCGTTAATGGTGACGCATACTATAATGCACTACCAACAAACCTCCCCCGCTGCCAGGCTCTTAATCACCTACTTGGGTTATTGCTCGCGCCAAGGTGCAATCAACGCTTGCATGCTCTCGACGCCATAGCCGGCGACCACAATGCTAACGGCTCCCACAACGCCGCGGAGATGTTCTTCGCCGCCTCCGACCCTGCGGCTCAAGTATGGATGAAAGCGGGCAGAGCGATGAGCGAGCTGCTCTTAGCGCGCTGGTGGCCTCTGCGAGATGTGCTTTCATTTTTTAGCGCCCCCTCTCCCCATATTCTTAGGAACGCTGACCCGCGTTTAGAGACGCAAGCTACTTACAGCTTTGAATTCGCGGTTTCTACCGCTCGCTGCGCCGCACTTTACGCGATGCAATGCACCTCGCGCACAAACTGCCCGTCTGCCCGCCTAGTGCAAGAGGAACTAACCCAGATCCTTGAAGTTGAGACTGCCACACACGCCGCACAAATAATCACAACGCCTCAATACGCCCGAGCCTATCTAAAAAATCCGCAGGATTTGGGCAAGCCAAACATGGAGCTTGATTTTATAAGCTATCCAGCTAACCCCCTTCAAAATCCTCAGTCTGCCTCATGCACAGCCCTCCTCAATCAAGCTTATGTGTACTCTCGGTTTTGGTTAATGGTGGCCACAAACTGTGATCTTATCTCTCATCTGGAGTCTCCTCATATTTCCGGTGGTGGCACAATTCTAGAGGCCTGCTGCAACGCTAAAAGACGCAGCCAGGGTATGACTGAGGCTCTAGCGCAGATCGTGCCGCAAAAGGTAAGATCCCAGTGGGATTGAGTATTTTCCGTGCAGCGCTTCTTTTCTTCCCTCATGACTGCGCGCGGTGTTTGAGAGAAAGTACTACAGAGAGCAATTGCCTAGGGCAGATGGGAAGATCAAGGATGAGTACGTCACGGGGTTTGCTACGCGAGGAATGGAAGAGGGAATGATGAATATCGGAATGCTCAAAGTTGGCGATAGAAATCTAAGTCCAGCGAAGGCTGGCACGGTGTGGCCCCGGGCATTAGTGCTGGCATCCTATCTCCTATGTGCCGGGTGTTCTAAGAATGGGCAACCTACCTCCACGGCTGACGGAAAAGGTGAGATAACACTACCGCCAGTACCTACCAATAGTGTGGTGACTTCTACAAATACTGCAGAACTTAGCCAGGAGGCCCGTATAGTTGCTGAAGCAGCAAGTAAAATTGAGGTAGCTGTCGATCGCATCCCCATAGAAAGACAACAAGACGAGGCGACTATACTTAACAGCTCAGTTCTCCTTGCGCTACGTGATAAAGAGCTGGCGAAACAATTAGCTCTTCACAAGGGGTCTATCATAATAATTCCAATTGATAGGATATCTGGCGCTTCTTCATATATTTCGAACTTAGGACCTCAGTACTCAAATATTGTAGCGCAGGTCTCCTCTGAAGTTGCAAGATCCGTGGCTGACTCGATTACGGTTGGCATCGGTGATGCGGACGGGGGGATGAAGATTTCTTTGGTTTTCATAGAAGAGGGTGTTCTAAAATCTGTCATGGCGAGTGTGGTGATCCTGATTCATGAATTTTGGCATGTTGTCGGTGACGAGGTCGGATCAAATGATCCGTTCGTGCGGGCTAAAAATGAGGTAAGGGCTTATGAAAGGAGCCTTGCTAACGTTGATAAGGTGCGTGACTTTGTAGAGCGGAACGAGATTCCTAGGAAAGCATTGATGCTAGAGGAGCTAAAAGCTACCCGCAAAAAAGACGAGGCCTCACTTAAGTTTTGGCAAGCTGAACTTCCTTAAAGAGGGGTTTTAGCGAGTTGCAGCGCGCAGTGTGTGAAGGGAAATACTAGGCGTATTTATGAAGTCTGTGCGCCTAAGTAGATCTATGTAGAGCGCATCTGCGTAGTGTCGCTTCAGATAAAAGCTCTTACCGGCCTGGCGTGGTCCCTACAGAAATATCGAATGATCTAATCTTTTCGGTAAGTTAAGCATGCGGGCAAGCCCCATTTTAATAAAGACGGCTTTTTTAAAGTGCTACTATGGTATGTCGCAGGGAGATGTCAAGTGATTTTTGATTGAAGCTAGGTCTGGGACCCCCTAGTGTTTCCCTCAGTTGCTGCGCGCTGAGTGCAAGAGAAAGCGCCACCAGGCTGATGTTAGTCACTACTCAAAACAACTAATAGATTACACTGTTTCTTCCGACAGTTAGTTAAGATTATGACCAAATTAACTTCAATGACGCCACGCACCGCGCGCCTCAAAGGCGTACTGCTGTTAATTGCGTTTATAATTCTAATATTACTTACACAGACCGATAGAGACTCTCTAGAGAGACTGGTAGAGAATATCGGAGGAGGGAACTTTGGTACTGCACGTTGGGAGGAGTTGCACCAGAAACTTTTCGAAGTCTTAAATCCAAAGTGCCTACCCAACGGAACGTTAACACTGCGTATTGACGCTGCTGATCTTGAGGCACTCTCACAGCGTCTATCGGAGGTCATCAGCCAAGAACCGGTTACCGTTGCTGTAGGAGACAAAGTGCTTGTCATTCGAGCATCTGACTCATCCCTTGCCATGCTAGACCAAAAGCGAATGCTAAACCTAGGGTTCTCAGGAACCAAATTAACAGTGCTGCTTCAGGGACTGAGTGTTCAATGGCAAGACGCCGCCCCAACTCAAGCATCAAAACAAGATGCTCTTCGTGCTACGTTTGACCTTGCGTACGTGGCAGACCGCCTGTCGTTATCTGTGCTTGAAGCATTTCTTGGAGAGCAGGCAATTTCTGATCTAGATTTGAGAGATTTCGAGAAAGGTTTTTTGGGGTCTTTCGGTAGTAAGCTGGACCTATGGCGGTCCTCTCTGCCCGGAAAGGTTTCATTTTCGGTAGAGGATGAGGCTGTGGTCATTTCACGGACTGAGGCTCCATCCTGTGAGAATACCCCATCAGTGTAAAAACATGGAACATAGCTTACCTTGCTTCCTCCCTAGACTGATACGATGTACTTTGCTGACAGCGCTTATTTTGCTCGGTATCATATTTCTATGGCATCAGCCAAACGAAGTTGGAGAATCTACGTCAGGTTATGGGATCTATAATCAGCTCATATTCTCAACACCAACAGACTCGAAGGGATTACTATCAATCCCGATAAAGCCGCCTGGTGACCTAAACTGGCTCACGAAGGCAGAGATTTTACAGCGTCGCGAAGCGTTGGCTCGGGAGTTTCCCTCGATAATCCCCTCGACCTACAGGCCATCACCAGCGGTATTCTCACAGATTCAAGATAACCGCCCGTGGTGGGGACTCTACGGCATCTACTTTTATGGATCGGGGACAAAAGCTATCGAGGGGCCATCGGCCCGAAGCAGCTTTGTTCTTAATCCTTTGCTGCTCATCGGGCTCGATGAGGCCAATGGCTGGATTACATCCGCTGATCCACGGCAGTACGTAAACTTTTACCCATCGCCGGAACGTGCACAATTTAATATCACCAAGCGTCTCTTGGAGATTGACTATCGCGTGTCAGGATACTTCAAATATCTAGAACATGGCGTGGGGACCTCGCAAAGACAGCTTCACATTAATACAATAAATGCTAGGGATTTTGGCTATCGCTTCCTTGCCGTGGACTCGCATGCCTCGGTCAACTTTCTTTCCTTAGCTTCAAATAGCAATCACCCAATTCCCAATATAGAATTTATTCATTGCGGCGGATCCTGCGGATACGCGGGTGGTTGTAATAATGTAAGTCCAACTCAACAGGAATTGATAATAACTGTACCAACCCTACCAGCTATGGGGACCGTGAAACTATGGGAGTCCGAGCCCTCAAGCATAAGCAATAGGGCCGATGTCACCGTCGTATTGCACCTAAAATAGGAGTTGTCTTTATGTTTCGTAAGGCAGTGAAGATGCTACTTTTGAAAAATTGCCTAGTGTGCGGATTTGGAATCTTGGTTATCGCATTCATTTGTCCTTTGCAGAGAGTGCTTGGAGACGATACCAACCTCTTGCTAAGCCCAGCATCGAATCTTGAGCAGGCAGCCGCCAAGTTTTACGCTACGGGCAAATTTGAGGAAGCACTTGCTTGCTATTCCGAACTACTTAGACGTGATCCACAAGATCTATCTGCGTTAAATGGGCGAGGACGAATCTTGGCTGGTTTAAAGCGTTACGACGAGGCTCTATCGGATTTTAGTTTAGCTATTCAATTAATTGGGGGTGGACATAATCCTGGCGACGTCCAACTCGCCCATTTGTTTCACAGGAGAGCCTACACATTACAACTCATGGGACGACAAGACGAGGCGTTGGCCGATGTGAACCAAGCTCTTGAGCTAAACCCAACTTATGAAAATGCTTTTAACACGAAGAGCATAATTCTTATTGATCTCAACCGTTTCGATGAGGCAGTTGCTGTTTTAGAACAACTATTAAACCTTAATCCTGGGTACTTCACGGCACGGATAAATCTAATCTATATAGAGATGGAAAAATTGCATAATTATGAGCTAGCGGCAAAGTTTTGTGACGGATTAGGTTACGAAGCGGCATTGGCTGAAAGGTCTGTGACCACAAAGTCCGAAGGTGAGCCAACAGTAGTTTCAAAGCAACTTCCGATCGATCAAGGCCCGGCACAATTTTATCGCATTTGCGCGATAGCCAGGCAGAAAATGAAGGATCCAACAAGCGAGCATGTATACACGCAGCTTGCAGCTTCCGCCGTGGCGGACTCTGCTGAAGGGCTCTATTCCCGTGGGCTGGCGCGAGCTGATATTGGCGAAACAGCGGGTGCGCTCTCTGATTTTCGTCAGGCGTTTGCTCAAGATCCGATGTTTGCGGATGCGTACGAAAAAGCAGCAGCTGTTCTCTTTCAGCAAGGTCGATACGAAGAGGCAAAACAGACCTATGAAGGGCTTTTAAAAGTTAAGCCAGACTACGCTCTAGCCGTAGAGGGGGTGGCGGCGGCCTCATATTGGCTAGGGGATGCAAAAGCAGCATTAGAACGGTCAGAGGAGGCTGTTCGCCTTGATCCCTCTCGGGCTACTGCATGGAATACACTTGCATACTCTCGCGGTCAGCGGGGGGATGTGCAAGGCGCTCAAAAAGCATTTGCGGAAGCCTTTACCAGAGATCCCAAGAATGACAAGATCGCACTAGATTATGTTGACTCATTGCATAGGTCCGGTGATATAGACGGTGTCGAAAAAGTACTCAAGAACCTTACACAGTCGCATCCAAACTCGATCGCATATCTTGGTCGTTATGCAAATGTACTTTCTTCTCAAAATAAATTTGCCGAGAGTCTTAAGATATTTCAAATAATACTGTCCACAGACTCCAAGTCCATTGAAGGTCTGTTAGGTCACGCATGGTCTGCCTATCAGTTGGGAGATAGAGAGTCTGCCTATGCAGATCTGGAATCAGCTTTGACGGTTGATCCACAGTCAAAATATGGGCTCACCTTGCGCAAATTTTGGGCGGATAGGGACGCCCTCGGATCAGAAGCAGGACTGACAGCTGGACTTTTTGCGGGCATGGTACTCGAACGACTCTGGAGAAATGACCTACGAGGTGCCACGATCCAAACTCCCTAACATCTAGGGTGAAAGCCGATTCTTTGCCATTTTTCACCCCCATTTCCCCTCCTCTTCACGCAGCCTTCACATTCATATGCGAAGATGGGGCATATTCAATAACTCAAAGGGGGTTACGTTATGCTCGATTTCTCTTCAAATGTACGTTCGATGAACTCCAAGGCGTTTCTTCTGGCGCTGTCTGAGCACCTAGGCTTTACAGCGGCCTATTGGCTGGCAACGGCGATTAGCACCGCATTGGTCTCCGGGTATGCCCGAGCTATTCTCAAGGGAGCGGCGCGGATCTGGGTCATCGCCCCGCTGATGATCGGCATGCACGCCTTCCTTTACACACTCCTGCGCGAAGAAGACGCCGCGCTGCTCTTCGGATCACTCGGCCTGGCCCTTATCTTGGGACTGCTTATGTTCTTTACGCGGCATATTGATTGGTTCAAACTTGGTGAGGAGAGCAGTCCTGAGCAGCGGGAAACACTACCAAGTTAACGTCTATGTCTCGAAAAACAGATCAAGGAAAGTAATACAAAATGAGTCAAGTTTCATTTATGGTGGTTAAAGATATATTTGATTCAGCATAGTTACGTTTTTAAAGGTACGTAAAATGTTCAGAGGTCCGCAGGCTAAATTTCACGTACTGCTCATTACGGCTGAATCGGCGGATTCACGTCATGTTCGCCACCGCAGGCTGATCCGTTTTCCGCAACTTACCATGCCCCTACTTGCGGCGTACACGCCACCGACGTGGCGTGTCTCTCACGTCGATGAAATTGTGCAGACGGTGGACTTTGATCTCAACGTGGACTTAGTCGGGATAACGGCGAACACGCCAGCAGCACCGCATGCCTACTACCTGGCCTCTGAATTTAAGAAGCGCGGGATTGCGGTCGTCATCGGTGGGCCGCACGCCACCTTGATGCCCGATGAGGCTGAGCAACACGCCGACGCCATAGTTGTTGGGGAGGGTGAACTTGTCTGGGCAAAACTACTGCAGGATTTCGAGGATAGAGATCTGCAGAAGCGCTACAGCAACGCTGAGCTTCCTGACTTAAAATCAATGCCGCCTCCGCGATGGGACCTGATTAAAGGGCGCGCCTACGGAAAGGGGGTAACCATTGCAACACGCGGATGTCCGTACGCTTGCTCCTATTGCACGATTCCGCAGATGTATCAGCGTCAGATGCGCTATCGCCCTATAGGAGAGGTCGTTGATGAGATTCGGCAGATGCCTGGCCGAGCCCTCATACTTTGGGATGATAATATCGGCGTGAATCGGCAATATGCAAAGGAGCTGTTCCAGGCGATTGCGCCGTTACATCGTTGGTGGACAAGTCAGGCTACCGTCGACGTCGCCTTTGATGAAGAATTCTTAACCCTGGCTCACGTGAGCGGCTGCAAGGCTCTTTTTCTCGGTCTCGAGACGATTTCCCAGGCTAGCCTTCACTCTTCAAACAAAAAACACAATCAGGTTAGCCAGTACCGTGAGGCCATCGCCAGATTTCATCAGCACAAAATCGCCGTTCAGGCTGGCACGGTGTTCGGATTTGACCATGATGATAAAAGCATCTTCCGCACCAGCGTCGATTTCTACCGCGAAGCCGGGCTTGATTCCGCCACCATTAGTGTTTTGGTTCCGTTTCCGAACACGCCAATTTTTAAGGAACTTGATCGTCAAGGAAGAATACTAACCTACGATTGGTCAAAATATAATGGGAAGAAGGATGTTGTATTCCAGCCTGCACTCATGTCGCCCAATGAGCTCCTCATGGGTACCGAGTGGGCAGCGCGCCAGTTCTACGCCATTCCGGCAATTGCTGAGCGCATGTGGCGCTCGAAAACCGGCCTGTGGTGGAACCTAGTCAGAAATTTAGGTTACCACTTTTCGCTTCGGAACTTTGGAAGTATTGGCTTTAATCCGGAGGTGGGCTGTGGTTAGGTGTCCTAGTACCCCGATCAGAAAGTTTTTTCACTTGGTCATGAACTCCTGCTTGGCCGTGGCCTCATCCTCTTCGACATCGACTTTTACATTTAAGCCCAAATCTAAGGGTAAATGGCCAAGGCCAAGCGGAAGTTCAAGGCCAAGCTTAGGAGAAAAACTCCAAATTTA
>CAIXSY010000369.1 GCA_903922175.1 uncultured delta proteobacterium | reverse complement strand
GTCTGACGTCTGACGTCTGACGTCTGACGTCTGACGTCTGACGTCGACTCGACGGTGCTCGCCGGAGCCCGGCGTTATACTTTTGACGTCAGCGTCATCGATCCCTGAAAATTGTCGTTTTTACTAAGTAGTCCCATATTCACACAGGGGGGTAGTTACATCTAGTTTAAATCTCAATCCGAAAGACTTTGGCCGCGACCAGTCCGCTTAAGAGCGAAACCACAAGGAAGGTAACGAGCCAGTGTATTTCGTACCCGAGAAGACGATACTGCGCGGGTGGATAGGAAACCACAAGCTCGGTCAGTCCCTGCTTGCCATCCAACAAGGTTTCACCGGGATAGAACAGCCAGCGCCACCATGAGTTGACATTATAGGCACGCGCTGCCACGGGCTGGGTCGGTGCCGTAAAAATGAGCTTCTGCAGCTCAGCTGAGGCCCCTGCAACGCGCACGACAACCTGCTGTGGCGCGCTAATCGCTACGGCATCGAGTCGCCACACAACCTCGCCCGTAGAGCGAATTCGCACCGGAGCGGTGGCATGAATACCTGGTGAGGTGCTGAGCACAACGCGATCGACCTCCGCCACTCGCTCCAAGCGGACTTTGAGCAGGGCATGCTCACCAAGCTGAAGCGGGCGCACGCCATAGCGCAGATTAAGCTGCGCCAAGATTATCAACCCCGGAATGGCTAGTATCACAATCGGGGGCACAGCCAAGAAAAGGTAGCGGCAAGCCAAGCCGAAAAGACGGCCCTGGGCTTGCAAGCAAAGCCCGAAATCACGGCGGAAGAGCACCGTCTCTAAAAGAGTAGCACCGATGTTGCGTTTCACCTCGCGCAACTTGGCTTGGTTAGAGCATCTTCCGTATATAAGCAGAAAGATAACACCGCTCACGGCAGACAGCGCCACCAACCCCCATCCGGGGGCGAACCCATTAAAGGGCAGGAGCAATAGATCAAATAGAGTAGTCATTGGCTTACGCCCACCATTGGTTAACGTTACTCGTCATTGCTCAATAACCCCGGGAGACATTCTGTCATAGTCCTAGTTTTGGTCCTGGCCTTAAGCCCTGGTCGTGGTCCTTATCTTGGTCATTTCCTCGGCCTATTTGACCAAGACCATGGAAAAGACCAAGACTAAGATAAGATTTACCCGGGCTTTTTGAGCAATTACACCTATTGGTACCTACTCAAGATACCCAAGCCCTTTAAGCTTGCTCGTAATCTTTGCCACATCGGCTTCACTTACCTCTTTCTTCCCCGAACTTCCCAGGACTTTGTCAGCCTCACGTTCAAGCACCTTGGCACAAAACTCCTCGAGCGGAGCGCCAAGCTGAGCTGCGGCGGCGGTCAACTTATCAAACAGATCTCTCGTCAGTTTTAATTTTGGATCAAACATGCACGCTCCTTATAAAATAATTTTTCCTTCCATGTAGGCCGGCGGCTTAAAAGCAAAAAGGTCAAGAACCGTTGGGGCAATATCGACGATATGCGGCTTGTCGTGTTTGAGCGGACGGTTACAAAACAGCACTCCAGGGATAACCACCGGATCAACGTGGTGGTCTCCGCTCCAGGCCTTCATATTATCGCTAAATACCCGCTCTTCCACCATCCCGGTGACCGAGTCCCACGAGACACGAAATCCTGGGGCATAGCCCATAATCAGATCGGGGGCCTCCTCAGTATAGAGACCGCGATAAACCTTGGAGGTGTCGTAGACACGCCGAATCGTCTGTGCTCCATCCTGCGGGTCGCGCAGAGCCTCAAGCTTGGCGCTTATCTCCTGCTTTAACCCCTCAACGGCATCATCCTCGACGATGCCCCAGCGCTCACGTCCACGCCGATTAAGATACATCCCCGAGAGCCCAAGGGCGAAGGCCCGTGTGCGGCTCCAGTCGACATCCTGCAGATAATCGGCACCGATGGTTTTGCCATCTTTGAGCGCCAAGTAGCCCTCTTGCAAGAGCCAGGTATTAATATTGATGCAGCGGCGAAACGAAGCGAAGCCGTGATCGCTCAAAACAATAATCACATCCTGCGGGCGAATCTTCTTTAGTACCCTTCCCACTAACTGGTCCATCTTCTGATACATCTCAGGGATCGTGTTTTCGAAGCTCTTATTGGCCTCACGCGGCGAGGGATGTTTCGGATCAAGGTAACGCCAAAACATGTGCTGGATACGATCGCTGGCATCGAAGACACAGGCACAAACCCCTTCACGCGTGCGATCGAGCGCATCCATGAACATAAGCTCACGTTCATTATGCGTAAGGTAGGTCTGCTCCAGGAAATTGGCGTCGGTAATGGCGTACTCATTTCGCCCCCAGGTGTCTTCCATCAGCCCAAGGGTGCCGTAGAACCCCTGACGCTTGGCGATCCAGGAGGCAAAAAAGAGCGGATGCGAGATCGGTAGCGCCGGGCTCTCCGGATTGATATTAATCGGCGAAACGTAGAGCGAGATCTCAGGCGCAATCTCGCGCAGACAAAAACGGCAGATCCCCGAAACTGACTTACGCCAGCCAAACTTAAACTGCACCTCAATCCACGCCGAGAAGCTATCGAGCGTCAGGCGCACCTTCTTACCCTGAAGCGCAAGATAGGCCTCACCACGTTCCGGCGAAACTTCGAGCGTAAAAGGCACCTTGAGCGGCTGATTATCACTCCGGCGTGGGTCCGGAGGCCCAAGTAGATCGCCCTCAATAACTGCCCCCGTGCGCTTAACAAGCTGGAATTCGCCTCCGGGATGACTACCCTTTAAGTCAGCACGCGTCGTGTAAAAGGAGAACGAGCCTTGCGTGCCGCGCAGATCGGGGGTGCACATCGCCGAGAGGATATTGCCATCGAACTTTTCCGGAGGATAGGAGATCGGCACGCGAATGATGTTCGAAGAGACACCGTAGTCGCCGAGGATCTTCCAGAACGGCTTCGAGCGCCGCAGGATACGGATCTTCGTCCGCCCGAGTGCGAAACGCCAGCGACCGATGCCCCACCTGCGCTTCGGCTGCTCGATCTCACTCGACGAAAGGTCGGGCAAACAGGTGCGCTTATCGCGCGTCAGAAAGTCAAAGATATTATGCGCGCCGGGATTCACGCCGGTTTGAAACGTGGACCACGCTACAGGAGAAAGCGCTGGGAGCGTCGTACCGAGGTGCGCGTACGATCCTGCCTCTTTCAGCCCCTGCAGGTTGGGCAGCTTCCCCTCCGCGATATACCTCTCGGTGAGCGACGGCTCCAACCCATCTAATCCGAGGATCACCACACGCCGCGTGCGCGCCCCTTTGGGAATCCCCTTCCCGGAGATCTTGCGCCACAGCCACTGTAGCGGCCAAAGCGAGATAGTGGCCAAAGCCATAAAGAAGGTGAGTATGAAAACAAATCCGGAGCCGAGAAACGCAAACCCGGCGCCGGGCCCGATATAAGCGTGCGCCGCGCTGGGAACAACGCTAAGAAGGGCAATAACTAACAGTATCGTGCGACGTGTTTTCATCGGTAATTATTGCAAGTACCCCATAGACTTTAGTTGATCGAGCGTCTCGTCAGAGACCTTCGGCGCAGGCTGAGCAGCAACCGCCGAGCTTTTAGTCTTGGGCACGGCGATATCGTAGAGTGCTTGATAATCCTTAATCAGAGATCTTTCGAGCGCCTCGTCATGCAGCGGGGTCGCTTCGTTTCGATCCTTCCAGGCATCAAAGACCTGGATCGTCGCGGGAGCGACAGCGGTGCCGTCGATCGCTCCGTAGTCAAAGATAATCTTCTTTCCGTCAAAGCGAGTGAACGCTTTATAAATTGAGATACTGCTGATTTCGGAAAAAACCCCCTGCCGCGCGCGAGAATTTTCGTCATCAAGAAGTGATATCCCTTGTATGGACTTGGGGCGCTCGATCTTAAGCACATCGAGCAACGTCGGCAGGAAATCGGCCAGGCTCACCGTATAGTCCACCTCACGCGCGGGCTGTGGAATTTTAAAGAACATCGGCACGTGAACCTCTTCGTTATGCAGCATCTTTCCATGATGCGTCGCCCCGTGTTCCAGAAATTGCTCCCCGTGATCGGCCAAAACAATAATCACCGTATCATCATACAGTCCCTTTTGCTTAAGGTACTCGAAAAGCCGTCCGAGCTCATGGTCGAGGAAGGCGATCTCTCCGTCATACAAACCAAGCTTCTCGATCATCGTGGGATCGACATTGACCGCCTTCAACGGTCCGCTAAAACGCTCTCGGTAGGGAGACGGCGGATCGTAGGTATCGTGAGGGTCAAGGTAGTGGGTATATAAGAAAAACGGAGTCGCGCCCTTCTGCAGGCGGTTAAGGGCGAGAATCGCTTCGTCGGTTACTTTATTCGCACGCGCGCGAATAATGTTCTTAAAATCATCAAAGCCCCGCTCGAATCCAAACGTGGCACTTATCCATGGATTAGTACTAATAGCCGAGGTGGCGTACCCATGCGCCTTAAGTATCTCGGGAAGCGTTATGAGATCGCGCCGCAAACTGAACTCATTTCTCTGGGCGTCGGCACGCTTACGCGGGGGGAGCATGCCGTGCGAGGAGGCGTACATCCCCGTAAACATGGTGGCGACTGAGGTCGGAGTCCACGGCGCCGTAGCAACGACATACTTCAAAGCAAGCGACTCTCGTGCAAAGGCATCGATATTAGGACTCGTGGCACGCTCATATCCAAAGTACCCCAGGTGGTCCGCCCGTAACGTATCAAGCATCAGCATGATGACATTAGGCTGCTTAGTGCGTAGGAAACGAAAGGCAACAATAGCGCAGGAGATCAGCACCACCCCTAAAACGAGGACCGTCACGATCGCCCTTTTACCTTGAACTCGCATGCGTTTCGCTCTACAAACACTCGTAATTTAAACTACTTAGAGGTGGTTATGATACCAGATCAACAACCCCGGGCAGATCTTACCCTAGTCTTGGTTTTGGTAATGGCCTGCGGTGAGCTTGTCGAACTGTCGTAAGCCCTGATCTTGGTCCCTATCTTGGTCATTTTCTTAGCCTCTTCGACCAAGACCATGGAAAAGACCAAGAAGCTAGACAGTTCGACAAGCTCACGGCAGGCCAGGACCAAAACCAAGACCGTTGTGCCCGGACTTAATGAGCAGTTACTGGCCACGGTGGCGGTTGGATGTGAAACCATCTCACACTTGCGCTGTATGGTAAAGGGCAGCCCCCGAGAGGGCATGGCCTTTTTAAATCCGTCTATAGCGGCGGCATCATTTCACAAGTTCATAACGAAATACTCGCCGCACTCGCCGTTCTCGTTGTGAATAATTTCATTGGATTACACAACGAGAACAGCGAGTGCAGCGAGGGGTAAGGAACACACTTTCATTTTTCTAACTAAGTCCATTTTGGAAGTTTGTCTAGAAGCAATTCCGGACGTGTAAAACCAATAAATTACGCAGATTTAAAAAGGCCATGCCGAGAGGGCCCGATCCCCCCTCCCTCAGCCCTTACTGCATGTATCCCATCGATTTCAACTGTTCGAGTGTTTCATCCGCAACCTCCGGAACCGGTTCGGTCGGAGTAGCTCCGCTGCTGCTCATTGGGACGACCGTGGCGAAGAGCTCCTGATACTGCTTCTTTAAGGAGCTCACCAGCGCCTCATCACTCAGCGGTGTCTGCTCATCTATATCCTTGCGGGCGTCGAAAACCTGAATCGTCTGAGGAGTAATTGGCTTACTCCCGGGGGGCCCGTAGTTATAGATAATCTTCATGCCATCGTAGCGCGTAAAGGCCTTATAGACAGCGAGACGGCCGATCTCCGAAAAAACTCCCTGCCGTCCTCGAGAATTCTCGTCATCAAGGAGCGAAATCCCCTGCAGAGAGGGCGTCGGATCGATCTTGAGGACACCGAGCAACGTCGGTAAAAAATCAACAAGACTCACCGTGTAGTCAACCTCACGCGGCGGCTGTGCGATCTTAAAAAACATCGGTACGTGAATCTCTTCGTTATGCAGCATCTTGCCATGATGCGTCACCCCATGTTCCATAAACTGTTCCCCATGATCAGCTAAAACAACAATCACCGTATTATCATATAGTCCTTTTTGCTTGAGATACTCGAAAAGCCGTCCGAGCTCATGGTCGAGGAAGGCGATCTCTCCATCATATAAACCAAGAGCTTCGATCCTCGCGGGATCGACATTGCGAAATTTCAAAGGCCCGGAAAATCGCTGACGGTACGACGGAGGCGGATAATACGGATTATGCGGATCCAGAAAGTGCGCGTAGAGGAAGAAGGGCGCCGACTGCTGCTGCAACTTATCGAGCGCGGCGATCGCTTCATCGGTAACCTTGTTCGCCCGCGCCTTCCAAATTGTTTTAAATTCATCAAAACCTTGCTCGAAACCGAACGTAGGTCCGATCCAAGGGTTGCTACTAATGGCGAAGGTGGCATAACCATGCGCCTTCAGTATCTCCGGAAGCGTTATCAGATCATGCCGCAGGTGGTATTCGTTTTTCTTGGCCGCGATGCGATCACTCGGGGGCACCATGCCGTGCGTCGAAGCATACATCCCCGTAAACATCGTAGCCACAGAGCTCGGAGTCCACGGTGCCGTGGCTACGGCATACTTAAACGCCAGCGACTGACGCGCAAAGGCGTCTATGTTCGGGCTCGTTTCACGCTCATACCCAAAGTAGCTAAGATGATCTGCGCGTAAGGTGTCTAACATCAGCATAATCACATTGGGCTGCTTCGGGCGAAGCAAACGATGGCCAACGACAGCACCGAGGACGAGAATTAGAGCCAAGAGGATTAGGCCAGCTAGTCGTTTTTTTGTCAGAAATGGCATGTTTCAATTACCAAATATCAATATTTTCAAATAGTTATACGCTACCAGGGCGTCATGTCGGGGAAAAACTATCCCACACTCGCCACCTGGGGTAAAGCATGGCACTACCTCCGATTAAGCCCCCAGCGTTCGCGTTCGCGTACGCGACGCGCCATCCATCCAAAGAAGACCTGATCTGATAACAGCCCCAACTTGACTCATATCGTTGAGTTCACGTCCCATGTTGAGCATATTGCCCAGCCCAGGGAGAGTATAAATCAGCTCTGCGGCCATCAGCGATCGCCAGGCAAAAGCCCAGCCTAGCTTCATTCCACTGACTATCGAGTATTTGAACTATTGCACACCACGACAACACGAGGCACGCGCATAATGCCACTTAAGGGGTAAGCAAAACCACTGGAGTCTCTAATTTTTTTGAACTCCCGCTTGGCCGTGGCCTGCTCTCTTCGACCTTGACTTCGACGTTTAAGCCTAAATCTAAGGGGAATTGGCCAAGACCAAGCGGGAGTTCAAGGCCAGGTTCAACAGAAAAACATTAGTTTTAAGTGAAAAAACTTTCCGGTCGCGACACTAGAACCGATGATGCTGACGTCCAAGGTCTAACGCCGGGCTCCGGCGTAAGACGTTTGACGTCAGCGTTAGCCGATTAGGGGCGAGCAGTTACCTTTATAGAAACGAGTCAAACAGGGGGTCTTGTCCCTCAAGACCCCCCTTAAGTCAAGGCATCACACCAGAGGACAGCAGGTCACCTCGATGTGATAGCTGGCAGTCTTCTCATTAGAAGTGATAACAATATACGACTCTATCCCCATGGGAATAAAATGATCCGCAATGGTTACACCAATAATAGTGTTGGTCGGCGGCAATTTTAAGCTTGCGATCAGCGAAGAGTTCTCTACCCTGGCGCCCACTGAATAAGACATCAGAAACTCCCCTAGAATTGCATCGCACCTCAAGCTAACCGTCGCAGGAGAGACAACAAGACCTGCAATCGAATCCACTCGACAGCCGTCTAACGCAGCACCAAAATCGCCCTGCGGCCCTTTAATCCCCTGCGATCCGACAACACCGGCCGCGCCTCGATCTCCGTCAGGCCCCTTTGCACCATGGACGCCTTGAGCGCCCGTATCACCTTTATCTCCAGCGGGCCCGACCACTCCGTCATCACCTCGCAATCCCTTTGTGCCGATCTTGCCCTGATCGCCCGTATTGCCAGTGTCGCCCGTTGCCCCAACTGGCCCGACAGGTCCCTTACCTCCCTTAGCTCCCTTGCCACCTGTTGCCCCGGTATTTCCAGTGTCACCGGCATCACCAGGAAGACCGCGCGGGCCGACAGCTCCGCGAGCACCCCGCTTCCCCTGACTGCCAATTGTTCCTGTATCACCAACTGGCCCCGCCACTGGTCTAATAAGCTTTGTAAGCTTGGCCTTAGCTGACCCTTTGGCACACTTTGCTGTTGGCGAAACGGATATGTCTCCGGAAGAGCTGTTTTTACAGAGAACCTGTGCCTGAGAAATAGTAACCAGGCAGAACGCTTGCAAGCAGATAATCGCGGCGATTTTTCTCATCATAAACTTATAACCTCTAAGAAGAACACTCCCCATCACCACCCTACTCCGCAGGACTTAGCGGATTGCTTCAGCAATTTATTTCGTGGTTTTCGTGTCCTTTTTCGTGCCCTTCGCGTAACTGTATTCTTCTGCTGTGCTATCAAGCAGTTACGACCCGTAAACGTAATTGCTCAATAACCCCGGGCAAAAGGAACTTGCTTGAACTTGCACTTGAACCGCTCCTGATTCCTGCCCCTGCTCCTTTTCCTATTCCAATCAAGAGGATAAGGGGCAGGAGCAGGAATCGGGAACAGTTCCAGTTC
>CAIXSY010000368.1 GCA_903922175.1 uncultured delta proteobacterium | reverse complement strand
AGGGTCCTGACCCCTTTTCGTTCCCCATCGCGCACGAGGTAATCGAGCCATAACTTCTCCTCAGTTTCCTCTATTTTCGGAGATTCTTGAGAAAAGTTTCTTGTAAAAGGGTCCTGACCCCTTTTCGTTCCCACCCACGCTATCAGCCAGGGGTATAGCGGACGCTTCGTCCTGTTTGTTAAACTTATCGAAGAGCTTTATTGCTCGATAGCCGATCATTCCGAGCACGAAGTGCTTAAAGAGTACAGCAGCGTTGATTGCCTTCTGATCGACGAGATCGGCTATGCCGAAATCGAACCCGTTCAGGTTGGGTTGTTTTTTGCCTTGATGCAGAATCGCCACAAGAAAAAATCAACCCTGCTCACTTCCAATTTGGGCTTTGGCGACTGGAAATCGTTTCTCAAGAATGAGCATCTCACCGCAGCTCTCATAGATCGCCTGACCGAAAATAGTTACGTCTTCAACATGAGGCACTGTGTAGGATTGAGACCAAAACTGACTTTGCCCGTGTGAGGGTAATCTTTATAACTTCGTCAACTCGATTACGGCAGGGCACATGCTGACTCAACGAATTCCGGCGCACCAGCTCTATGTTCTGAGGAATTCAATCCCCATCAACCGGCTCATCCAAGCAATGCCTTTTCTTGCCGCTAAGGAAAGTCAAGGTGCCTTGCGGTTCCTCTGCCCTCTTTGTTCAGGTTTTAATACTGCTACAAATCCAAAAACTAATCTAGCACGCTGCTTTAGGTGCTCCAGAAACTTCAACACCATTGACCTCGTTATGCAGGTGCAGAAGATAAACTTCAAAGCTGCCGTCGTGGCACTGTCCGATTACCTCCAGCGTATCTCAGGAGCGTCAACACGCCATCTTGCCCCATCTCCGGCGTCTCCCGTGGCCTCAGACTCTTCCCGTCCACTCTCCTCTATTAGGCAAATTCTCGAATGCGCACTCGCTAACTCCAAGGCTACATCGCCTTGACCAAAGCTGTCCCAACCTCACTCGCGGCGGGGTCGCGGGGTTCTATTTAAAATTCTGGCGGGGTACTGCGGGGTTACTGCCGTGCCACTACGCCATGCGCTGGTGGATCAATTTAAGTGAGCAGAGGTGGATCAATTCTCGTGAGCGCTATAGATCAGATTACTGGTGTCGCTGCCCCACGCCTCCTTGGTCACAAAGCACCATAACTTCCACATGGAGAGATACTTGTAGCGCGCTTTCATAGCAATATGTCCTTGCGGCAAGCCTGTCAATATTAATCGCAATATGAGCTACCATCGATCGTTCGTATTGGATCGCGCTCGAATCTTCGTCTATCACTAGAACGCTCTAATCAGAGAACAGGTACAAAGCCTTCTCTCGATAAATAGTGCATCGCATTTGTATATAAAAAGCTACTTTCCATGAACTCAAGTTCACGGTAGTGGCTCGCTTTGGATGCCTCCGGATAGAAGTTACTTGCTACACTTCTGTATTCTTTTGGAACATCCGCTTCATGATATAAGTCGCCCCCTAAACATAGAATGTCTGCAAATGCTGGGTTCAGCGAAACGGCATAATTATAGTGTTCCCTGAGATTCATTTTTGGCCGATTGCCCAATTGCCTTCGCGAAAGAGAAAGGCCGATAATTCCGTTTTGATCGAGAATGTATTTAGCTACGTCGTCAGGAATATTTCGCGCTGCGCCGTGTACAGCCCTAAAATTAGTATGGCTGACTATAATGCTATTACGATGCCCAGCTTTCTCTCGGTAGTTAATAATATCATGCGCGAGACGATCCGATGCGTGGCTTAAGTCCACTGCAATCTTGGTTGCCGCCATGAGATCTAGTAGCTTTTGACCACATTTTTTTAGGCCAACGCTCGTATGGTCTCCTCCACCAAAATCGTTTTCATTAACCCAAGTAAGACTAATATAGACCGGAGGTGTTCCTTTACTTACTAGTGCACTCAGTTTCTGCTCCAGCGTTGCGCCAATTTGTGTACTGTGTACCAATTGCTGCGCATCTTCTATGGCCCACAACAGCCTGATTTTCCCTCCAATGTGTTCTTTGCTTGCAAGTAATTCTTTATACCTACAATACTGCTTGGTCAGCGCCTCAGGTTCTGCGGCATTTGGGGTGAATGCCGCCAATACCTGCACTTCTATGCCTCCCGCAATCATTTGCGGGACCGAACATTCGAGATCGTTGTCGTGCGCACTACGCTTTTCATCCAAGAGTAGATAGTTAAGAAGGTCATTGTGCAGATCTACTTTCCTCATCTCTACGCTCTCGAAATTATTGTCTTTAATTCAGCTAGCGCAGTACAGGATAGCTCAGCAACACAGTCTGGCACAAGTTTATCAATCCTTGGCTCTGGAATATCGTATTGAGTAAGATATTGTTGTGAGAGCACCCCAGCGTCCCGAAGTGTGCGCATCTTGAGTGATAACTCATGTAACTCTGCCTGTAGCCTGTCCATCTCGTCTGATCGTATCGATGCTGCAATTATACCTAGAAGCTTTCTCTTCGGTCGTTCTTGGTCTCGTGTAAACGCTAGCTCATTGAACTTCCACTGATTGTCGTGCACCGCAGGCACAATCGAAGGGAACTCTTCGCTAGCAGAGCGCACACAATCACAAAATGCACGATACTCATGGACGAGGCGTAATCTCTGTTGAAATGCATCAAGTAAGCCTTTGCGCTCAGCTTGCATCTGTTCATTAATGTGTCTGTATTCTTGTGCCAGAGAGAAAAGCTCAGCAAGCTTATTGCCTCCTTGGGCCGTTATAAGTTCGGCCAAGTGGGAAGTCGGTACTAAGTACAACGTTATATTCTCTGGTAACGTAGGCACTACTTCGCGAGCTGCTTTATATAGCCTATCTATTCGCGTTAAATATGACGTTGAAACCTTGGTGTTAGACACCAGGTAGTCGACCATATTTACTCCCGCCAAATGATACAACTCGACAGAATTCTGGCCCTCTCTATGATATCTATTTGCCGGACTAATTATTTCTGCAACACAGCTGAGTACGATAAGCGCCGCAGTATCGGGTAATACGGTTGGCCCTGGTTTGATTCCCTGCCTAATGCATGCATCAACCTGCACAAAGCATCGCTTTAACAGGTTCACAATATTACCGACGTCTCCCTCAACGCTCATCTCCTCCTGTAAGCCCTTCAAAGGCTTCTTCTTACCATCCGACGTGACGAAAGCATGCGCGACGGCGGGGTCCTCGAGATAGAATTGCTCTAAGAGAGCCTCAACACGCTCTTTCCCTAGAGTCTCAATAAAATAGGAACTTAATGCATGAGCATTTTTCCAGCGTTTGGTTATTTGGGCGATATGAACGTGTATTGGAGATAAGAAGCCTCTGTTACACTCTGCATTTATTTCTACACCCTGCCACAAGGCCAGGTTATCGTTAGGTGTGACGAGTTCCCGTTTTGCTCCCGCGCTTACTATGTAGCCGGGGCTATAGTTGGGTTCATTAGCTGCTAGTGTCTCATGCAACAGGAATGTGAATCCTTGCTCTACGACCATAAGATTTGCTGGGCCGAGATTTCCAGCATGAGCACTTCTGAGATACTGTCAATAGTTGTGTACGACACGGTCAAGCGGCGATCCCACCACTGTCCTCCACCTGAGAAGTTTTTTCATTCTGCTCAAGCTCAGATCTTCCATCCACGAAGCGCACACCTTTGATCAGCTCGCCGAGTCGAGCGAAGCCAGCAAGCTTGTTCCAGGTCTTCGCGGCAGCCATCACCAGTTTATAGGTCAGGGCCAATATAGTGCTGCGCGTCACGCAGCCCTTTGTTCGCGAGGTACGGTGTCGCACGGTGCTGAACGCGGACTCAATCGGATTCGTGGTTCTAATCGAGCGCCAGTGCTCTGCCGGGAACTCAAAGAAAGTAAGGAGCGAAGATTTGTCCTTCTCCAACTTCTCGACCGCCTTAGGATATTTGTCCTTGAATGCCGAGACGAAGCTGTTCCATGCTTTAAGCGCCTCCGCTTTGGAGGGAGCCTGCCAAATTTCGTGTAACATCTCAATCGCCTTGCCACGCATGCTCTTGGGCAAGGTATCGAGGACATTCATACTCTTGTGCTGCCAGCAGCGCTGCTCCTTCGTCGTTGGAAAGACCTTGCGTAGAGCCTTCCAGAATCCGAGCGCCCCATCACCGATGCCCAGCTGCGGTGCATGCTTTAGACCTCGCGACTTCAGATCTCGCAGAATTTCGGCCCACGACTCTTCCGACTCTCGATATCCCTCCTCCAGTGCCACCAGCTCTTTTTCCCCGTCTTTATTGACTCCTATGATGACGAGCAAGCACGATTTGTCGTCTTCTCCACGAATACCGCAGTGTATCCCATCGGCCCAAAAGTAGAGGTAACGCGCTTTGGTGAGATCCCGCTTGCGCCAAACCTTACACTCCTCTTCCCACTGTGCTTTGAGGCGGCTAATGCTGCTAGGCGACAGCCCAGCGGCTCCCTCTCCGAGGAGGCTCCCCAAGACTTCGCCGAAGTTATTGGTCGATATCCCACGCAGATACAACCAGGGCAGCAGCTCTTCAACGCTCTGCGCTCGGCGCAGATAAGGCGGCAAGATGGTGCTACTGAACTTTATCTCTCCAGTCCCTCGGTCTCGGCCTCGCGGCACCTGTACCTGTATCGCACCAATTCCCGTTTGCACCTCTCGTTCAGGAAGGTAGCCGTTGCGTACTACCCGCCGCCGACCATCGGGCAACACCTCGGCAGCATACTGGCCCAGAAACTCATT
>CAIXSY010000367.1 GCA_903922175.1 uncultured delta proteobacterium | reverse complement strand
TAGCCTCAAAATTCACTAGTCGGCGCTATTATAGCGTGCCTCTTTCGGGATTAACCTCGAAATTGGCCACGTATACTACTCTACTATTTCACTTATTTCTCCCGTCCTATCGCGCTTTCGCTGTTTCCGGACAGGCTCTAGCTACCTAGAATTACCATATAAACCACATCGAACAGCGATTGAGACCGTCAACCCTCCTTCCCCATAGAATGAACCTAATTTCCTGACTACCCGATCCCCGTATATCTGACTAAACTAGAAGCCAATTGCCTATTCCAAACATCTCTACATATCCTTATGACTTCAGACTCACCAAACTCATTCATCACCTACTTTCGACGAAAAACAGAAAATGCTGAGGGCACTGCACCGTCTTCCTATGCCCCCACGCTAATCATCGAGGATGAGCGCACGGGTATGGGGAAGGACACGATCAAGCGTGCCTTCCTTGACCACCTGCAGTGCTCGCAAGGTACCGATCCTGGACATGCCTCGTTGTGGGATTCATACATGGCGCTTTCCTACACCGTGCGCGATCGCTTGATGCATCGTTGGCTCGAGTCGGCCCACGCCATCCGTCAGCACAAGGCCAAGATGGTGTGCTACCTCTCGGCTGAATTTTTGATGGGCCGCCAGCTGGGCAACAGCTTGGTCAATATCGGCTGCTTCAGAGCGGCGGCGGAAGCGCTTAAGGATCTCGGCACTAATATCTACGACGTTCTGGAACAAGAGTCCGAGCCCGGACTAGGCAACGGCGGTCTCGGCCGCCTTGCGGTCTGTTTTCTTGATTCCCTAGCAACGCTCAATATGCCCGCCTTCGGTTACGGCATCCGCTACGAATTCGGCATCTTCGAGCAGGCCATCCAAGATGGGTGGCAGGTTGAAAAGCCTGACAAGTGGCTTCGTTTCGGTAATCCGTGGGAGATCCCTCGGCCGCAACTAACCATGGAGGTCGGGTTCGGTGGCCACACCGAGATGTGCCGCGACAAGGACGGTAAGGTGAAGTGGACCTGGGTGCCAGGCTGGAAGGTGCTCGGTATCCCCTACGACATCATGGTTCCTGGATTTAATACGAACCTCGTTAACACCTTGCGCCTCTGGGCTGCGGGAACAAGCGAGGACTTCGACTTTCAGATCTTCAACGCCGGTGACTACCTGCGCGCCGTTGAAGGCAAGGCCATGTCGGAAAATATCTCCAAAGTGCTCTATCCGAACGACCTCGTTCCACAGGGACGCCTGCTGCGTCTGCAGCAGCAGTATTTCTTCGTCTCCTGCTCACTCCAGGATATGATCCGCCGTCACCGCCGCCGTCGTGGTTCGCTTGATTCCTTCCACGAGTGGAACGTCGTCCAACTCAACGACACACACCCGGCAATAGCCGTGGCCGAGCTCATGCGACTGCTGCTTGATGTGCATGACATGTCGTGGGAACGCGCCTGGTATGTCACCTCGCACGCACTCAACTACACCAATCACACCCTTCTCAGCGAGGCTCTTGAGCGTTGGTCCGTAAGCCTGTTTGCCGCGCTCCTGCCACGCCACCTAGAGATTATCTACGAGATCAATCATCGCTTCCTGGCCGAAGTTCGGGCCAAGTTCCCGACGGACGAGGTCCGCCTGGCACGGATGTCAATCATCGAAGAAGGCACCGATAAAAAGGTGCGCATGGCCAACCTCGCCACCGTGGCGAGCCACAAGGTCAACGGCGTGGCCGCGCTCCACACCGAGCTTCTTAAGAAAGATGTCATGCGCGACTTTTTCGAGCTCTGGCCCGAGCGCTTTTTGAACATCACCAACGGCATTACCCCACGACGCTGGCTGCTGCTCTCGAACCCGAAACTCTCTCATTTAATCATGGAGAAGATCGGACGCGGCTGGGCCAAGGACCTCGATGAACTAAAGAAGCTCGAACCTTTCGTCGAAGATGCTGAATTTCGCGAGAAGTGGCTCGAGGTGAAGACCGACACCAAGCGCGATCTCGCCGCCTATATTCAGCGCATGAACGGAATCACCGTTGATCCGAACTCGCTCTTTGACGTGCAGGTCAAACGCCTCCACGAATACAAGCGCCAGCTGCTGAGTGTGATGCACGTGATTGCGCTCTACAACCGTATCTGCGCTAACCCAAACATCGACATTCAGCCACGCACGGTGATCTTTGCTGCCAAAGCAGCACCGGGTTACTTCATGGCCAAGTTGATTATTAAACTAATCAACTCCGTAGCTGACATCGTCAACAACGACCCCAGGGTGAAGGACCGCATCAAGGTCGTGTTCCTACGCAACTTCTGCGTCTCACTTGGTGAACGCGTCTACCCAGCCGCCGACCTCTCAGAGCAGATCTCACTTGCTGGCAAAGAGGCTTCCGGTACAGGAAATATGAAGTTTGCCCTCAATGGGGCGATGACCATCGGCACGCTCGATGGCGCCAACATTGAAATACGCGACCATGTTGGTGCGGACAACTTCTTCCTCTTCGGGCTTACCGTTCCGGAGATCGAACGTATGCGCGAAGAGGGCTACATTCCGCGCGCGTGGTACCAGAACGACGAAGAGCTGCGTGGAGTTATCGATCTGATCGACTCAGGGGCGTTCTCGAGCACCGACCGAGACGTCTTTAAGCCGATCGTGCACAACCTCCTCGATCGCGACGAGTACATGCATCTGGCCGACTTCCGCTCGTACCTTAATTGCCAGGCGCAGGTCGAAAAGGCCTTCCGCGATCGCGAGCGCTGGGGACGGATGTCAATCCTCAACGTGGCTCGGATCGGATACTTCTCGTCGGACCGCTCGATTCGGGAGTACTGCAAGTACATCTGGGATCTGCATCCGGTTGAGGTTTCGGCGTAATTGCGCACGCATTCAAGGTCTTTGGGTCGACCAGAGAGTGTCAGGCGATTCTGGACATTAGCCCTGAGCCGAGGGCTGATGCCATCAAGTTAGCTGACGTTGTGGCCGCTAACGTCTATTGCCTCATCAGGAGTTTCCCCCTTCGCTCGACCTTCCGCCTTCGCTCGGCCTCGCGGCCGAAGCTATGGCGAGACAGGCTGCGGTCGATGCTTCCTACTTCGCCTTGCCTCGCGGCAAGTGCTACGTAGGACAAGACGGGGGACAAGACGGCTAAGGCCGTGGGCTGCGGCCGTAGCTGCATCGGATGCAGTCAGCAGAAAACTGACTTCGGATCGCTGAGAGCCGATTACAGATCAACGCTCGTCGGTCTGAGGCAGAGCCTCGCTAGTCTATTTCACATAGCGCTTACCTGCTACACTCCCTCACCATGCCCCGACCCATTGTTCGAGCCGCCTCAGAGATGCTTCTTGCAACTGCCAGCTTTGCGGTGATGACGATGCTCGTGCGCGTGGCAGGGCGATCGCTTGATCCGCTTTTTTTAGTCTGGATACGGGGCCTGCTCGGGTTCTGCATTCTTTGGCCGTACCTTTACCTTCGCCAAATCTCTATTCTTGGGACCCACCGTGCCATGCTTCTTATCCGTGCTGCCGTGGGATGTGTGGGCGTATGCCTGGTTTTCTTTTCAGCTAAATGGATCCCCGTCAGCGATGCCGTTAGCCTCTTTATGACCTCAGCCCTCTATGTTCCGTTTGTCGCAGCAGTATTCCTCAAGGAGCATCTTCATTGGCATACGGTGAAGCTCGCCTCGCTTGGTTTTCTTGGCATGCTGCTGATAGTCCAGCCAGGCTTTGCCGAGATTAACCGCGGCATATTTTATGGCCTTGCTGCTGGCGTCGTACACGCCTTTGTCTATACGACCCTGCGCGGACTATCCTCACGCGAACATTCACTCACCGTCGTCGGCTACTTCCTTGGAGGCAGTGCACTCTTTACGACGCCATGGGTAGCCTTCCCCACGACCTTGCCGCAGCCAGCCACCCTATTCATCATCCTCGGGATAGTCATCAGCGGCTTTTTGGGTCAGATTTTTCTTACGCGCGCATACGCCCACGCACCGGCAGCACGGGTAACGCCCTATATCTATGGTGAAGTTGTCTTCGCCGCATTGCTCGGCTGGTACTTCCTTAGCGAGATCCCCAATCTGCCAGCAACGGTGGGGATGGCGCTAATTTGTGCCAGCGGGTGGGCTCTTAGCCGTGTGGTGGCACCGGCTACAGATATCTCCTAAGACCAGGATGAGACCAAGATACGACGCCACCAACTGGTATTTCTGGTTCCTCACCAATAAGTGTGGGGAATTCTAAATCTTGAACATGAACTGGAACGTTCAACCGAGCTCACGTCGAGGCCTGTTCCCTACTCCTGCTCCCATCGACCCGGTCGCAAGCTCCCACGCTCAGAACCGAAGCCTGCCCCATATCGGTAGATTTTAAAATTTGAAGCAACACCTAGAAACGTAAATGAATCTAGGTGTTTATGAAAAAGAAAAGAAATCGCCTAACGCTTTGGGATAGGCAGATAGTATATGCGATGCAGGAACCGGGTTGTGGAGTTCATGAGAT
>CAIXSY010000366.1 GCA_903922175.1 uncultured delta proteobacterium | reverse complement strand
GATTCCTGCTCCTGCCCCTTATCCTCTTGATTGGAATAGGAAAAGGAGCAGGGGCAGGAATCAGGAGCGGTTCAAGTGCAAGTTCAAGCAAGTTCCTTTTGCCCGGGGTTATTGAGCAATTACTGCTTTTAAGCATAACCTGCGCTTTTTCCTCAGTGACTGCGCGCAAATTAACAAATCACATCCAGCAGTTGCTTCGCGTGGTGGTAACTGCTCATTAAGTGTGGGTACTACAGTCTTGGTTCTGGCTTTGGTTCTGGTCTAGTTTCTTGGTCTTTGCCATGGTCTTGGTCGAATAAGCCAAGAAAATGACCGAGATAATGACCACGACCAGGAATTACGACCAGGACCAAAACCAAGACTAGGGTAAAGAGTTACCCACACTTATTGAGCAATTACGCGTGGTGTGTGAGGGAAAGTACTGGAGTACTGGGGACGCTTTCGTCGTTCGGTTCGTTCTTCGCCGGCCCCTGCTCAAACGTGAAGAGTTCCCCTTGCTCGGCAGTTGGCACTTGCCTCTTACTCTTCCTAACAAACATTTTGCGGTTGGCGTTCGTCACAAACGCCTGCAGGCGTTCTCTCTCACGGCTTTGCTTGTCGATGATGGAAAGCAGAGCACCGGGATCGTTTCGAAGATGGGTGTATGCTGCGGTACTCTCCACCTCTTTTTCTTATCTAATAAAGATCGCGCTGGGAGGCACGGCCAATACTCTTGATGGTACGGTCAAATGGCGCTGAACAGCTACATAACCTCAGCAAATGACCATTTCTGAGAACCGATGAGGCTGACGTCCAAGCACTACGACCTATTAGTACAGGACCGTGTCTGGCACTGGCGTCACTTCACCCCGGGGATTTATCGTGCGTTACTGGCTATGGCCTAACCGTCAGAGAATAAGCTAGCTACCTATTTTTTACTGCTAGGGCAGTTAAAACGCCTTCAATATAGTCAGTTCAGGCCCATTTCGCCGCTAGGTGTGGTTAAATTACTGCAAGGGCGGTAAATTTGGCACACTTTGATGAAATCGTCTTGCCAAATTATGTAATGTGGCATATTTTACTGCCAGGGCAGTAAAATACACAAGGCTACGAAAGTGGATATTTCAGGTGCTATTCGCTATCACCGTATAAAAGCAGGGCTAACCCAGCTTGAGCTTGCCAAGCTGGCTGGGGTGGGCAAGACCGCAGTTTTTGATATCGAGCGCGGCAAGAAGACAGTGCAGCTATTGACCATAGAAAGGGTTTGTAAGCCGCTAAACATTACGCTTGATTGGTCAAGTCCGCTGCGTGGGCGGTATCTGGCCCAAGTTGATGATAAGGAGCGTGTTTGAGACGGGCGAAAGTTTTTATTTTGGGCCGACAGGCGGGAGTGCTTGAGGAGATCGTGCCGGGAGAGTGTTATGCCTTCGAATACCTTTCCGATTATGTTGACGAGCCGCTATCACTGGCATTGCCAACCACGACGAGACGTTACGAATTTAAATCATTCCCCCCTTTCTTTGATGGTGTGCTGCCGGAGGGCTCGCAACTAGAGGCGCTTCTGCGCCATGGAAAAATTGATAAACGTGACCTTTTCTCTCAGCTGATAGCAGTGGGGAAAGATTTGGTTGGAGCAGTTACAGTTGAAGAGTAGTCAGCAGAGATGCCCCATCACCTATGAGCCAATTGGGCCGGGACAACGCTACTCCTTGGCTGGATTGAAGAGACTCGCTCCTGGCTTGCTCAACTTGCATGACCTGCCATACTCAGCTGAGGAGCAGCTCGTGGAAGCTGGCAGACGCAGCTCGAAGATGTCGATTCAAGGTGTGCAGCCGAAACTCAGCGCGCGTCTAAGCATAAAAAGTGGAGTCTTTGAGCTTGTCGATCAAGGCGGGACTTATATTTTAAAGCCACCGCATCCACAGTACTCCTTTCTTCCGCAAAACGAAGATCTCTGCATGCGTCTTGCGGCTGCCTTTAAAATTGACGTTCCGCTACATGGACTAATTTACGCCGCCGACGGCTCTTTAACATATTTCATCCGGCGCTTCGATCGTTATGGGCGCGCAGGAAAAAGAATGTTGGAGGACTTCGCTCAGCTAAGCGGACTGTCACGTGAAACTAAATATGACAGCAGTATGGAGCGAGTGGTCACGGTGATCGATGAGCACTGTACCTTTCCAATTTTAGAAAAGATTAAGCTATTTAGACGTCTCCTATTCTGTTACATAGCTGGAAATGAAGATATGCATCTCAAGAATTTTTCATTGCTTGGAATAGCCGGCACTATTATTCTTTCTCCGGCGTATGACATGGTAAGCACCGCGCTCTTTTATGGAGAGGATGCCGAAGAGCTAGCTCTCCCGCTTAGAGGCAAGAAGAAGCACCTCACCAAGAACGATTTACTCCATTATTTCGCAAAAGATCGACTTGGCCTGAGTCCCGCGGTTATTAAAGAGATAGTAGCAGAGTTAGAGCAGGTATTGCCTGTCTGGGCCGAGACTATCAGCGCATCCTTCCTTCCCGAGTCCTCAAAAGAAGCCCTGCAGGCGCTCATAGGTAGGCGCGCGGAGACGCTTGTGAAATGAACCCCAAGCTGGCTGCTCTTTTTCTCAGGGACTGCGCGCGCAGTCCCTGAGGGATTATCTGACCAATTCTAGTTAACTACCCCGCCCGAAAAATGAAATTATGTACCCCGCATATCCCGCCTGTGTTGAGGCGCAGGTAATCCGCTTGAATGATTAGGGATTTGTCAGTCAGGTAACATCATGAGAT
>CAIXSY010000365.1 GCA_903922175.1 uncultured delta proteobacterium | reverse complement strand
TGGCCTTGAACTTCCGCTTGGCCTTGGCCATTTACCCTTAGATTTGGGCTTAAATGTAAAAGTCGATGTCGAAGAGGATGAGGCCACGGCCAAGCAGGAGTTCATGACCAAGTGAAAAAACTTTCTGGTCGGGGTACTAGCAAGGCTTATCTGCCTTCTGTAATCCGCTCTCTGCGATCCGCAGTCAGCTTTCTGCTGCACCAGCTGCGGCTCCCGGCCCAACGCTAAATGTTCTCTCGTGTGAATTCATGGGGTGCCGCACTCAATGAGCAAAAACACAATAAAAAGCCGCGCACTCATGTCACCATGAATGCGCGGTATCATCGTAATCGAGACAGTTACTATTTCACTTCGATAACATTATTAGCGCTCCCGTAAGGGTTCGCTACTGCCTGAGACTTAGGATCATTTACCCATGAGCCATCGACAACAAAGCGGTACTCATACCTTCCTGGCTTGAGTGGTAGGCTGGCGGACCATTTGCCAGTTTTACCCTTGCTGAGTGCGGTTTCGGCCTTCCAGTTATTGAACGATCCAGCGATTAAAACCTTGGAAGCCTTGGGAGCTTCAATTTCAAATGTAACCTCTTTAACGGTTGTCTTTGGGGCAGCTGCTGAGGCTGTCTTCTCAGCGGCAGCTTTAGTCGGTTTCTTTGTTGCAGTTGCCATAAATAGTTACCTCATTAAGAAATTATATGCGGCAACAATACTACGAGCGGAGGCGCTTGGAAACATCATTCCAGTTGATTACTTTAGTAAAAGCCTCGATATAGGCGCCTCGATTGTTCTGATATTTTAAATAGTAAGCATGCTCCCACACGTCACAAGCAAGAAGCGGTGTTACTACCCACTGGGAAAGATCCTGATGCTTCTCCGCCGTCAATATTTCGAGCGCCTTGGTCATAGTGTTTTGCACTAACAAGACCCATCCAGATCCTTCAACCGCAGCGCCTGCAGCCTTGAAATGGGCCATGAATGCGTCGAAACTTCCGAATTTTGAGTCGATTGCTTTTTTGAGTTCAGGCGAGGGTAGGCCTCCGTCGGCGCTCATGTTCTCCCAAAATATGCAGTGTAGGAAATGGCCGGCACCGTGAAATGCGGCTTCGCGTTCCCAGTGTTTGACTAGCGAGTAGTCACCCTTTAGGCGTGCCTCAGCAAGTTTGGCCTCTGCATTGTTTAGACCGTTGACGTAGGCAAGGTGGTGCTTGTCATGGTGCAAGCGCATGGTCTGCTCGTCGATATGTGGTTCAAGTGAGTTGTAGGGGTAGGGAAGGATTGGGAGCTCGTGTGCCATAGACTTTCTCCATTAAGCAAAAGTAAAGTTCTCAAGATAAGGTTCCACTATTACCGAGAGAGTGGCAAACAGTCAAAGGAATGTGACTGGTCACCCAGTGTTGCCATAAAACAGTGTTAGGCATGTCGGCGATAGTCCTCTATCTTTACCAGGGTGGAGTATTTTTCGAGGCAGCTGCATTTGGTGCAGCCAGCAGATAGCTGCTTACAGAGGGCAGGGACCAAGCAGGTGGCACCGGTCTCTTCCACGCCAATGCACGGGTTGTTTGACAGGGTTCAGTTCTTATTCCCGCGCAAGAAATCAGGTAGTTACTACCCGGGGTTATTGAGCAATTACCTGTGAACGGATATCTGTTGGGACTTATTGGTGCATGCTACAGTCGCTGCTGATTGGACAGTCTCTTGTGTTGGTAATTGACGGTAGGGGTGCGCGATGAATAATGGAATTTTCGGTCACAGAATAACCGCTACGGCGGCAATCCTTTATATAGCTGTCTGTGGTCTTGGTACGAAGGCTTGCCAGCAGGACTATGATTTGGGTTCGCAGACGAGCTTGCCGAGTAGTACGACGGTTTCTTCTACAACAACAACTACGAGTGGTTCAGGTTCTAGTACTACGACCACGAATGGTGCGAGCTCGACCTCGACGACGAGTGTCACCACCAGCACGCTGGTAGGACAGCACGCCGCGAAGGGGATGGATCTAGGAGCATTGGAAAAGCTTAGCGAGAGTACCGCATCCGGCTCAACGACAGCGAGCGCGGCTCAAAACAACACCAAGCCCTCTAATTGGCTGGGCAGGGCATACTCTGATGAAGCTGTTCCGGGAATTTTTACCGATAGCGATAGCGACGGTTATACCGATCAGCTCGAAGTTGATAGTGGATCCGATACGCACGATTCTAATTCCGTGCCGGCGGCGACGCCATGCACGCGCTTGATCGATCGCTTGCGTGGTGTCGATGATGATCAGGATGGCGTGCCCAACGACGAAGAGCGAAAGATAGGTACAGATTCATATTCCGCTGACTCCGATCGAGATGGTGTCAGGGATCAGGCTGAGTTTTTGTCGGGTAGCGATGCGCTCGATCCGAACAGTCGACCGGTCGATTCCGACGGCGATGGACTGAGTGACGAGTATGAGAATCAGATTGGGCTCGATCCTAAAAATCCCGATACGGATGGCGATGGTGTCCGTGATGACGTTGAGGTGGCCCTTGGAATGAACCCGCGCAGCAATGACACTGATCATGATGGCATTGTAGATTGGAAGGAGTTACTTTTGGGTTCGGACGCAACTATCTCTGAGGCAACCTGTAAGTAGTGGCAGGAGCTTGTGTAATAAAAAGGGCCTTTTGTATGAGAAGCGCTGCTTTATCGGTTGTTTTTTCACTTGTGCTGATGCCGCAGGTGGTTTTTGCGCAAAGTGATAGTGAGGTTTCCGATCCATTAGAATCAGTGAACCGCGGCATCTTCTGGTTCAATGATGAGTTCGACGTTAATCTGCTAGAGCCGGTTGCGCAGGGCTACCACGATGTTGTTCCTGATACCGTAGAAACGGGGGTCAAGAACTTCTTCAAGAACTTGCGCTATCCGATGTATCTGGTGAGCGATATCGTCCAGCTAAAGTTTACACAGGCGTTGGAACATACCGGACGTTTCGTGGTTAATACCACCGTGGGAGTTGCTGGTCTGATTGATGTCGGTAAACACATCGGACTACCCGATCATGAAGAGGATTTCGGCATAGCATTAGCCTATCATGGCGTGCCTGCGGGGCCCTATATCGTTCTGCCGTTTCTCGGCCCAAGCAATATGCGCGACACCGTTGGTTTAGTCGTCGATACGGTACTTAATCCTTTCTATTGGTTGGGTCATACTAATTTGCATAGTGATGCGCAGTTAGCCATCGCCTCAGGGGCGACGGTCCTCAAAGCGATTGACACCCGCGTGCGGCTGCTGGAAGGGGTTAAGACGGCCAAGGAAAGTTCGGTGGACTACTACCTTTTCGTTCAGGGTGTCTATTACCAATATCGCCGCGGCGAGCTCTACGATGGTAATCCGCCGGAGGAAGAAGATGAGATCACCGTCGAAAAGAGCCCTTCGAATAACGCGGCAAGATAGGTTCTGTTTCGGGTTACCATAGCGACCGGTAGTGGTGTATCATAGGTTATATGAGAGCTTTTGACCTTAGAAGATTGGCGAACGACGAACGTGGCGAGGGCCCGATGACTGTCGTTTTCTATATCATCGTTGTGGGCATTATATGGGTCGTGGTCAACTTTTTGATCGGCTACCTTTACGATACAAAAGAGGAGCGCAAAGATCCGGGGCACCATAAGGGCAAGAAGGGCAGGATTGTTACCACGACCTTTGTTGCCAAAGAGCCAGGCAGCTATACAGTGGAGTATGATAAGTAGAGGTTCCTGGCCGTCAAGATTTTCCGCGAACGGTTTTGCGAACGGGATAGTTCGGCTTTATACGGTAGTGATTTCGGGGATTGGGGGGTCGACATAGGGGAAACGCACCTCAACCCGGGTTCCCTTGCCGCTGCGGCCGACCCCGAGGTGCACGGTCGCACCATGTTGAGAAGCTATCTCCTTGACGATGACGAGCCCAAGTCCGCTTCCTTCCCCGCCGACACCTGGTACGCGATAGAAACGTTCGAACACTCGTGTGTGCTCGCTTTCTGGGATCCCAGGACCAGTGTCGTCGACAGCAAGAATAAGTTCTTGGGACTGCCGATGCAGCTCGACGGTTACCGATCCTTGCTCCGGGGTATAGCGTATTGCATTGTCAACTAGGTTACTAAGCAATTCTCTCAGCGCCCAGTTGTGCCCGCGCACGTGAACGGAGGTCATCTGTGGCTCACACCCGATATCGATCTTATTCTTGAATGCAGGCAAAGCAAAATCCGTTACTACCTCATGTGCGATGACACAAAGATCGCATATACTCAAAGCCTCTGGTTTATACAGCCCTGGCTCTGTCGCCGCGAGAGAAAGCATCTTGTTGACGAGAAGGCACGTGCGATCGATGCCGGACTGAAGGTGGCTAAGAACCTCATAGGCTTCAGATAATCTGGGATCACGCTGTGCAAGTTCGACCTGCAGTTTTAGTCCGGCAAGCGGTGTGCGCAGCTGATGCGCAGCATCACTTAAGAAGGTTCGCTGCCGAGTTATCTCCGCGTGGTTATATTCGCGCAGATTGTTAATGGCTGCAACCAGAGGCTGTATCTCCCATGGGGGATGTACGGTATCTAACGCCCCCAATGCCGAATTTGACAAGGGGGCAGCCAGTACGTGTCTTCGAATTTTCTCAAGCGGTAGCAAAGTGCGATATACCACCATAACAACCGTCACGCACAGCAGTAGCAACAACACCATCCATGCGCCAATTAGGTGACGAGCGGCCTCGCGTGCTACGAGCATACGGCCGTCAATAGTTTCTGCGACAGCGATATCGCTGTAGAATTGAGTACCTGCAGCGCGAACATGCTTTGTCGCCATGCGCACCGGTTTGCTCAGCATTCTAGTGTCACGCAGTTCTACCTGTTCGGAAACTACCGTGGGCCACTCAACGGGGGCGCTACCCGGCATCAACTCACCGTGAGTATCGCGTATCGCGTAATATCGCTTATCGCTGTGCCACACGTGCAGTGTGGGGACAATACCTAACACGGGATAGAGGTCCGGCCGAACTCCGTCTTGGTGTAGTGCCTGGGCTAGGGTTTCAACGAGAGAGCAAAGTGTGGAGTCGTGCAATTCAAATGAAGCGCGCTGAGCTGCATGGTATATCCATATAGCGGCAACGCACCAAAAGCCAACAGAGCACAGGAGCAACCAGAACGTTAGTTTGAATTTTAGTGAATTAAAGGGAAGCTTCATGGCGGGCAAACGAGCATATAGCCTAGTCCTCGCACGGTCTTGAGTTCAACCCCCGTTCTTTCGAGTTTATGGCGTAAACGGTGAATATATACTTCAAGGCTTATCTGGGCATCTCCTTCCTCGTTCATAGTGAGCCGGGCAAGGATCTTCTCGCGCTTGACGACCTCATTGGGTGACTTGCACAGCGCCTTCATAATCTCCACTTCGCGTTCGGAGAGATCTACGCTCTTGTCACCGATGCGCAGTGCTCGGTTGGCGGCATCCAGGATAATAGAAAATTCCCCAGATGCCACATTGACGGAGGGACTGCGGCGCAGAAGTGCTTTAATACGGGCTTCGAGCTCAGCCAGGGCAAAAGGTTTGGTGACGTAGTCGTCCGCACCAGCGTTTAAATTTAGCACGCGGTCTTCGAGGGTAGCGCGTGCGGTCAGGACGAGCACCGGGGTACGATTGTTGCGTTCCCGCATCCGGCGCAACACCTCACTGCCATCCATCCCCGGTAGAGTTAAGTCGAGTACGACCATATCGTATTTCGCCGGACCACTCAGAGCTGCATCGGCACTCACGCCGTCACGCAATACGACGACGGTATAGGAATTCTGACGCAGGGCAGTAGCGATTCCCTGCGCAAGCGAGTCATCATCTTCAACGACGAGGATGTGCATAATGTCAATTTACGTAAGTGAGTTAGGTTACAAGAGATATCAAGATATATATACTTAACAGTAAATGTTCGCGGGTGGTAGATGCTTGATGGTAACTGTTCAATAACCCCGTGAATACGGTTACTGCAAGTTTAAGCAAAGTCCTTTTACCCGGGGTTATTGAGCAGTTACGCCCGGTAGACGTGTTCTATCCACAGATCCTGCGGAAGACCGGTTTTTAGATATGCATGCTTTATAGGCGCTGCCAGGGGGGCGTTATCGAAGCGAGCCGGACATATCTCCTTTCCCAGCCTCAGCTAAACTAAAATTGGATTCCTACGTCGCCCACTGGTGCAATATTACTAAAGCTTACAGACGATCCTGCCGTACCTAATCATTGGAGACGATAATGTGTGTGCGGTGGAATTGAGCTGTGGTGCTGGAGATGCCTTTCGACATCTACAGCTTTCTTTAACCGCCATTAAAAAACTGATGGTCGAATTCGTACTTGCTACATGAGCCTGATGGCAGGCGTTTAGCTTATGCTAATGGAATAGCATAACTGGGATTTGACAATTCAAGGAGGAATAATATATGGCGATTACACTAGGCTCGAATATTGTATCACTGCAAGCCCAGCGCCGGTTGGGTATAGCATCTGATGCATTAAGTAAAACATTTGAGAAGTTGAGTTCCGGTCAACGTATTAATCGCGCCAGCGATGATGCGGCAGGCCTTGCGATCGCGGACTCGCTAAAAGCAGACCAAAGAGTGGCAACCGTAGCTATTCGAAATGCCAATGACGGTATTTCGTGTATTGCGATTGCTGACTCTGCTCTGAGTGAAGTTGGTAACGTGCTGTCTCGATTGGCGGAACTGTCCGAGCAATCATCAAACGGAGTCTTTACCGCACAGCAGCGTTCAGCACTGTCGAACGAGTTCGTGGCGCTTGGCTCGGAAGTTGAGCGCATTGCGACCGTGACCAAGTTCAATGGTGTGACGCTGCTATCGGGAACACAGCAGTTGACCTTGCAGATTGGGTTTAACTCATCCTCAACCTCGCAGATCTCGTTTGCCGGTGTGCAGGGCACACTGCAATCGCTTGGTCTGGCTATGGCGGGGAGCTCATCGTTGAGCTACTCGATCGTCGATGGGCAGTCTAACCCAAACCCGACTAATGCGCAGTCGGCGGCGCGTATTACGTTGGATGCAATTCAGGGCGCAATCGGCTCCCTGGCGCAAACACGTGGTACTCTTGGGTCGATTGAGTCGAGACTGAATGTTGCAATCAACACCCTGGCGGTATCGCGTGAAAACTTCGCCGCAGCCGAATCCCGCATCCGCGATGTGGATGTGGCAAGTGAAGCTGCTACGCTGACGCGCTTGAACATCTTGCAGAGAGCTGGTGCCTCAGTCTTGGCGCAGGCCAATCAGCAGCCAGCATTGGCGCTGACGTTGCTTGGATAAGTTAGGTAAGAAGGTCATGAGAGGGGGAAGCAATTCTCCCTCTCATGAGTGGAGCAAATTATTAAACTAAGCATCAGAGGCTTAGCCTCAGCCTCAAGACCGACGAGTCCCTTCCCAAGCGCTCAATATTTCTGATGTAATATTACTAAAGATTACATTCGACTATGCCGAAGTTAGTTTGTGTGCGGTGAGATGCACCGCGGAAGCCTGATTATTGCAACGACGCTCATCAAGGTTAGCCACTGTTTGCGAAAGCCAAGGGCGTTGAGATTAGCGGATGTCAGAGCCTACAATTAAAGCGGAGAGGCGGATGAGGACAATAAGGCAGAATATCGAGAATACACTGGGCAGGATTCTTAATGATTGGGGAGATTCGATACTGCCAATCCCCCCCGATGGTAATACGTTTGATCGGTTCCCCATGGCAGGGGAATTTTATGTGGCAGACCGACCTTTCAAAGGGGGCCTAAGCGGAAGGTATTTCGTGGTCAGCCAGAAGGCCTTTGTCCAGCAGGTAGCAACCAAGGTTATGGGAAGTTTCGGGGCGATTGACGAAGAAGATATTACGTGCGTCTTAGACAGTATAATTAATGTAGCATCAGAAGACACGTTGGCTGCCTGGTGGGGTAAGGAGTGCATCTTGGAGCTTGCCTCGCCACGATCGAAAGAAATAGCACGCCCTGAGGCTGAACAGCTGCTCAAGCGGTGCTCATTCTACTTTTTAGCACAAGGGGCTCTGGTCGCATTCGGGAGCGAGCTGTATGGCGAATCACAACAGGCTACGCAATGGTGATAATCTTAGCGAGGGCAGCTTTTGTTGGTAGTCGCTGGCTATTCAGATACTTGGATGCTCAAAGAGGCAGGCGATAATGCGCCTGCAGAAGGGTGCAGCTGCAGGAGGATTGTATAGAAGACTAATAATATCTACATATACCAAGGGGGCGGGATGAAGCGCGAAGGTGGTTTTACTCTTACGGAATTATTGGCAGTAATCGGTATATTGGGAGTCTTGGCCGCAGTCGCTATACCTCAGTTCCTTCAGTACCGAGCCAAAGGCTTCGATGCTCGCGCCAAGATGGACCTCTGTAATGTGGCTACTGCTGAGGAGGCATACTACGCTGACTATGAGATCTACCTGCCGTGCGACCAATCGAGCTGCACCTCGCTTCTACCCACGATGCGTGGCATTCCATCCCCGGGTGTCACACTCAAAATAACCACTCCCTTCGCGACGGCAAGCAATTTCACCGGTACCTCCAAGCATAGCTCTTCAAATACTACGTTTGCCTGGAACAGCGCTAATGGCGGCCTGCAGCCATAGGCCCAGTCTGCAATAGAAGGATGTAACCGGGATAGGACTTACTACCCGGCACCTTGCCTGCTTCCTTGGGAGCGGCTTAATCCCATACAATCTCCCCATTTCGCATATATACAACCAGGTGGCATGGCGGTAACATTTCCGATTATTTGGTGCCTCTCCGTAAAGGACAAAAAACGGTGTAAGCGTTCACGGGTGGTCAAAGACCGAGTCTAGGGGGGAGGTGTTGCCCCACATGACGGTTGCAAAACGGTAGGGAGCTTCTTGAGCCATCGGCGAATTTAGCGGTATGGCAGGCAAAGGATCTCAGAAAATCGCATGTAAAGCATCGGTGCTATTTAGTGCCACGGTTGTAAAAATGAAACTAATGATAGCTAAGTTGCCGTTTGTCTTCGGCACGTGCACGCTCTGCACGCTCATGTTCCTTGCTTTTCTTGGGTATGAGCGTGCCTTATATATCAAATCCGCACGGTCGATGAGTGCTGCAGCGGTCGCTTCTTTGGATCCTGAAGACGTCAAGCGGCTTGCCAGCCATCGTATAACTGAGAGAGAGCCATTTTATCACCATGTTCAATCGCGACTAAGGGCACTAAGGCTACTTCAACCAGGAATTCGTTCTGTTTACCTTCTTACGATTCGAAATTCCTCCCTCTCCCTTCTTGTGCATTCGGGCATCTTTCCAGTCCCGCCTCATCTGCAGCCTGGAGCGGCTTTCCCCTACGATTTCGAAATGCCGATTGAGAATCACGACTCGGTCGAGGCTTTTGATCTCGTCCCTCGACAGTATCGCGCTGACGGAGCGTACTCGGTGTACACCCCTTTTCGGATTAAAGGTAATCTTGTATTCCTCGTAATGGATTTCAAAGCCTCTAGGCTCGACTGGTTGCTTGATCTGTGCGGCGACGAAACCGCCCCCTTTCAGATCTTATTCCTCACCGCTCTCGGGTTCCTTCTCATTATCATTTCGGTGCTCGCCGTAAGGAGTCGAGACGCTGTTTATCGTAAAATGTTCGAGGATACGAACGCGATCATGCTTCTCGTCGATCCCCAGTCGGGCACAATCGTCGACGCGAATCCAAGCGCTTGCCAATTCTACAATTATTCTCGAGGAGCGATTCGGAAGTTCAAAATCTCGCAGATTAATATCTCTTCGCCGGACGAAGTCCAGAGTCGCCTCCATGAAATCTCTAGTGGCGTGCGCCGCCGGTTTGAGTCGCGGCACCGCACTTCAGAAGGAAAGGTGTATGATGTCGTGGTACAAAGTATCCCTCTTGTGGTTCGGGGGCATCCTCTTCTGTTTTCCATTATCACCGACGTGACTGCGCAAAAAGAGGCGGAAATGGCGCATCGCGCCGAAGAGGAGAAGACCCGTGGAAATGAGCGGCGTTTGCGGCTCGTGCTTGAGGCTACCAATGACGGGTTTTGGGATTGGAATAATACCACCGGGGAGGTCTTTTACAGTGACGGCCTGATTACGATGCTAGGGTATACGCGCGAAGAATTCATACCGAGCGTCTCGACCTGGCGCAGCCTCGTTCACCCGCAGGACCTTGCCCGCGTCGAGGGGGTTCTGCAGGAACACTTACAGCACAAAACGGATCTCTACAGCTGCGAACATCGGCTGCGAAAAAAAGATGGGACGTGGCTTTGGATCCTCGATCGAGGACAATTGGTGGAGTGTGATGACAATGGAACGCCACGGCGTACCGTCGGTAGTCATTCTAATATCCAGGAGCGTCACGAAGCTGCCGACGCTCGAGATCGCTACACCGCCTATCTCCAGGCTATCTTTGACAACTTCCCGTACCTTGTATGGATGAAGGATGGCGAGGGAAGATTTCTTGTCGGTAATACCGCCTTCACCGAAAGCTGTAAGCTCGATACCCCGGTGGCGCTCATCGGGAAGACTGATTTCGATGTTTGGCCGGCTGATCTCGCGGCGAGCCATATCGCCGATGATCGCATCGTTCTCGAAAGTAAGCGAAAAAAGCAAGTCGAAGAGCGGGTGACTGTAGGCTCAGAAATTCGCTGGTTCGAAACATACAAATCACCGATTCTTAATTCTGAGGGGCAGGCGATCGGGACGGTCGGGTGTACACGTGATATCTCCGATCGCAAGGATGCCGAGACTAAAATAACCGAGGCGAGAATCGCCGCCGTGCGGGCGAACAAGGCAAAAAGCGAGTTCCTGGCGAGTGTGAGTCATGAGATTCGCGTTCCCATGGCAGGAGTCGTCGGAATGGCGCAACTTCTGACCGAGACAGCACTGAGCCAGGAACAGCAAGAGTATGTAGAGACCATCAAAACTTCTGCTGAAGCACTCCTTGTCATCCTTAATGATATTTTTGATTTCTCAAAAATGGAGACTGGCCGACTCATTATTTCACCGAGTGCCTTTAGTTTTAAGGAGCTAGTGCGTCGAGTGATCGCCGTCAACTCATCTCGGGCAGAAGAGAAGACTCTTCAGATCGTCAATACCGTAGAAGATTCATTACCAGAATTTCTGATGGGGGACAGTCTGCGAATCGGACAAGTCCTGATCAACTTATTGCGTAATGCCATAAAGTTCTCGCCTACATGCAGCAGTATTACTATTCGGTCATTTGCCGATTCGCATGCCGGTAAGCATATGGTGCATTTTATTGTAGCGGATACGGGCATCGGCATAGCCGAAGATAGGCTCGAAATAATTTTTGAGGCATTTCCCCAGGCTGAGACAAAGACCTTCGTCCAGGCCAACGAGATGGGCCTAGACCTTCCGATCTCCAAACAGCTGGTTGAGCTGATGGGTGGGAAGATCTGGGTGGAAAGCCAGCTTGGCGCCGGTTCAACCTTTCATGTATTACTGCCCCTCACCCCGGCGTTGCACGTCTCTCAGCAAAAAGAAGACACGCCTCCTTGCCATTCTGCTCCCATTCGAAGCCTTCACATATTACTGGCAGAGGACAATCCCGCGTATCAGAAGATCACTCGATCTCTTTTGGAAAAAGCGGGGCACAATGTCCGCATCGTTGACAACGGCAAAGACGCTGTTGAGCGTTACCAAACGATGGATCCGAGTCAAGCGTTCGATGTCATCTTCATGGATTGCCAAATGCCCGGCCTTAATGGGCTGGAGGCAACTCGTTGCATCCGGCAGGTTGAGGTGGAGCGCCACACACATGTCCCCATCATTGCGCTCACCGCATATGCAGAGGAGGGAGGCTTGGAGAAATGTCTCGAAGCCGGCATGGACGAGTATCTCAGTAAGCCGATTGACCATTCTCAGCTAACGCTGATCCTGGCCCGTATCGCGCATAGAAAATTCACTCAACCGTAGCTCACCGACGGAACGGGAACGGAGCTCCGCTCTGTCTGTTCGGATAGCTAAGCTGTGCGCGCCGACCACAGCGGGTTCTCAGGTCCTTATTAACCAGCGAGCTGAATACACGAAGCGTAAAACAAAGCAGATTGCTAAAGTCTGTATAATGTTACGTAATACTACAATAGGCTTCTCTGCGGCCTCGTTTGGAAAGCATGAGAGATTAGGAGAATAAATGAAAATAGCCATGTTAGGGTGGGAGTATCCGCCCTTTATTAATGGAGGACTCGGAACTGCCTGTGAGGGGCTGACGAAAGGGCTTGCTCGCCACGGTATTGATCTTCTCTTCGTCATCCCCCATCTTTTTGGTGGTGAGTCGGCCACGCATATGAAGTTAATGGACGCTGATGGTGAGCGCCAGGATCAGGCGAATGCGCGTAATCAGAAACGACAACGCCTGGGTACAGTATCGACGCTGGAGATTCCGGCACTCCTTTCTCCCTACATGACACCAGAACGGTACGAGCAATGGATTGGCGCATTGCAGCAGGATCGTGCCCAGGAGGCCATGATACAGGGAAGTAATGTGCCGCCGGAGATTGCGGCGCTACTCAAACAAGCACCTCCGTCTGTCAAAAACTTTTCATGTTATGGTGGTGATATATTTACTGAAGTAACACGCTTTGCGCAACAGGTAGTCACCTTGCTGCAGAATGAAGACTTTGATGCGATCCATGCGCACGACTGGATGACATACCCTGCGGGTATTGCGCTTGCAGCAATTACCAAGAAGCCTCTAGTCGTGCACGTGCACAGTTTAGAATATGATCGCAGCGGGCAGAACTGCAACGAGCGGATCAACCAGATCGAGCACTGGGGCGTACAGGCTGCGACTGCAGTTATCGCCGTAAGCTACTACACGCGCGCATTGGTCAACAAACATCACCAGGTACCCCTTGAGAAGATCTCCGTGGTTCACAACGGCGTCTATTCGCCTCGCGTCGTGCAGAGCTACCGCAGAGAGGTGTCGCCCAGCGCGCGAATCGTGCTTTTCTTGGGCCGTATCACCTTTCAAAAAGGCCCGGACTATTTCGTCGAAGCAGCCGCCAAGGTCGTTCCGCATGTTCCAGATGTTCTCTTCGTCATGGCCGGGGCTGGTGACATGCTGCCGCAAGTACGGGCGCGTATTCGGGAGCTTGGCATCGAGAAGAACTTCTACTTTCCGGGATTTCTACGCGGGAAGGAAGTTGAACAGGTATTCTCGCTTGCAGATGTTTACGTGATGCCATCGGTTTCCGAGCCTTTCGGCATCTCAGCGCTTGAGGCTATTAGCTTCGATACTCCGGTGATTATTTCGCGTCAGTCGGGGGTATCTGAAGTTCTTGCTCACGCGCTAAAAGCTGATTTTTGGGACATCGATAAGCTTGCCGACCTGATCATAAACGCATTGCTCCATGACGAGCTGCGCGCAGATATGGTGGCGATGGCGCGTGAGGAGGTGAAGAGTTTGCACTGGGAGGCGGCAGCGCATAAAACCCTTAACGTCTACCGTTCGGTTGTTACAAAAACATCACAAGCTACCACTCCATCAGGATGTTTTGAAATTTAATAAAGCCTGGGTAAGGCTACTAACGATGTAGTCAATCACATCGCTCACCGAGATCGATCCAATGGGGATTCCGTCATCGTCCACGATCGGGATGTGGCGGAAGCCGCCATGCGACATTAAATTCAAGGCAAAGGCGAGAGTGCAATCCATACTTTGCGCCATCGGGGAGCGCGTCATGAATTCGGCTATGGGGTGGTGACGCAGCGCCTCAAAATTAACTGCAACCTTAAGTACGAAGTCTCGCTCCGAGAAAATTCCGCTCAGCTTTCCTGCGCCATCGACAACAAGCACGCAGCCGATTCTATGTGACTGAAACAAATTGAGCACCTCTTGCAGTGGACTTTCCTCGACTACGCACAGCGGCGCTCGCGGGCCGATGGCGCTCAAGCTTTGACAGAGGAAACTTTTATCGAGCACGCCAAAATTGGTCTCACACGCCATTTTTAGCGCGCGATTTATTGAGTTAAGCTCATTACTTTGCATGCTCATCTCCTTTTAAAATTTGTGTATGCCCACTGTTGTTTGGCTTTGTCGTTAAATTACACTCTATCGGCCTCAGATCTCCGGTAACAAAGGCTTGCGTTTCTTGGTCAAATTCTATCGTCGCAGGTCCTGGTATAATCTCCTTAGGGGCAAACACGTGCTCCCCAGAAACAATGCGCACGCCCGGGAAAAGTGCTTTATGAAAACTCACACGCTGAAGGGCGTTCCACTTTCCCGATTCGAGCATGCTCACTTTTTTGGCCAACAAGCGCAGGCGACTTTCCTCAAGCTCTTTGCGTTTGTGCAGCAGTGCTTCCATTCTCGATCGGTGGTTTAGGCTGAGGAGCTGAACGCGCGCGGTGTTGTATGCATAGGGCCCAAGATGCAGTTCGATCAGTTTAATCGCTTGATCGTGGTTCGCAATCTGCACAAGAAGCTGGCAGTACTCCGTCCCGACCTCGACACTATTAGCTAGAGTTACGAGGGTGTTTTGCCCCGCCTCGTTGCCAATCTCCTTAGCTTCGAGCCCACAGACGCACATCACCTTTCCGCCAATCAGCCGAGCGCTTGGCATCAATACGCTTGATTGTGTTCGAAACGTACAGTCAATGGCTTCTTTTTGAACAACAATATTACCGACTACCTCGGCGGTGATTTCATGCATCACCGTTCCGATCACCCCTTGACCGCCAACAATCATGCTGTTTTTGCCACCAAAGGCGAATCCCTTTATTTCTATATCGCCCTCCGTGCAGCGCAATCGGCTTTCCTGAATTCCGCCTCGGATCACCACCCCCTTAACCGCGGTGACTCCAAAGCCAGGATGAACATCTCCGGACACCGAGACCTTGCCGATAAAATCTATATTGCCGTAATGAAAATCGACATCGCCCTTGACGTGCAGCTCATCATGAACTTGGAGAGTTCCCGAATCCTCCGTAATATAACCATCGCAGAGGGCGACGACTCGTTGATAGTTCTCAGCCGCAGAGGCAGGCTCTTCGATGCGCAAGGTCGCATCAACCTTAGCCTTAATGGCCGCGCCGGGCTTCGAGGGGATACACTTTCCAAATACGTCCTCACCGTCTCTACCCGCTTTTGGGGGGTAGAGACGTGCGACGACCTGCCCATTGCGCACATTGTCGAAGAGGTGCAAGTTGCTTAAGGCGACTCGTCCATTGGCATCTTCGTGCATCTCTCCCTTACCGGTAAATTTCTTTACTAAGAACACGATCTTCCCATCAGTCCCGGTCTCCGGTTCTCGTCCCTTTTTGATGCGACGCTCTGTTACCGCCTCACCTCGATTTACATACTTAATTACATCATCAAGAACGGTGGTATCGATCGCGGTGATTCGCAGTCCGCTCTCAATAACCGATAGCACCTCCTCTCGAGTAATCGCTGGTACTGGTGCAGTCTCTGCAACCGGCGCAAGGTCGATGAAGAGTTTTATATTATCAGGAGGCGCCTGCAGTTTGAGGACGAAACGCTCGGTGTTTTTTTCGAAAAGCGTCTTCATTTTATTGATGACGGCTAGCTTTATGCCCAAACGTCCTGTGGCACTAGCTTGGAATCGTCCCTCGCCACTGAAATAAAAGTTCCGTTTACGTCAGAGGAATTTCTATTCCTCCCGGCCCTATTAATGGATACGGCCATGTCGGTGACAAGCTTGAGTAATATTACTCAAGCTTACGCCAGATCCCGCCGTAGCTAAATAGGAGAGCACGAGGGGGGGGTAGACGATAGGATAAGCTACTGTGTTGAAGGCGGCCTTCGTCATTGGCAATTCTTCTATCCGCTACTCATAAAGTGATATTCGAATTTCCTTGCTGCTGTACCAGCCTGATGGCAGGAAACGTAGAACGACATGGAAAGAGTGGCATAAATTGCGCGCTCTTTGTTGTGGAGGACCAACGTATGCCGTTAAGGCGAAGGGTGAATATCGTGTCTTTGTCGGCGCAGGGCATGTCGAGCCCTTCACCTAAATCGATATGTAAAGCACCTGATAGATCAAATGCTGCTCGGCACATTAATCGTGTAAGCAAAGAGGCAGCAGGCCGTGCCATGGCTGAGTCGCTTTGATATCATTAAACGAAAATTTGGTAAATATAGCCTAATTAATCGATGGTATGAGTATGGAGAGAGCACCGATTCAAATATTCCCTGAGCTGTTCATCGGCAAATACAAACGAGGCCTCTTCGAGGGCAGAAGTCCAATGCTCATAAAGAGCGTTATGGCTCGCTGTCCATATACAATTTTAGCAGAACTTTCTGTGTATGAAGCGCTTAAGAAAATGGAGGTCTATAATATTCACCATCTTCCCGTAGTACAGGAGCAGCAGATCGTTGGGCTTATTTCAGAGCGCGATATAAAATTGGTAATGGCACTCAGTCGGGCCGTGGGCTTTCCTGAAGATGTAGAAGTGGGTAAAATCTGCAGCCAAGAACCCTACATAGTCAATGAGAATGAGAGTTTGGCCGAAGTGACGAGGCAGATGGCAGAAAATAGGCATGACTGCGCCTTGATTATTGACGAGGCAGATAATTTCGTGGGCATTTTTACTAATGTCGATGCTTGTCGTTGTCTTTCATTGTTGTGAGGTAAACTACACCGTCCGCACACTCGGGCAGTACCGGCACGAATATTCGCCTATCTCTGGCGCGTGTGGGTTTAGCCCAGGCCACGTTTAGTGCAAGGTCCGCTGGGTTTCAAGGCAAACACGGTATTACCTGTTTCTCTTAAGCAGGAAATCTATTATATTCCAATATGCTAGCGGGTTTCACCTTGGACCAGCGAGGCTATCTTCGTCAGACGTTGATGGTCAAATTTGTTGGCATGGCTGCATGATGTCCTCATCTTTGAGTACGTCAAGCTACTCTTAACTCACGTGCAATAACGTTCGGTGGTCAACGTAGCAGATGCCAGGATGGAAGAATCACGATCTGAATAGAGAGAACTAGAGATGGCTAAACCACAGAGAGTTGTGCAGGTTGTATGCGGCATTTCGATAGTTGCTGTACTTATGATGGTCGGTGCTCTGGTTGCGGTAAGGGCTTTTGACGTCGACTTCTGGCCCCTGGATGAGGTGCTGGTGCACGCGAGGATAGCTCCTGTGCTTTTGGCGCTAAGCCTCCTGCTTCTTTTGTCCATTTATGGCCTCGTGCGCTTACGGCAAAAACAATGGTTTCAGTTCGAACAGCTACTGGTTCTCGCCTTGGGGCTCATGATTACGCTCGGTGCCTCTTGGGTAGCGCATACGGACGAAGCTCGACGCCATTACGAAATATTTTCCCATCTTGCGCACGCACAGTCCGCCCGGGTCGCTGACTTTTTTGATAAGCTTAGCGCAATTGAGCTGGAGGGGCTGGCCCACTTTGTTGAAAGCACGCACGACATAACACCCGCAGGCTTTCGGGAATATGCGGAGTATTTAACCCATAATCCGGCCGTGCAGGCTTGGGAATGGATTCCCGCCGTGCCAGAACGAGATAGGCGTAGTTTTGAGCAGGAGGTGCGTCAACGCACGGCTACAGAATTCGAAATATGGGAGCATCAAGGGGAGGACCAGCGCAGCCCTGCCTCTAATCGAAACGTCTACTACCCTGTCCTGTACATTGCTCCCTTAATCGGTAATGAGCGAGCCCTCGGTTACGATCTGGGCTCGGAGCCAGTTCGTCGTGTTGCGATCGAGGAGGCTCAGCGATTAGGAGTTAGTATCGGCACCGATCCCGTCACCCTGGTACAAGAAACCGGGACCCAGAAGGGAATACTCGTGGTTCGACCGGTATTCGAAAAAGGTGATTCTAAGCTTCTTCGCGGTGTGGTCCTGGCTGTATTTCGCTTCGGGGTGATGTTAGAAAACGCCACTACTAATGAAAGTGGATTGGGCAAGCAGTATGTATCGATAGCGCTGAGTCAACGGCGTGAAAATAAGCCCGACGAACTACTGGCCACAACATCAGCTACGATAAGCGACCAGACTCGGCCGGCCTACTTTTCGATGGAGGTTCCAATCTCCGCCTGTGGCAAGGCCTTTTCACTGAGAATGTCTCCGACGTCGGCATTCCATCGCCTCTATCCCACCCGCGCAGGGTGGCTCACCGCATTGGTTGGACTCATGCTAACCGCTATGTTGTATTTTTGGGCCCGAATGGTCTTTAGTCGTCGAGAGGAATTGGGACGGATCGTTGCGGAGCGAACGAGCTTACTACAGAGGAGTGAAGAGCAGGTGCGTCTTCTGCTCAATTCAACCGCCGAGGCGATTTACGGCATTGATCTTCAAGGCAACTGCACCTTTGCCAATCCATCCTGCCTTACGCAGCTGGGGTGCGCTGATGTAGCACAGCTGCTTGGAAAGAACATGCACCAACTCATACATCATTCGTACGCGGACCATCGTCCGATGAATGTTGACTGTTGCAGAATATACAAGGCTTTTCAGGGTGGCGACGGGGTGCATGTCGACGATGAAGTTCTGTGGAGGGTTGATGGCACGTGCTTTCCCGCGGAGTACTGGTCATACCCCCAAATAGTAGGCGGCAGGACCGCAGGTGCTGTGGTGACTTTCCACGACATCAGCGAGCGCAAGCACACGGAGGAGTCGCTACAACATCAATTCCGTTTGCAGCAGCTGCTTATGGATATCTCTTCAAGGTATATTAACCTACCGCTTGATCTGGTCGAGCATGCGATCTACGTTTCGCTTGGAAACTTGGCGAGATTCGTCGGGGCTGACCGGGCCTATATCTTTGACTATGATTTCAAGAAGCAGATCTGCAAGAACACTCACGAGTGGTGCGAAGAGGGCGTCCAGGCGCAAATTGATCAATTGCAAGCCGTTCCCCTGGACGCCCTACCTGACTGGGTTGATACGCATCGCCGCGGTGATGTGGTATTTATAGCGGACGTTTTAGCTTTACCGGCTGGTAACTTGCGCAGCATCCTTGAGCCGCAAGGTATAAAAAGCCTCCTCACGGTCCCTATGATGGGCAACGGCGAAAGCCTTGGATTCGTCGGCTTCGACTCGGTAAAGAAACATCATAACTACTCAGGTAACGAACAGCACTTGCTCGGGGTTTTTGCGCAGATGCTGGTGAATGTTCGGCTGCGTAAGGGAGTAGAAGAGGAGATCAAAAGACAGGCTGCTTTGATCACCTCTCTCTTGGACTCGATCCCTGACATTATCTTTTTTAAGGATCTTAACGGCGTTTACCTAGGCTGTAATCCCCACTTCGTGGAGTTTGTTGGGCGACCTAAAGAGGAGATAGTCGGAAAAACAGATTATGATCTTTTTGATAAAAATGTCGCGGACCAGTTCAGAGATTTTGACAAAAGCATGCTGCAATCACGAACAGCTCGGCACAATGAAGAGGTTATTACCTACCCGGATGGCCGAACAATGTTAATCGATACGCTCAAATCTCCCTATCGGGGGCCAAATAATGTGTTGCTCGGCATCCTTGGTATTAGTCGCGACATTACCGAGCGGAGAAAGGCGGAGGCTATTATTCAACGGGAATCTTCCGACCTAAGGATATTATTAAATAATTTCCCGTTTTTGGTTTGGCTCAAAGACGGTAGCGGACGTTTTACCGCTGTGAATGAGCCGTTTGCCCTCGCCTGCGGATTTTCCACGCCCGAAGAGCTCTTGGGCAAAACGGACATGGATATTTGGCCGAAGCACCTGGCCGAGGCCTATCGTGCAGATGATGCCGAGGTAATGGCGAGCGGAAAGAGAAAGAGCGTTGAGGAGGTCGTGAGAGATAAAGGAGTTGATAAATGGTATGAAACATACAAAGCGCCACTTTTTGATAACGGGTGCAAGGTCATCGGCACCACTGGTTTCTCACGCGATATCACTGACCGTAAGCATTTCGAATCAGCGCTGCAGGAGTCACGGAATTTTCTCGATCGCATCATTAACTCTGTCGGCGACCCCATCTTCGTAAAAGACACGCAACACAACTGGGTACTTCTCAACGATGCCTTTTGTCAGCTCATGGGATGCTCACGCGAGGCGTTACTGGGTAAAAATGATTTCGATTGTTTTAAGAAGGAAGAAGCCGAAATATCTTGGGCAAAGGACGAGGATGTCTTTCGAACTGGACACGAGAACATCAGTGAGGAGAGAGTTAAAGATGCCCAAGGTGTTACGCATACCGTGCTGACAAGAAAAGTTATCTACGTGGATGAAAGTAAGCAGTCGTTTCTCGTGGGGGTGATTGTTGATATTACCCAACTGAAAAACATTCAGGATGAACTGGCGCGATCAAATAAGGAGCTCGAGCAGTTTGCGTATGTGGCCTCACATGATCTCCAGGAGCCGCTGCGCAAAATCACCCTCTTCTCACAGCTCCTTCAAGAAAAGCAAATTACGGGTTGGGATAGTGAGGCAAAAGATTATCTGGTGCGGATGTGTTCGGCGGCTACACGAATGAGTAACCTCATCAGCGACCTTCTTGATTATTCAAGAGTAGCGACGCGCGAACAAATGCGCGTTAAGGTTGATCTCAACAAAATAATCAGCGATGTGATCGGAGATCTTGAAGTTCAGATTCGGGAGTCGCAGGCTCAGATTGAAGTGGGGGAACTTTCCAAAGTAACATTTGACGTTATGTATGCCCAACAGCTTTTCCAGAACCTGATCGGGAATGCCCTTAAGTTTGCGAAAAAAGATGTCCCGCCGGTCATTAAGATCGTCTCGCGGGAGACCGAGCGAGAGTATATGATTTCTGTCGAGGACAACGGAATTGGGTTTGAGATGAAATATTCGGAGAGAATTTTCGGGGCTTTTCAGCGATTGCATACACGGGATGAATATCGAGGCTCCGGCATCGGACTAGCGATCTGTAAAAGAATTGTTCAGCAGGTGGGGGGGCAAATCGATGTGCAAAGTAGGCCAGGGGAGGGATCGACCTTTACGGTTAGGTTGTTGAAGTAAGTCATGTCGGTGAATGGAGGAGTAGTCCGGAGCTGTCCTGGGTTCTACACCGTCCGCAAAAAGTCATGGCGAGGTAATTCGCAATCCCCCATAGCACATTGAAATAAAAGTTCCTTTTATTTCAATGTGCTATGGGGGATATAGCTGACGCATTTAGAGTCGCTTCCCCCTTCGCTCGACCTCGCGGTCGATGCTACGGGGGACAAGTCGCGACAAGACTTTTTGCGTCTGCTATACGCCATAGGTAAAAAGTCTCTTACTAACGAGACTTTTTGGACCTGTTGTAGTTTAATCGCCGTGATCAGGGGTGTTTATTTCTTTATTTCCAAGAAAGCGTTTGTCCGGGAGCTATTGAAAAGTGAGCGACGTTAAAGGGCCAATGAAGATTCTGCTTGTCGAGGATGATGATGATGACTATCTGCTTATCCAGAAGGCTTTTCAGGAAGCGGATCTTTGCTATGCGCTTTGTCGTGTTCGAGATGGTGAGAAGTTGATGGACTACCTTCTCTCTCGGGGGGACTTTTACGACGAGAGCTTGTACCCACGACCGATTCTGATATTGCTCGACCTTAATATGCCGCGTAAGGATGGGCGCGAAGCTCTTAAAGAGATCAAGTCTCATCCCAAGCTGCATAAAATACCAGTAATTATTTTGACCACATCTAAAAATGAGAGCGATGTGGTCTGTTGCTATGAGCTGGGTGCTAATTCTTTTATAAGAAAGCCTACCGATTTTCATAATCTGGTAGGTGTGGTGAAGATCATCAAGCACTATTGGCTAGAGACGGTTATTTTACCGCTGATTGGAAATTAACAGGGCTCGTTTATGGATGTAAGCAGGACCGATGGCGAATTGGATGAAATCCGGGTACTTTTGGTGGAAGATGACGCTGATGATGCTTTCATAATTACGACATACCTACAGAGCGCTCAAGCGGAATTTGGAACGTACTTATTAACTCGTGTCGACAACCTCGAAAAAGCAATTAGAGTTTTTAAGCAGCATCCATTTGATCTGATCATTTTGGACCTCTCGCTGCCGGACAGCCAAGGAGTAGAAACTTTTTTAGCGCTGCAGGAGGTTGCCCACACGGCAGCAATAGTTGTTTGCTCCGGCCTGGCAGATAAGAGAACCGCCGTAGAGATGATCGCTCATGGCGCTCAGGACTATATCGTTAAGGGTGATTTCGATCGACCCATGTTAGAACGGAGGATTCAGTATGCATTGGAGCGACGCAAGATTCAACTCATGAAGGAGGAATTCATCGGCATTGTAACCCACGATCTGCGGAGCCCGCTCGCAATTTCAAAAGAGGTTGTGGATCTGCTCCTTCGGGAAGGGGTTTCGGAAACGCAAAAACAGTTTCTCGAAATGCTTAATCACGAGGTTGTTCTTCTTGACCGAATGGTGAAAGATCTTTTGATGATGTCTACGATCGAGTTGGGCCGAGTGAAGCTGAAAAAGGCCTCCTTGGACTTAACGCAGATCGCAGAGAAGATGGCGCAGGGCTACGAGTTGATAGCGCAGAAAAAAAACCTCACCGTAGTCTTGTCGTTTCCGCATGAGCCAATTCTTATGCGTGGAGATTCGGACAAAATAGCCCAGGTTTGGATGAATCTTTTGGCGAACGCAATTCATTATGGGGAGGCAGGTGCTATCGAACTTGCTATCACCGATTGTGGTGACCGTGTGACGTGCTCAGTCCAAGATCATGGACCCGGTATCGCTCCAGAAAATATGTCAAAGTTATTCGGGAAATTTGAGCGCCTCAATAACCAAAGTGAGGGCACTGGCCTTGGACTCGCAATCTCAAAGGCTATTGTTGAAGCGCACGGTGGTGACATTAAAGCCGAGAGCGTTGTGGGGAAGGGGTTGAAGATTATATTCACGCTGCCAAAAGCGTGAGGATCGAGCAGTTCGCGCCGGAGTTATGATCATAAGTGGTGCAGCACGAGCTACTGCAACCTAATGGTGTACGCCTCGGTTGAGGCTCACTCGTCCGTTGAAAAGGCTGTTCGAATCGCCGGTCTCGGCTCGCAGAATCTGCGTAAGATAGGTGTCGATAAAAACTTCTCCATGCAACCTGAGCTTTTAAAGAAAGCGATTGAAGAAGACCTCGCTCACGGGAAAAAACCGATTGCGTTCGTGGCAACGATAGGTACGACCGGAAGCGCTTCGGTCGATCCGTTGCCTGCAATAGGCGAGATCGCCAAGAGCAGAGAAGATTGAGGACACCCATTAAAGAGAAGATTGAGGACACCCATTAATGAGTCTTCACTGAGATCGTCCGACGATAGTTAAATCAGGGAGTTGCGTAAACAATTCAATAGGCGTCCTTGCGTACCACTTCTGCATCTATCGAGATGGCGGAAGTCCATACCAAGCGCCTCTTCCCTGTCCCTGGCGGCGCAGCAATCCACGTTTGACCAGCTCGCCGAGCCGCGTCTTGACAGTCGGACGAGGCGCGCCAGTTAGTTTCTCAGCCTCGCCTGTTGTGATGCGGCCCAGACGGCGCGTCTCCTCCAAAATCTTGAGCGCGTCCGGGGGCAGCCCCTCCGACTCCGGCTCCCGTACAATCTTTTCTGCCAGCCGATCCTTTTGCTTTTTTAGCGAGCGTAGAAAGAACAACAGCCATGGCTCGAAGTCGGGTTCGTCTCGTGTCAGAGTTCCTTGCGTCCGCCGCAGTCCCAGGTAATAACCTTCCTTGTTTGCCTCGACGACGCTCTCCAGCGAACTATAGGGAGCGTAGCCATAGCCCGAGTGGAGCAGAAGCAGCGTCGTCAAAACGCGTGACAGCCGCCCGTTACCGTCCTGAAATGGGTGTATATCGAGAAAGACGACCGTGAATAGCCCGGCAACGATCAGCGGATGCCAAGCCCGATCCGCCATCGCTTCGCGCGTCCACGCGACTAACTCTTGCATCCTGAAGGGCGTGTCGAAGGGCGAAGCAGTTTGGAATATGACGCCGACGCTTTTCCCATTGGCGTCGAACGCCTCGACATTGTTGGGTAGCTTCTTGTATTCGCCTCTGTGTCGCTCGTCCTTCGTCGAATGGCGCAGCAACATGGCGTGAAGCTGCTTGATATAGTTTTCTGTCAGTGGCATGTCGGCGTGGGAGTTGAAGACTGCATCCATCACTTCGGCATAGCCCGCAATCTCTTGCTCGTCGCGGCTGATGAACGATTCTTGATCCAATCGGCCCAGCAGTTCCTCGACCTGCGCGTTGGTCAGCTTCGCCCCCTCAATGCGGGTAGAAGACCCGATGCTTTCGATGGTGGCGACGCGCTTCAATCCGGCCAGCCGTTCTGGGGCCAGCGTCGTCAGCGTTCGCCAGCTCCCTTTGAACTCGTCGATCTCCCCGATCAGCCGAAGCATCTCCGGCGATATTTTCAACGCCCCAATTTTCATACGATATCCATTTGCCTATCCAATTATATCCATAGATATCCGTTTCTATCCATTTAGGCAAGAAGATCTGGGACTCCAATTAAGGAGTCTTTACTGAGACTGCCTTAATGGCAATTAAATCAGTGAGTTGCGCCAGCAGTTCGATGGGTGTCCTTAAGTGCCGTGAGTAACAAATGGAGAGGCTTCCACGCCTGAAATGCCCAAACTACTTAGTGCGATTATGACTGCAAGCACTCTGTGCATAATACTTAGATCCGAATATTAAGGATATTGTATTAGCACACTAACTACTACTCAAATATAAGCTGAACCTGCGAAAGGGATTGTGCTCTCAAGGCTAGTTCCTGGCCCACAGGAAAGCCTCACGCCCCAGCACCATACGGCCAGGAACTAAGTCTTAGCCGCCACCACTCCCGCCACCCACCCAGCCAGATCGCTTAGCACCTGCTCCGATGCCTGACTAAAGGCGTGAACGGCGCCTTCAGCGTTGAACTCGGTGACCGGCACCTCACGTGAAAATACCCGGCTGGCGAGCATCGTGCGGCTGGCGGGGGCGTAAAATTCGGCACGGACGGTAACGAGCGCCTTGCCCGGTTTTTCGGTGTAATCGTGGCGAAAGTCGATGATCTCGGTGCTTAAAATATAATCGGCGCGGGCGGCCTCGTTGCCACGCGAGACGGAGTGAAATATGCCGACGCACTCCATGCGTCCGAGTAAGAGCCTGGTGAATTGCAGCACGGGGCTCTCGGCCCAGGCGGCGAACTGATAAAAGCCGCGTGTTTCGGCAGTATCGTTAAAGATGATCTTCTGGCTATCAAAAAGTTTGCTCGAGGTGGTGGCGCGAACGAGGAGCGTAGCGCCGTTTTCTGCGGTGGCTGCGCTGGGGCAGGTCGGTGCTTGGAGCACAAAACGATCTTTATCTGGTGCTGGGGCTAAAAGTGATGAACATGCGCTCAGCATGGCCAGCATAACGAATCCCAAGATCTTTCGTCTCATAATTCTCATCTGCGCTCCTCGCCTGGGCCGCGCGCTGAAGCTGCCCGGCCACGAATAATGGTTCCTGGTTCCTCGTACCCTTCGAGGGTGACGCGAATCGCTTCTGCGGTGCTGCTTAAGGCCTGGCCGATGCGGCTCATCTCCAGGGTCATCGCCTCAGAGGCTCCCGTTACCGATTGGGCAACTTCTTTGCTGCGGATGTCCAGGCCTTGGATGAGTGTACGTGTATCGGCGGTAAGAGCGTTAACGTTGCTTATCGCCTGGGTGAACTCGGCTTTGTGGTGTTCTAGTTCAGATGAAAGAGCGCGAAGATTGGCCAGGGTCTCGCTCAGTGCCTTTTCGTTCTCGGGACTAATCAGGGCATTAAGGCGGTTACTTATCTGGCTTACCTTGTCGAACAGTTGGGGCAAGTTGTCCTGAATGGTGCCAAGGGTTGTTCTGCCTTCAGGGATCACGGGAAACTCCTCATGCGCGGTTTCCTCTAGCAGGGGAGACTCCTGGGTGCTCTTGACCAGATCGATGCTCGCCAGACCGGTAAGGAGATTACGTTCGATGACGGCTTCAGTGTCGTGTTTGACGGGGGTGTCTTTTTGCAGGCGCAGACTTACTTTGATCAGTTCGATGTCACGTCTCGAGATCTGCATCTTTTCGACGACGCCGACCTTGATTCCGCGCATCGTCACCCAGCTATTGACCTGTAGGCCGGCCAGCGAAAACTTGCGGAAGTACACCGTATAGAAACGTGAGTCGGCATCGTCGCGCTGGGCGCCGAGCCAGAGCAGGGTAATCGTGAGGATGGCGTTGATCAACAGCACCACGGCCCCAACCAACATATAGCGTGCACGTGATTCCATTATCGAGTTACCCGCGATGAGAAGTACGACTGAATCCAGGGGTGCTTTACCTTTGAAACTTCGGCAAACGTTCCGTCAGCTAGCACCTTGCCCTCGGCTAAGGCTATCACCCGGTCGGTGATACCTTCAAGGGTGTCTAAATCATGGGTAATGAGCAGCACGGTGAGCCCCAGGCTATCGCAGAGGGTGCGCACGAGCTGGTCAAAGGCGCGGGCATTGATCGGGTCGAGCCCCGAGGTAGGCTCGTCGAGGAAGAGGAGCTCCGGTTCGAGTGCCAGGGCACGGGCTAGGGCGACTCTTTTACGCATCCCACCGGAGAGTTCGCTCGGCATCTTCAGGCCGACGTCCGAAGAAAGGCCGCTTAGGGCCAGGCGCAGCTCGACCAGTGGTTTTATCAGACTTTCGGGAAGGCGGGTGTGCTCCACGTATGGCACGCGAATGTTTTCCTCCACCGTAAGGCCCGAAAAGAGGGCCCCATCCTGGAAGAGTACACCGTAGCGATTGCGCAGCGCCGCTAGCCGTTTCGGAGAAAGTTGAGTAATGTCGTGGCCGAGGATTTCGATGTTTCCCGAATCGGGACGCATCAGACCGAGGAGTTCGCGTAAGAGAACGGATTTTCCCGAGCCTGACCCGCCAATCAGCGCCACGACCGAAGGGCGCTCGATGGCAAACGAGACTCCGCGGTGCACTGTCTGTGCGCCGAAGCGGGTAACGATCGAATCGACCTTAAGCAGCATCTGTCCCTCGCATCAGTAGAACCCCGCTTGTGCAAAGAGAACGGCGAACATGGCGTCGAGGATAATCACGGCGACGATGCCCTGAACGACGGTCGAGGTTGTGTTGAGGCCGACGCTGCGGGCGTTATTTTCCACTGCCAAACCCATCTGGCAGCCGATGACGGCGATGAATGCGGCGAATACCGGTGCCTTAAAAAGCCCGAAGTAAAACGATTTGTAGGGGAAGTTTGATTGAATACGGTCAAAGAAGGTAGCCCCGCTTAGCCCCACGTACCAGTGTGATATGGCTAAGCCGCCGAGCGTGCCGACGACATCACCGATGAATGACAGCAGCGGCAGGGCGATGATTAGGGCCACAACCCGCGGCATGACCAAAACATGCATCGGCGACAGCCCCGTCGTCACCATGGCATCAATCTCCTGATTGATCTTCATCGTCCCGATCTGCGCCGTAAACGCCGAGCCGGAGCGACCGGCGAGGGTAATGGCCACGATCACCGGCGACAATTCGCGGCACATCGCCAAGACGACGCCGTCGACGATAAAGATGTTAGCTCCGTACTTAACGAGCTGCATGGCGAAGAGGTAGGCGAGGACGATGCCGATTAAAGCGGTGACGAGGCAGACGATCGGGATGGCATCGACGAAGACCAATTCGAGTTGAACCACAAATTCGCGAACGCGTAATCGGCGCGGGTTGCTGATCACCTCCCAGGCGGCGACGAAGGCCTCCCCCAAAAATGCTAAGAGATCGAGAAGGCCGAGGCCCACCGTAATAGTGGCCTTGCCCAGCTTCTGAATAATATTGAGTGGTGGCGGTACCGCTCCCACATCACCGTGACGCCAGCGCTCGCGGACGATAGTGGCGATATTGAGGTGCTGTGAGTTGAAGCCTGAGAGTGCGATGTTGCGAAAATTACCGTTCTCGCCGACAGCAAGCTGAAACATGAGCAGGGCTCCCGCCGTATCCAGTTCGCTTATTTCAGCGCCTTCGATGCGCACACGCTCGCCGGCCTGGACCAACGTCGCACTCAATCTATTTTTGATGCGCAAGAGGTTCGAGAGTCGCCACGCCCCACGCGGCACAAGGGTGACCTCTTCGGGCGTGCGCCGGACGTACCACCAGACATTTTGAGTGAGATCAGACATAGTTTGCTATTGTAACGGCAACTGCTCACTCCCCTATATCAACAATATCGCATAACGCAGACGTCTAGCGGCCAACGTCTGACGTCTTACGTCCGGCTGTCAGCGTCATCGAGGTCCACCTATCCGCTCACGGAAAGGGCTGTGCAGAATACCCTACGCTCGAATTTATTGACGTCGGCACCTCATTATCAATCCATATCTGTGCAATCAGCAATACCATCCTACAAAATGGTATTTGTCTGGGCAAGCTAACGTACCCGGGGACGTAGGTAAGAGAATCTAATGCCTAGAAAAGTATTGACGTAAAGTTACCCTACGATGACGATTTCACGACTAAGGCGTTAAGTATCTTCTCTCGCTCGGCAAGCTCTTCGACCGATGATCCGAGGAGGTTTATGTGCCCTATCTTTCTTCCTGGGCGTGGCGATTTTCCGTAGAGGTGGATCGCCGCTCCGGGAATGGCGGCAAGTGCCTCCATTGCCGGTGGCTCGCCAAGAAGATTGTGCATAACCGTTGGGCAGCGTAGGTCAGTGCTGCCGAGGGCAAGGCCAGTAATCGCCCGCAGATGGTTTTCAAACTGGCTGGTGATGGCACCATCAATGCTCCAGTGCCCGGTGTTGTGTACGCGCGGAGCGGTTTCATTGGCAAGGAGTTCTCCTTTGGTTTCAAAGAGCTCGATCGCCATGACGCCCACATAGCGATATTCTTCGAGAATGCGGCGAGCGTAGTCTTGGGCTTTTGCCTGTAGAGATTCTGACAAGTTTACGGTGGGAACGCGCGAGGTGCGCAGGATGCCCTGTTGGTGTTCATTCTGGGCGATAGGGTAGAAGGCGATATCACCAGCCATGCTGCGCACGGCGATAACGGAGATTTCGCGTTCAAAGGCGATAAATTGTTCGACGATGACGCCGCTTCCAGCCAGCGCGCGCCATGCCGCCTCGGCGTCGTTTTGATTGCGCAGGACGTACTGTCCTTTGCCGTCATAGCCGAGTGTCGTGGTTTTAATCACGCAGGGGAAACCCAGATCGAGGGTTGCTTGTTTTAACTCTTCGAAGTTATGCGCCTCGCGAAAGACCGCACTGGGAATATCGAGCTTGCGAAAGCAGGCCTTTTCCTTAACGCGATCTTGGCCCATCTCAAGGGCGCCGAGGGGCGGCCAGACAGGGGCGCAGTCGCTGCAGGTTTTCGCGGCAAAAAGAGATACATTTTCGAACTCGTAGGTGATCACGTCAAGGCCATCGGCGAAACGGCGTAACGCTTGAACGTCCTGCCATGAGCCGGTGTGAAGCTCTCCGAGCTGAGCGGCAGGTGCGTCACTTGAGGTATCAAAAAAACGGAAGCGATATCCCAAGCGACAGCCCGCCAAAGCCAGCATCCGTCCCAGTTGTCCTGCGCCGAGTACTCCGATCTTCATACTTTCTTTCTTGGGTCAGGGTGTTTAAGCACGTTGCCGGTCTGCTTCTTTCTAAATTTGAGGAGGGCTGCTTTGATCGCTGGATAGCGAGCGCTTAATATCGCAGCGGCAAAGATAGCTGCATTCTTAGCTCCGGCTGCGCCGATAGCAAAGGTCGCCGTCGGAATGCCAGCCGGCATCTGTACGATAGAAAGCAGTGAGTCTAAACCTTTAAGCGATCGCGATTCGACAGGAACGCCTAACACCGGAAGAGGACTCTTGGCGGCAATCATCCCCGGCAGATGTGCCGAGCCGCCAGCACCGGCGATGATCACCTCGATGCCACGATCGCCTGCTGTTTCGGCAAAGTTAAAGAGTAGATCGGGAGTGCGGTGTGCCGAGACAACGCGCACCATATGCGGAATCTTGAGGAGATTGAGGATGGCGACGCACTCTTTCATCGTCTCCCAATCCGATTTTGATCCCATAACGACGGCGACAAGTGATTTCATAGGGGGGCATTATGGAGGGGATGGAGGGGCGTGTCAAAGGCCTCTAGTTCTCCCCCAAATAAGGTTTTTTGGCTCCTCACCAATAAGTATGGGCAGAATGTAGCCCGTGCACCTGCACCTGCACCTGCACGGGTTACCCACACTTTTCCGCGAAGACTAAGAATTTATTTGGGGGAGAACTAGCGCGAAACCTCGGCCGCTCTAATCTGCGCTTCGACAGCGGTTTCGCCATTGACCCTGGCCAAAGCACTCATCTTCCAGTGCCCGAGCTTGGTGACGCACTTTTCTAGATGGAGCATCAACCTATCCCCCGGAATTATCTGGCGGCGGAAGCGTACGTTCTCCATTTCCGTGAAGACAAAAAGCTTATCCTTTGTCCGTTCCGGAAACATCAAGCGCGCGTATATCCCCCCAAGCTGTGCTAGTGCCTCAGTCATGAGCACCCCGGGCATTATCGGACGATTGGGAAAATGTCCTTGGAAGAAGGGCTCGTTGTTGCTGATATTCTTGTAGCCAACAATCCCTGAGCCTGGGGTAAACTCGATAACCCGGTCGACCATCAGGAATGGATATCGATGTGGTAAGAGTTCGGTAATCTGCTCGTAGAACAGTGGAAGTTTGATTTCGCTTGGCACAGCGCTAATACCTAGTTATATAATTTAGTTACAAAAAAATAACTTGTCAGCTTTTGCCCTGACTCGTCGTTGCGAGACTCAAGCCCTCCCTGCGACTTACAGCTAGTAATGTCTCGGTCGGGCTTGAGACTTGCGCCTCGATTCAGGCCAAAATCTGACAAGTTACACAGTGTGCTGACTAGTTACTAAAAAACAGGGCCAAACTGAACCTTCTTGGGGCTCAACTGCACAGTGCGCCTCTTTGGACTCAAGTACAAACTATTTTATGCAATAATTACAGATTTAGAGAGATACAAATCATTGGGTACATCCACAGCTACCAATCTACAAGAAAAACATAACAAGATTCAATGGCTGCTGTAATAACAGAGGTGGAAATTCGGCCATGAGGGTGATACTATACCCAGTCGACACAGATTGGTGCCAAAAAGCCAAGAACGAGCTTCGACTGCGCTGTGTCGGCTGATGCGAGGCTCAGAACAAGAGTACGGCTACGAAGTATATCCAACCAGGCTCGTTGGTCGATCTATGCCCCCACTTCCCCAAGACCCAGTTTTTTTTTGGCAAAACACGCTAACTATTTCAGTTGTTGGCTCTCTCCTCCTGCCCGTTAGCGCAGCCATAGTCGGTCTAATTATCGGTTTATATTTCCGAAAGATGGTCAAGGAAGCGGCGCTGCATCTGCTCTTCTTTCTTATTTTTGTGGCGTATTGGGTAGCAACCGTCTGGAGCCCTGCCGCTTATGGTTGTGACCACACCAGCTACTGTTATCGTTATCTTTGGCTAGGTGGGATAATTTTTGCACAGCTCGTCTGGCTCTTTTTACGTTTTCTCCTCGTCGAGCACGCTGGAGCCGAGCAGGTTCATGTGCAGCCACGCCGTAAATGGTGGTGGTAGAGCGGCGCGGGCGCCGCTCTAGTTTGTTCCTTGGGCACCTCCACTGCTACAACGTGCCTGAGTAATATAGTGCTGACCAGTCACCTTTGTTTTTCCATTTCGGCTAAAACCGCTTCTAATCGTCGGCGCCGTTGGGCTACAGCTGCGTCATCAACTCAGAGACTCCGGGCGTTCATTTTGGCGTAACTGGGAGTCGTTGTTTGATCATCAGGCAAGACTCTCCGACATAAAAAGAGAGATGGAGCAAACCTTTTGTCCTGAGTTCCTGAGAAGGTTACGGGATCCTACCTCAGAGGCAGTCGCAATTTCAATCTCCTGCTGTTGGTGTCATGAGCAAAGATTGATCCCCTCGAGTGATCTATGTAGAATACCCGTCGAATTGTGGTAATTGCGCATTACGTGCGACTAAATCCCATAGTCTTATCCTTGGAACTTCATACGTAAGGCGATGAACCCGGGGTTAGTGAGCAATTACACCTGACTTAATCTTATGGATGTCTCTCGCAACGTTCGGATCTTGACCGCCCAAGGATTCCTGATCGGCTTTAGTCTTTGGGCGCCTATTGCCGCAATCTACTACTCGGCTGTCTCAGGCTCATATGCGCTTGGTCTCAGTGTTTTCTCTATTGCCATGGTAAGCAGTGCGGTTTTCGAGATACCAACCGGGATATTTTCGGATTTAATCGGCAGACGATACACCACCATGTTGGGTGGATTCTTCTACACCATTGCCGGAATACTGTACGCAGCGGGAAACGAGTACTGGTGGCTTGTTGTTGGCGCGGTCAGCGAAGGACTGGCCAGGTCCTTCTACAGCGGTAACAATGATGCCCTGCTCTATGACAGCCTCAATAAGCTTGGTCGCTCTGACGATCTAGCAAAACATCTTGGAAGGATAGGCGCACTCGAACAGTGGGCCCTTGGCATGGCAGCACTCCTCGGTGGCATGCTGGCCGCTGTTTCCTTGAAACTGGCGATGTGGCTCTCCGTCACTCCACTGGCCTTGTGCTTTGTGAGCTCCTTTTGGCTGGTTGAAATCGAGAGCACCAGGTCCGTTCGGACCGGTGCATGGAGGCACATGAGGCTAGCATTCAGAAATTTCTTTACTAATAAGAGACTGCGCTTGATCAGTCTTTACGACGTCATCTCCTTTGGCCTCGGCGAGTCTGCTTTCTATTTTAGAAACGTCTTTATCGCCACACTCTGGCCTATGTGGGCTATTGGGTTCGCACGAACCTTATCCAACATTAGTGCAGCTTTGAGTTTTGAATTTTCCGGGAAGATCCTCAGGAGATTCTCAGCTGTTAGAATTCTGATTTCACAGCGGCTCTATTGCCTGAGCGCAAACATTATTGCTTTAGTCTTCCCCACCGTCGCCTCGCCGGTGTTAATGGCAACTAATTCCCTCTGGTTTGGGCTCGGAGTGGTGGCAAAAAAGACGCTATTTCAAGATGAGTTCAACGATGAGCAGCGAGCTACCATGGACTCTCTTAATTCACTGGCCCGTAGTCTGTTTTTTGGAGTCGCCTCACTCGCCATAGGTTTGGTAGGCGATCATTTTGGAGTAATTGCAGCGCTTCTCATGGCTCAAGCTCTGATGGTTCCCACATTGTGGATTATCTGGAGGTTGGGAAACAGGTCTTGAAGGAAAGAACCACTACTATTTCAGAGCCCCGACCTGCATGGCGTACCATTCGCCTCTTGCTGAAGGTGCTTTGACCAGCAAAGATTGATATCATGGAATCCTAAGCAACGGGAGTTTTAGAGCGGACGGCAGCTTTAAGCCATTTGACAATATCGACACAGAGAAGCTAACACTCGGCTTTGCCACCCGTGTTCTTAGTGCCATGCGGGCTAAGGGGCTGCTAGATGCGGAGGCGGTGGTACAGATACAGTCTCAAGAACATAGCGGCTTTAGCGTCTGGGTAGGGGAGCCTTTTCGGGACAAGGAGCGAGAGCTTTTTGTAGCGCGC
>CAIXSY010000364.1 GCA_903922175.1 uncultured delta proteobacterium | reverse complement strand
CGGACGCTACAACTACCAAGGCACTTAAAAGAGCAGTTAGACAGAGCGGCATCGAGCATCGTTTTGAATCTGGCGGAAGGACGTGGGCGCGGGACGAAAGCTGACCAGAAAAGATTCTTCCATATGGCCTTTGGGTCGGTCCGAGAGTGTCAGGCTATTCTGGACATTAGCCCTGAGCCGAGTGCTGATGCCGTAAAGTTAGCTGACGTAGTGGCCGCTAACGTCTATTGCCTCATCAGGAGTTACGGCTAAGGCCGTCGGCTGAGACCGTAACTGCAGCTGATGCAGTTAGCAGAAAGCAGATCGCTGAAAGCGGATTACAGAAGGCAGATAGCGAGCAGGGTCGGTTCAACAAGGCACTGCCTCAGACCAACGAGTGGTTCTCCCCTGCACGGGAAATATCCGTCAGCCTGGGACACCATCCGCAACAATATACCCCCACCCCGGCTGCCACGCCTTGCGATGACGCCAGTCCTCGGCCATAGCCTGCTCCCAGCTTCGCGCCCGCAACAAAACATCGAGGGCAAGCTGCGGCGCCTGGTGCGCGACGATGGCGATATGTTTCCCTGAATATGTTTTTTTGACCTCGGCTAAGAACGAAGCGATGCGCTTCTCAATCTGGCGGTAGCTCTCTCCACCCGGGAAAGGCCGCTCCACATATTCATCGAGGTTCAACTTGAAACTATCCGCGGGCACACCGGTGAAAGAACCGTAATTTGCCTCCCGCAGCCGTGCATCTTGAATGATCGTATACTTCTCCCCGAAACCGAGCTCGGCTGAATCGATGGCACGCTTAAGATCGGAGCAGAAAACCACATCGAAGCGATGCTGCGCGGTCTGCTTGCCAAGCTCAGTCGCCTGCCGTCGGCCAAGCTCCGAAAGCTCACCTTGGTTCCAACCGGTGGCTAAATCTTGCTCGTTATCAAAGGTGGTACCGTGTACAAAATAGGTTATTTTAAGCATCGCTTGGCCTTATTGTATTTTCGAGGTAAGTGCTCACCCCCCATAACTGAAAATCGGATAACGCTGACGTCAGCGTCGTTGATCCTCAAAAATTGCCCCTTCGTGCTGAGTATTTCCATATTCACATAGGGGGGGGTGAGTAGTTACTTTTGGAAGAAGCCTATAAGAAAAGAAAAGTCAGTTCAATGTCAGAGTGCTAACGACTTACCTATCCGAGCTTGGCGGGAGATTGCCCCCACCGTTTCCCCCTTTGTGCACCGTGCTCTGCCTCGAAACCTTCCTCTTTCCCACTTTCTCGTCTTGATCAAACAACATCCTCAACGCTGGGCTATCGAGGTCCTCGAACTGTCCGCTGCGCACGGCCCAGAGATAGGCCACAAAGCCCCCAAGGGCAAGGAGTAACGAGAGCGGAAGCAGGATATAAACCATCTCCATCGACGCTAATCCTCATTAAAAGTTTTTGAAGCGATCGAAAGTCCGATAACTGTCAGCGAGCTAATCGGCATCGTCACTCCGGCAATAAGCGGATTGATATAGCCCAGCATGGCGCATGCCGCGGCGATGACATTGTAGGCCACAGAGATTACCAGGTTGCGACGAATAACCTGCATCGTGGCTGCGGCGCCGCGAAAACTGTGCGCCACAGCTTTGAGGTCGCCCCGGGCGATAAAGACATCGACGACGTCAAGCAGCGATTCAATGCCGCCATGAAGACCGATGGCAACGTACGCGCCGCGCATAGCCGCCGCATCATTGACGCCGTCTCCAACCATGGCGCTTAAACTTGGATCCTGCTTGATGATGCGCAGCTTATCTTCAGGAAAAGCCGCCGAATAAACATGATCGGGCTCAATGGAAAGCGAGAGTGCCACAGCCTGGGCCACCTGCGGCACATCGCCGGAGAGAAGATAGATCTCCTTACCCGCGGCAACGAAACTCTTAAGCACTGAGGCCGCATCTGCACGCGGTGTATCGAGCAAGCCAAAGGCGGCCTGCAAGCTTCTGCCCCTAGCTAAAATTACCGGCGTCAGCCCATCAGCGCACCACTCCTGAATCAATTGTTCCTGCAGCGGGCCTATCTCGATCCCCTCCTCCCTGCCCCAGGCCACCGACCCCAGAAGCCAGCGGCCTTGATCTTGAAACACGGCCCAGACGCCACGTCCGCCCAGATGGCCGCTCTCCTCTACCCGCTTGACGACGGGCGAGGCGCCAACATACTCACCCAAGGCACGTGAAACCGGGTGATGCGGCGCAATACCGACGAGGGCCCGCAATGTGCTTTTCATGGAAGACTCATCTGGATAGGACGCTGTGCAGTAAAACTTCGTGCGTACTATCTTCTGCTGCCCCTGCGTAATCGTCCCGGTTTTATCGAAGTAGATATGGGCTACGCGCGCCAAACGCTCGATGCTGTCACTACCTTTGATCAGAATACCAGCCTTGGCTGCTCGGCCGATGGCGACGCTAAGCGCCACAGGGGTAGCAAGCCCAAGTGCGCACGGACAGGTGACGATCAAAAGGGCAACGGCGTTATCGATGGCCTGATAGATACTCCCTGCCCACCACCAATAAAGGAAGGTGCCAACAGAGCCAAGGATGGTGGCAGCCACAAAGTAGCCGCTCATACTATCGGTAAGCGAGAGTATCGCCGCGCGCCCCCCCTGACTCTCAATCCGCGCTTGAATCTTGCCGATCCGCGAGTGCTCTCCCGCAGCGTCACAGCGCAGACGCAGGCGCGACTCAAGGTTGAGAGTTCCGGCAAAAAGCTTATCACCTGCCCGCACCGACGCCGGGGCCGACTCCCCGGTCAGAATCGAGTTATCGAGTGAGCTGTTCCCCTCGAGTAATTCGCCATCAACGGGGATTCGCTCCGAAGGGCGAACTTCAACGGTATCGCCCTGCTGCACAAACTGCACCGGGACCTCCGTTATCCCCTTATCGGAGACCACTCGTGCTATGGCCGGTAAGAAATCCCATCCTCGACTCGACTCTTCGCGCGCCCTGGCCGTGGCCTTCGACTGCAGGTAGCGCCCGATAAGGAGCAGGAAGATGAGCGCCGTGACTGAATCGAAATAAACATACTCACGTCCCAAGATGGTATTGAGTGTGCTAAAAAAGAAGACCCCCAAAATACCGATAGCGATAGGAAGATCGATATGGAATGAGCGCATGCGCAGCGCTTTTATCGCCGTGCGGTAAAAGGGATAGGCCGAATAGCACACAGCCGGAATGGTGAGGACGAAACTCATCCAACGGAAGAAATCACCAAAACGAGTCTCTATCCCGGTAAAGAACCCCTGCCACAGCGAGATCGCGATCATCATCGTGTTGGCCGCGCAAAAACCCGCCACACCGATGCGCACGAGCATGCGCCGATCATCGAGACGCTGCGCTCGTTCACGCTCTTGGCGAATCTCCGGCAAAGGTGGATAGCCCAGGGAGTCGAGGGTCTGGGCGATGCTGGAAAGTTTAATTCGCAAAGGATCGTAACGCAGACTGAGCTTCGCCGTTGAAAAATTAAGGTCGCTGGAAAAAAGCCCGGGCAAGACCGTGGGCAGTTTTTCGAGCAACCAGACACATCCCGCGCAGTGAATACCGCCAACGACCAGAGACACCGCCGCAATACCTGCGGCATCAACAGCCACGAGACGCTTCTGCAGATCATCGGCATCTAGATAGCTAAAACTTCCCCCTTTGGGCGCAGCCGGCTTGGGCACGCCAAGTTCGGAGAGGTTCCGGTAACGGTAAAAATCCTCAAGTCCCAATTGGTGAATAGTCCGATAGACGAATTCACAACCAGAGCAGCAAAAAGAGTCCCCCGTCCGAATAACGGGAAGCCCGCAGTGCAGGCAGTCTGGGCTCTTGGGTATGGTGTTGTTTGTTGGGTTAAGCATCGGTATATTAAAGCAACTATGTCGCTTATTGCCATTTTAATAGCAAGCCTGCTGGGAAGCCCGCATTGTGCCGGAATGTGTGGCGGATTTGTAGCCTTTTATTCGGCGCAAAAGCCAAAATCACTCCTGCCACAGATGGCATATAGCTTGGGGAGGTTACTAACGTACTCCTGCCTAGGCGCAGCCGCCGGAGTGTTAGGGGCTTCAATCAACAACGTCGGCGCCTGGGTTGGTCTCCAGCGAACCGCTGCAATAGTTATCGGACTTTTGATGGTGCTCTGGGGACTCGGCAGCCTTTTGGGTCTTAAAAGCTTTACCTCCATTAAACAGGGTTTCTTTGAAAAGCTCATTTTCCCTCTGCACAAGCTCCTCTCCGAAAAACGTAAGGGAAGCACCGAAACCCTTGCCTTTACCCTAGGGCTCCTTACGACCTTTCTTCCCTGCGGATGGCTGTATGCATACGTAGCTCTTGCCGCGGCCTCGGGCTCGGCCCTTTCCGGCGTAGCCGTGATGGGCGTCTTCTGGTTGGGAACCTTACCGGTGATGTGGTCACTTGCCGGAATTACCGCTGTACTCTCACTCAAGGCGCGTGCCTACATCCCGCGCGTCACCGCATCATTGATGATTGCCGCTGGTCTATTCGCGCTCTACGGAAAGTTTGAGATAATCGATAGGCACCTTGCGATAGTCCCGGAACAATCTACTCCGACACCAACCAAGCATCATTGCCATTAAAAGCTGATAGCTGAGCGCTGATAGCCGATCACAGAAGGCAGAGAGCAGGCCATAGCGGCATTATTAAGCTACACGGGGGGTAACTGCTCGCCCCTCATCGCCTAACGCTGACGTCAAACGTCTAACGCCGGACGTAAAACGTCGACGGCATACGTCCGGCGTTAGACATTGGACGTTAGCGTCATCGGTTCTAGAAATGGTCATTTTATTAAGAATATACGCACAGCCTGACGAGGGGCGAGTAGTTGAACCGACCCGCGCATTCGCGCGGAAGAGAGGGTCGAGGCTGCTATCTGAGATCTGCAGTCAGCTATCAGCTATCAGCTGCAGCATCAGTTGCGGCCGCTGCCGACGGCCTTAGCCGTCTTGTCCCCCGTAGCATCGACCGCAAGGTCGAGCGAAGGGGGAAACTCCTGATAAGGCAGTAGACGCTAGCGGCCAAAACGTCAGCTAACTGAACGGCCTCAGCGCTGGGCT
>CAIXSY010000363.1 GCA_903922175.1 uncultured delta proteobacterium | reverse complement strand
GGTCGGGCGAAGTCGGAAGCACTTGCCGCGCCTGTCCGCCGTAGCTCCGGCCGCAAGGCCGGGCGAAGGGGGAAGGCAAGGCGAAGTAGGAAGCCTCGACCGCAGCCTGTCTCGCCATAGCTTCGGCCGCGCTTGTCCCACGAAGCACTGGCCGCAAGGCCAGGCGAAGTGGGAAGGCCGAGCGAAGGCGGAAGGTCGAGCGACCTGTCCTTCGTAGCACTCGCGCGAGCGAGGCGAAGAAGGAAGGGGAAAACTCCTAATGAAGCAAGACTCCAGTGTGTGCCCAAGAAGCGGCTCAGTTCAACAAAGCGTTGAACCGCCGCTTGGGGCTTTGTGCCTGAAATTTGCTCTGTTGGCGGCGGTCCAACGCTAAATATTCTACCATCGCGGCTTAAATAAGTCGTCAGGATTCGGCATTGCTTCGCTTGCCCGTGCGACATCTTCGGAAACGAAAGTACCAAACGCCCCCGGCTGGACATCGATCTCCTTAAGTGATTTTTTAAACACCGCCGTAAAGGTGAATCCATCGTGAAAGGCCTGGCACGACGCTCCTAATACCAAAAAGCAGCCAACCCAAAGAATAATGCAGCCGATGCTTCCAATAAAGGTGAGAATCTCAATCGACAGGAGAGGACCGAGAGCGGCACACACATAGGGCAGAACTTTGATCGCCCAGCGAATCAACAGCTGGAAAAAAGAAGCAGGCTGGCCATCTTCATGCCGAATCCTTAAACCCATGACGAGCTTACCCGGCGAAGCAGCGATCAATATCTCTGGAGCCAAATAAATTGCGTAGACTACGGCCATCGCCAATGAAAGCTTAAACTTGTGCGCCACCAAGACAGTCATCAGCGTTACATCGGAAAGGCTTGCCCCCATTCCGCGCAGCACCGAGTAGGTCAAAGCCCCCGCGGCAACGGCGTCTAGAAACGTTAACAGCAGGCCATCAATCACGTAGGCCCAAAATCGAATAGAAAATCCCTCTCGCTCCATGTTGCCTTTATCGGCAAGGTAGCACAGAAGGTCAAGCCAGGTCGCCCCCCGCTACTCTTAGATTCGCCTCTCAAACCAAGCATTATTTTTACCCGACGTATCGGCAGCTGCCGAAAAACGCCACAACTAGCTTAAAACACTAGCATTGTCCACTACTCGCAAACGCCCCCCGCGCAGTATCTTAGCCCTACGAAAAACGATATAACTAGTTCCTGTCCCTAAATGGTAAAAATATAGTCAGGAACTATCCTGAGCCGAAAACTGCATCGAATTATTCCAAGCAGTTTCGTGGCGACTTGTCCTACGTAGCACTTGCCGCACTTGTCCCCCGTAGCTCCGGCCGCGAGGCCGGGCGAAAGGGGAAGGCAGGGCGAAGTAGGAAGGATCGCCGAAGCTCGGATTGCCGGACATACACTAACTAACGACGCTATGAATAACGTTGCCCCACTCTTTCCAATCGTCGAATCTGAAGAAACTCCCCCCTCGGCCGTACCCGAGACTAGCGCGATCGAGCCCCGACCACAGCCTACCGCTGTAGAGGTCTCAGATTCTCTTTCCGACAGCCATGCCAACTCTCGGCAGGCGCTCAAAGAGGCCTCGCGTCAGTCCGTAGTCGAAAATGATGTTGGGGCTCCAGTCTCGCCCCCCTCCGCCAGCGCAGAGCAGGCGACTGCTCCCATAGAAACCCCGAGTGCGCTTCTCCACGCAATGATCGGACTGCTCAAAGCTCTCTTCATGGCTTCAATTTATAGCGTGCGTAGCAGCGTTCGCTACCTGGTCCATCATCCACTCCACATCATCTTCGATTTGGCGCTCATCGCCATGCTCGCCTTGGGGATCTACACGGGGATTGAGATTAACAATCAGCTAATTCTCGACCGCATCTCGGACAAAGCTGTCAACGAAATTATCTCCGACTCACGCTTTAGCCATGAATTCAACTCTGACGACATCGACCGCACTGGCGTGCGCGTGCTCATCGGTGTTGGAGCCCCTAACTGGATCCAGCGTGAAAGCGTGCGGGCGATACTATACCATGCCCGCAAGGCTGGCCTCTCTGCCGAGGACCAAGCAGTACTCCTGGCCATTGCCGACATTGAATCTGGATTTAATCCGTTAGCGCGTGCTCCGACAACAAGTGCCTGCGGGCTCTTTCAATTCGTTCGCCGTACCGGCGAGCTGTTTCGACTCCCCGTCGAAAAATGCATGGACCCGTGGGAGAATGCACGGGCAGGGGTGGAGCACTACATCAACAACTATGAACGCAAGGTCCAATCCACGGTGGCCGACCTGAGCGGGGCGGAGCGCGTGCTTCGCACCTTCGAACTAAGCTACTACCTGCACCACGATGGCGTTGCCTCAACCAGCCCTTCAAACGAGGTTAAGGCCATTGTGCTGTCAGGAACACAGTTCCTCTTCCGCGCCTACCATGTACTACGTGAAGAGGCGCAGATGCCTGACCGCGCGCCGGCATTTGCCGAAAAGTTCAACCGTAACTGCTCAAAGCTCGCCGATGCAGCTATAGATTTCTGGCGGAATTCGATCGTGCATCATTACTTCTTTGATACCGCTCCAGTTGTTGAGGAAGTGGAGCAGCAGTAAGCGATTGCCCCGCTTAGCAGTAACTGCTCCATAAGTGGGGAACTACTCGCCCTAATCGGCTAACGCTGACGTCAAACGTCTAACGCCGGACGTAAAATGTCGACGCTAGACGTCCGGCGTTAGACCTTAAACGTCAGCGTCATCGGTTATAGAAATGATCATTTTGTTAGGGCAATATGCACAGCTTGACGAGCGGGCGAGTAGTCACGTTCGGATAACAGTGCTGTCGTCCGCTTCAGTCAGCAGAAAGCTGACGGCGGAGACCTGATAGGCTTCCGTGGGCGAAGGCGCGAGGCAGTTCATCTCTCATCGGTCTGAGGCAAAGCCTCCCTATTTCTTCTTCTTCAGATCGCGCACCACATCGTCCTCGTACTGCGCATCAAGCGGCCGCTCGACAGTGCTGTAAAACTGACTCATGCGTTGATGGTACTGGACATTGTTCGGACAAAGCCGAAGCGCTCGTCGAAAGTGGAACAGCTTATCATTGGCTCCCTGCAAACCCTCCGCAATAGCAATCTCACTCTGGGCGACATCGCAATCAGAAACAGTCGGCGCAGCCGCTTCGCCCCCCCTCTCGGGTGGTGTTAAGTCACGCCAGTCGTAGGCGGCCTTGGCGCTTTCTGCGGCTTCAGTCGACGGCACCCCCGGCTCAGTCTGCACCACGACCTGTGGATTCTCTATTTTGTCGCTCAACGCGATCTGTTTGCGCGCTTCTAATATCTCATGCTGGAGCGCCGACACCTCAGCGCTTGCGCCACGAGCCCCATTTCGTTGCAGGCGAGCCACTTGCTTAGCTTTTTCGCGCCTTGCCGCGCGGGCTCGCTTAAGCTTAAGAACCTCGGTCTCACGCATGGGGTGAGCGCGAGCATAAAGATGGGCCAAATCCTTACGCTGAGGGTCAACGGGAAGAGCCGTGGCACCGAGAGCATTATCACTCTGCAGCGCAGATTCAATTTTATCCTGAGCGGGGTCGATTGTGGCGACGGCCGGAGATTGCCAACCGGCAACCGATGGATTCACAACCGCCGCTTCACCTGAAGGAGCCAGCGACCTGGCAACCAACACTCCGGTACCCATCCCTGCAATCGCACCCAGGGTCAACCCTGATGCCGTGCTTCCCGCCTGGTTCCCAATGATTGCCCCCAAGCCAGCTCCAACCGCTGCTCCTGCAACGGCACCGACCCTCTCTCGGTCAAATGACTTAGCACAGCCCACTAGGCATAAAATTGCACCTACGCAAAAAATCGACCCTAGCCTCATCTGCATTGTCTTCATAAGCACAACTCTCGCATTGTCTATCTCTCGTAAATCGCCCAGAGCTGGACTTCTGTCAAGATAGGTAATTATTGGTCTTCGTCGAAAAGCATGTGAGTAAAGTAACTGCTCATTAAGTGTGGGTAGGCTGAACGTGATCGTGGTCGTAACTGGCCGACTTAGCACACTCTTCGACCGCGACCACGACCCTCGCCTCACTTCAGAATTTGTGCCATATATATTAATTACCATGTTCAGCGCAGCTATCTTCGATCTCGACGGGCTACTCATCAACTCCGAGCCTCTGTGGGTAATTGCCAAGACCCGGGGACTCCGCGCCGGACATTTTGGAGTGGGAATATGAAACGTACCTGCCGAGTCTCAGGATCCATCTTCGAAGTTGACAAGAGCGATCTGGCCTTCTATGAGCGCATCAGCCCGCGTATCGGCGGCGAGACCTTTGCTCTCCCTCCGCCAACGTTATGTCCAGACGAGCGCCAGCGGCGCAGACTAGCCTCGCGTAACGAGCGCTACCTATATCGCACCCGCTGCGCTATAAGCGGCAAATCGATCGTCTCGGCCTACAGCCCCGATAAAGACCTCAAGGTATGCGAGCGCCCGGCATGGCTCGAGCTCGACAACCGCCAGTTTGGACGAGATATAGATTTTAGTCGCCCGTTCTTCGAGCAGTTCGCCGAGCTGCAGCACGACACCTATAAAGCAGCGGTGATGCAGGACGGCGAGATGGTCAATAGCGAATACGTGCACTCCTGCGGCTGGCTCAAAAACTGCTATCTCCTATTCGATTCTGGGAAGAGTGAAGACTGCATGTACGGCGTATTCTGCGGCTATAGCCGGAGCTGCTTTGATTGCATGTACATGAGCCACTGCGAGCTATGCTACGAAAGCTTTAAGCTCGACACCTGCTACAACGTACTTTACTCGGCCCACTCCAAAAACTGTAACTTTGGAGCCTGTCTCTATGACTGCATCGGCTGCAGCGAGTGTCTTTGCTGTACGGGACTACGCAACAAACGCCACTGCTTCCAAAACACCTACGTGGGCGAGGCGCGCTTCAAGGAGCTGTGGGCATACTACTTCGCCGACTCATTTGCGCGCAATGAGGAGCTCCAGGCTCTCTTCAAAGCCTTTCTTGCCGACATGCCGCGCAAAGCACTGCGCAACCTTAACTGCGAAAACTGCCTCGGCGATGATCTTAGCCGCTGTCAAAATGTACACCATAGCTTTAACTGTATCGAGGCCAAGGACTGCCGCTACTGCTACGATATCACCTACAAAACGAACGACTGCTATGACATCGGCACCTTTGGCGAGAATATGCAGTTTTGCTATGAGCTCGCCATTAGCGGCGGAGCACTTGGCAAATCCGAAGTCAGCAACTGCTACTTCTCGGGCTACATATTCTACGGCGGCTACAACATACTCTACTCGAGCCACTGTCACGAACACTGCAAGGAGATCTTCGGCTGCTCTGACCTGCGTAAGCAGGAATACTGCATCCTCAACAAACAATACAGCAAAGACGACTACTACCGTCTTGTAGCAAAACTCATCGCACACATGCGCCAGACCGGTGAATGGGGGGAATTTTTTCCGCTGTCAATCTCGCCCTTCGGCTACAACGAGTCAGTTGCCCAAGAGTTTTATCCACTACCTCGCCAGCAGGCTCTCGCCATCGGCGCCACGTGGAGCGAGTACACTGCGCCGATGACTGAGCTGCGCACGAGCATCCGGGCTCAAGATCTACCAGACAAACTCGATACCACCGCAGATCCTGCGGCGACAGCGATCGTCTGCGCTGCTATGGGTAAGCCCTTCAAACTCACTCCGCAGGAGCTGGCCTACTACCGCAACCTCGGCCTCGCCCTGCCACGATTCCACCCCGAAGAGCGGCACCGTCGGCGACTGCACTGGCAACAGCCACGCCAACTATGGAAGAGAGCTTGCGCTGGGTGTAGCACAGAAACACTCACCTCATTCCCAGCGCAGACACCACTCCAAGTTCTGTGCGAGGAGTGTTACCTAAAGACGGTGCAGTAGTTTAACCGACCTCTCCTTTCTGGGCTTAAAACTGTTCGCGAGGAAAGACTTATGCATAAAAATAATAAATTTTGTTTTGCAAGCGACAACTACGCTGGTGTCTGCCCTGAAGCATGGGAAGCGATGATCGAGGCTAACGAAGGATTTGCGCGCTCCTACGGCGATGACGAGTGGACCGATCGCGCATCCGATGCCATTCGTGAGACCTTTGAAACTGACTGCCAGGTATTCTTTGTCTTTAACGGCACGGCCGCAAACTCACTGGCGTTGGCCGCGTTGTGTCACTCGTACCACAGTATTCTTGTCCACGAGACGGCGCACGTGGAAACCGATGAGTGTGGCGCTCCTGAGTTTTTCTCCAATGGCACAAAAGTCTTACTCCTCCACGGTGCTAACGGCAAAATAGATCCGCAGGAGATCGAACGCTTGGTGCGGAAACGCACCGATATCCACTACCCTAAACCCAAAGTAGTTAGTATCACCCAGGCTACCGAGTTGGGCACGGTATACAGCCTTGGCGAGGTTCAGGCGATTGGGGAAGCGGCTCGGGCGTACGACTTGCGTCTGCACATGGACGGAGCGCGCTTCGCTAACGCCGTGGCCAGCATCGGCTGCAAGCCGCGTGAAATAACTTGGCAGGCTGGCGTCGATACCCTCTGCCTCGGTGGGGCCAAAAATGGCATGGCTATGGGCGAGGCGGTTGTATTTTTCAATAAAGAGTTGGCACACGAGTTCGACTATCGCTGCAAGCAGGCTGGACAGCTTGCCTCAAAGATGCGATTTCTGGCCGCGCCGTGGGTAGGAATGCTGGGGAAAAGCACCTTGGGTCAGGGCGTATGGCTGCAACGCGCACGCCACGCCAATGAGATGGCTAAACTTCTCGAAGAGCATATGCGTTCAATTCCGCAGGCCAAAATCCTCTTCCCGCGTCAGGCCAACTCACTCTTTTTGGAGCTCCCCCCCGCCGCGGTCGAATCACTTCGCGCGCGTGGATGGGTCTTCTATTCGTTCATCGGCCAAGGGGGCTGCCGCTTCATGTGCTCGTGGGATACGCAGACAGAGCAGGTCGAGGCGCTCGTCGCGGATCTGAGAGAGGTGGTCTAGGAGCCTGGTACGCGTAAAATTCTTGGACGGTGCTTCGTAAGTTCAAGGAAGCGCGCCACCTCCGTAGTTTTAATCACCAGAGTGCTTGTGTTGACCAGTGGATGACACTGCAAACTTGAACTTTGCCATAGTGACTCATCGACTATGATTTCCACCTTTTGCTCGGTATCATTGATCGCCGCAAGGAGAGTCACCGCTCCGGGCTCCACCCCAAGATGCTTTTTAAGCCGCTCGGCAGAAGCAAAGCCTAAACGGCCGGCTCCGAGGAGATCTGAAAGAGCATCCAAATCGACTCGATGCCGAGAGCTAATACTTACCAGAAAGTGACGCCGCCCCTTGGGGTCTCGAAGGAAGAGGTTCTTTGTCTCCGATCCCTCCATGGGGGGCAACAGACGGCGAGCATCTTCACAGGTAGCTACAGGCGGGTGGTCGACTCGCGAATAAAGTATCCCGTTGGTATTAAGAAAATTGTAAATCATGTTTCTTATTTCAAGTATCACTGTTTTGAGGCATAAATCCAGTAGTATTCATTTACACGAATACTGAGGGATAACCCTAACGACACTCGATGACCCGATCTTGCGCCCCTCTTCCATGTTTTCAATCTGAATATGGTCGTGGAGTTCGACCTTCTTAAAGCAGCTATTGTCCACGCTCACCTTTCTCTTCTCCAACACCGCATCCCCGTAAACCCCTTCGCCGCACACCGTGGCCCACCAGCTGTGTTTATTACGATCAGGGATCGTAACTACTCGTAGGCCGTCCTTTAATGCCGCGCCTAATCCTAAAACAACGGCGCTGTACTTAAGTCGATGTTTGGTAAATCCGGTTAATTCATCGAGCTGACGGAGGAGCTTGGGGCGTTCCCAGTCAATGCAATTGTGGCACCAGTCTTGAGTGGATAAGCGCAGCATCGGACAATCTTGGCGGTGGGTGCAGGGGTAGATCGGAGACAATCGTGCAAACTTTCTCAAGAGAGCGTCTCTGGCGGTCATGAGCGATCGGGTCGCCTCGAACATGGCTGGCTCCAACAAGACGATCACCCCGCCCTCGGCCAAGCGATCGGCGATGGAACTTAGCAGGCTATGAAGCTCTGACGTGGGCACCTCATTAATCACATTCGCCAGAATGATGAGGTCGAACTTCTTTGCACCGGCAGCTGCAAGCGACGAAGCCCCCTGCCAAGTTACTTGCGCACTCCCCGGGGCGAGGCTCGGCACTATCTTTTGTGCGAGCTGGAGCATGCGCGAAGAGCTATCGACACCAACGATCGTTAGCGGATAGCCACGCTGGCCCTCGATAAGCGTAAGGGCGGCCGTGCCAGGTCCACACCCATAGTCGAGAACGTGAAGCTCCCTCTCGAAGAATGTCGTTGGAATATGACTCAAGACGGCACTAAGCCGCTCAACATTGGGGATGAGATAGTACAGACAGTAGGCCTCGGCACTGACCTCTGGTCGCGGGTTATTCTTGCCTCCACGTTCTCCCGTATAAGATTCAGCCATCTGGCGAATCTTGATTGCCCACGGTCGCAAAACTGCGGCGGAGATATCCCCGGCCCTGTACTGCACCAGCGCCGGGCCGCCCAGGATCGCTTGGACTATCATCGCTTCAATTCTTTGGAGGTTTTCGATTTTCATAATTAGTTTCCGTCCTACGGACAGAAACTACACCAAAACCGAGTAAAAGAGGCACTTATTTAAGCGATATCGGGTTGAGTGAAATAGGATCGTCAATCTTCACCGTTTTTGATAGGTTTTTGGCTGAAAAGGCCTAAAAATTATAACAGGCGTTAGTATGTTCGGGGATCTTTTCTGCAGGGTTCCCGTTGACGACGACGTCTATGGTCCAACGTCGGGCTTCAGCGTTAGACCTTAAACGTCATGGCTCCAAAAGCCGGCCTCTTACAGGGGCTTTTTCAACACCCTGCCAGAGAGGGGTGTCGCCATGCGAAGCATGGTGACTAAGTTCGATAACTCACCCCTAGAGCGAAGGCGACATCGGTCGTGCCGCGCTGTCCTGCCATATCTTCTCGGACCAGGAAATCTAGCCCCCAGACTTGCGTCACCTGGTAGCGCGCCGAAAGATCGAGGTAGCCCCAATTCGATGGATGGTCGGCGACGTCTTTAATCGAGCCGTTACTGCCATAGACTCCTGCCAGCAAAGACCACGCAGAGCTGAGGCGATATTCTGTGTAAAAAAACCCCTGCTGCTGGCTCCTGGGGAACAGAACATCCGCCGTTTCAGTCTCTCCATAAATAACTTCTGCGATACCGCCATAGAAAATGAAATCTCCAACATACGTCCCCGCTAAAACTCCAAGCGTGGAATCAACGGAGCCGTGCCCGTACTGAGAAGTGGCTGTCGGTAAAGAGAAGTCGGCTAGCAATGCCACAGGAATGCGTTTCTCGTCGGGGAACGGCAGCTGATATTTCAGTCCGAGCGCGGCATTTCCCAAACCCGCGCCTTTTTTATTCAGATCGAAGGCTCGCCAATCCTTCCTCTCTCCCTCGATGTTGTATTCTCCGTTATCGATCCGGTCGCGATCGCCTTGAGGTAAATCCCAAAGGTCATGCCACCCCTTGATAGGCCCATCCAAAATCCCTGCGCCACGCCAGAGAAGCGGAAGGCGCCCCACGAGTTCGACTCCGCCCCCAAGTCCCACCTTTGCTTGCGTAAAGGTATTCCAGCTCTCGGCGTCGACCTGGTACCCGTCGCGCTGCGCATTGGTATTAGCCACACCTTCGATGGCGCCGAATTCCAACCGACCGCCGTCAATCACTTTGGAGGAATCCGGCACGATGTTGGCGTGCAGGAGTGCCAAAGGATATTGATTAGTCAGTCCGAGGGGACCACGCCCCATCTCTTGAGCTGCAACAGGGAGAGCTACTAGGGCCAGCGCAAGGACATAACAGAGAAGAAATCCCTTCTGTTCTGCACGCTTGATATCCATATTGAGCCCCGCTAGATTTTCCGCTTCCGCGCCTAGTCTTGCTATACGCCCACCCCTCGCGGTAGCTCGAAAGTGCCGTCCCGACTGCATGGAAATTCCAAAATCCGCACTACCGCTGACATAGGCAGGGGACCATATACATGCGGATATAGATCCTTGCCACCTTCGAGGTTTTCATCAAGCACGGTACAAAAAAGTCTCGCCCGATCGATCTCCAACAGCACGAGGTCGACTCGACCTAAGAACCTGACATTCGCCACCTGCCGGATTTGATGAGAATACGAGCAATGTATAAAACCATCGGACGCAAAAGCAGATGGAGTATATTCACCCATCGCGGACGCCCGAGTTATCTGCTCCGCACTCGTAATATGATAAACGAGATCTGCCATCTGCCTCGATAATGGGGGGAAAGGGGACGTTACCTTAATCGGAGCCGTGGGTCGACTTCGAAAACTGCGCGCGCCCTCTCCTACTCCTCGGACTGAGCATTGACTATAAGCTCTTCTATAGAAGTACTACTGCTTCCCTGTCGAATCGCTATCGAATAACGAGAAATAAAACCCTCAGAACTATGCCTAAGTCTCAACAAAGAAGAAAGGTGCCGTAAAAAGTACCTAGGCACGTCGTGCGAGATGGCGCCCCTGTTACTTCTAAGGACTTCGAAGACTCATTCGCTCTGCAAAGAGCAGCGCTCATGCCACTATCGTTCACTGCCATCTTCTCGCAACTGGCTCTACTATTCAATGCGAATCTCGTTCATTGATTCGATCTAAGGCGGCAGGACCCGATTCATTCTGTTCGAGATAATGCGGTGATGCAACTTGAAAGGGAGTACGCGACATTTTAATTTTTCACCGTTTCGTTAATTGAACCATCAAGACAAACTCCAGGTGCCCTTTTTGTTCCCTACTTATCATTTCGTATCCGTCCAACCTTAAATCCAAGCGGGAGTCTCAGCCCCTTAGTAAGCTTTGCATCTCCCCACGCGGAAGATAATTCATCTGTGATCAGATCAATCGGATCGCATCCATGCAACTCCTGGTAGCGAATACGAGTAGAGTAGGTCCCCATAAAAGCCAGTAGTTGTCCTAAGTCCCAGTGAACAGTCATCTCTGAAATGGGAGCCTGAAGCTCCTCAAATGGAAATGGGAGATCCGCATAGAGGCGCATATAATAATTTTTTATTACTCTCTTCTGTATACCATGGCACTTTTACGAGCCTCGCATTTGACCTACAAGGCCATTTTAGATGGTCGAAACGATGCGCTGAGTGTATTCAGGTACGTCGCGCTATGGCGCGCCGCTGGGAGGCTCACAG
>CAIXSY010000362.1 GCA_903922175.1 uncultured delta proteobacterium | reverse complement strand
CTGCTGTTAACGCCCGTATTCTGGTTCGTCTGCGCCACAACGAGAAGGTGTGTCAGAGGTGGAGAGAGCGAAAGGGGTGGAGGGTATTGGGAGGAAAGGCCCTGTATGAGCAGCCGATTATGGCGCCGCACACGCCGAAGAAGCATGGGCGCAGGATATTTTGCGTAGCTGCAACAAAGCAGCTACGGATAGCGCTTATTAAAGAATTTAAAGAGTTTTGTGCCAAGTGCCGCGAGTGCTACCGGCGCTGGAAGCTTGGGGATTACCTTGTGCAGTGGCCGCCTGGCGCCTTTTTGCCACCGCTTCCGCCGTTGGCTAATGCGGTGGAGTTTCCGTAGCGCCGTTCTCCTTCACCAACCCAGTGTTTTCAGATAGTCGTCTCTCCTACATGTCGTGGTGCAGCCGAAGTCTGTGATGCACCTGAGGTTTTCGAATAATTCGCTCCGTCGTGACTAGTTGTGGTGCACTAAAACTATCCTTACCCCTTCAGAACGGAAGAAAGCTAGCTCCTTAGAAGCTTGCCAGCTTGAGAAAGAGGCGATCGGTCAACTGAATTTCTGTAGGCGTCTTAAGTTACGTACTACCAAGTTCTCTAGGGCGTCTTAAGTTACGTACTACCAAGTTCTCTAGGGGTCAACTGAATTTCTGTAGGCGTCTTAAGTTACGTACTACCAAGTTCTCTAGGGTACTACCAAGTTCTCTAGGCTTTGTTTTGTTATCGGTGCTCCTACTCAAAACTATTAGCGCGACACACAGCAGCCATGTTAACCCGATGGCGAACATTTGGAGTACTGGCCGAGAAACAGCGAGGATCTCCGCGATACGAGTCGCTATATTGTCTGCAACGCAAAATTGTTGATCGCCATATGCCTTAAATATCGAGGGCGGGACTTCCACCATTCGCTCCCCCATCGGACAGCGCACCACCCCTATGGCAAAAAGAGTGTAAGTCCGCGCCAGCCATAACGAGGAAAATGCAAGGATGGGGGCTGCAAACATAGCCCGCCGTCGTGAACATCTTTGACGCGTCATGAAGAATATGAACAGGAGGGCAAGAGCTGGGAAGGCGAGTATGAGGGCTACCTGCAAGAGTTCTGATGGGAGTGTCATAGAATCAGCACCGATAACAGTGATTACATCCGACTCGTCTCAAATCAACGAGACCTTTGTATTATTGTGTATTGGATTGTATTGCTAATCAAGGTCCGTCTGGGCCTAATTAAATCAAGCACTTGGGCCTCGTCTTGGATATTATTAATACAGCCCAATACAAAGACCTATGTATTGGAAAAAGTCGGAAACTTTTAGGCCGGGGGCGCTTGCGCCCCCCCCCCACTACACCGCCTGCGAAAACATCGGCTTGGCGTCGCCACGATGCTGCGGCAGATACTGATCGAATATCATCGCCACATTACGCATAAAAAAGCGTCCGAGCATGGTCAGGCGAATGCCCTGCTGATCCTTTTCGACAAGAGAGTCCGCCAGAAATGGCTCCACGCGGGCAAGCTCAGTCGCAAAAGCCTCGGCGAAAACAAGATCATAGCGCCGCTCAATCTCAGCGAACGAAACGTGCCCAAGACAGAGCAGATTTTCAATTACCTCTCCGCGAACCTGATCCTCATGGCTGCGCAGTAACCCGCGATCAACGGCGCACCCATGCTCCTGCACTACACGCTGATACGCTTCTACATCTTTCGTATTCTGCGCCATGGCGCCGGGCAGCATTGAGATCGAGCTTGCCCCCAGGGCCAGCAGGCGCGCGCCACGGTGAGTGGTATACCCCATAAAATTTCTATTAAGAGCGCCGCTATCAAGAGCCTGCGCCAGGCTATCGCCAGGACGGGCGAAATGATCCATGCCGATATAGCGGTAACCTTGCCCCGAAAAAAAGGCGACTGCCTCGCTTAACAGAGCTAGACGTTCCTCCGGTGTCGGCAAGTGTCGCTTCTCGAGCGCTTTTTGGGCTTCGGTTAGCCAGGTGACATGCGCATAACCGTAGAGGGCGATGCGATCAGGATTAATCTCTGCTACCTTCTGCAACGTATCGCTAAAGCCTGCTTGAGTCTGGTCAGGCAAGCCGTATACCAGATCGATTGAGACGCTCTCGAACCCTAACGAGCGGCACTCATCGACAAGCTCTTTCGTCATGGCATAGGGCTGCACACGATTAATTGCACGCTGCACCTGCGGATCGAAATCCTGCACCCCCATACTCATGCGATTAAAGCCTAAGCGACGTAATGTGCGCAGCTGCTCCTTCGAGGTCGTGCGCGGATCGAGTTCGATCGAGACATCGGCATCGGGACGAAGATTAGGAAATGCCTCTGTGATCGATCCAAAAAGCTCCTCCATCTGCTTCGGCGATAGGTAGTTTGGAGATCCTCCCCCCCAGTGTAACTGACACACCGGTACCGTGGTATCCAACGTGTCGGCATAAAAGCGGATTTCACGCTTGAGCGCTACAAGATACGGCGGCACGACAGCTGTATTGTGTGTTACAATTTTGTTGCAGGCACAAAAGAAACATAGGGTCTGGCAAAAGGGGATGTGGAAATAGAGCGAGATCGGGCGCTGCGCCTCCTCCCACCGCTCAGGCGACCGGTTCCACTCATGACATAGCGCCGCTAACCACTGCTCAATGCCAAATGACGGCTTAAGCTCTACTGCCGTCGGGTAACTGGTGTACCGCGGTCCAGAGATCGCGTATTTGCGGATGAGGTCGATAGGGACAGTAATTCGCTTCACAGACGGGGGTTGTACCCCATCTAGTTCCTGTCCGGCAACTGCTTTCCATCACATTCGTTGCGCCGTGCGGCCAGACAGGAACTGGCCGTCAACTTCGGCAGCAGCAGAGCACTGATAGCGGATTACGGAAGGCTGCCATTTGATGAAGTTAGATTTATGACACTTGAGGCTCAATTTAGGCCGACTAGACTATTACAGGCTATTAATAACTGCATATAAACAACAAAAAATTGAGCTACCAACAGCAGCAACAATCTATGCATAACCTTCAATAAAGCCGAGATTAATTTAGACCATGGCCAGGACTAAAAATACCCGCTGAAGCACTCCCGGCTAAATCCGACGGTTTATAACCTGTAATATTGAACAATACACTAGCAGCGCGCGCTTGCGCGCGCTGCTAAAATTGTGGGGCGCCATTGCGCCCCACAAAAACCAACATGAAGATGACTAGCAATATCTGTTTATTATAGTAACCAGTTCCCCTAAAATAATCAGAGAGGACTGCTTACCCGCAGCCGCCCTGCGAACCGCAGTTGAGGCACACGTAGCAAGCTCCTTGACGCACCATCAAACCAGACCCACATGCCGTGCATGGAGGAGCATCCTCAAGATTGACAAAAGTTACCTGCTGCGCCTCAAGCGGAAGCGGCACAGGATGTTTCTCTGTCGGTGCGGCACTTGCACCACTCTTTTCTGCCTTCTCCGATGTCACACTATGGGCGCCGTTTATCCCATTGGCCGCATGTCCTGCTGGTGTCACCTCTTTTGCCCCACTTGCAGCCGTAATATGCAGACCGATATCGACCTGCTCTTTCGGGCTAAGGAACTTCGAAGCTAACCATTTAAAGACATAGTCAATCACCGACTTTGCCATTGGGATCTTCGGGTTTCCCGTAAATCCAGATGGGTCAAAACGCAGATGCGTAAACTTGCGCACAAGAGCACTAAGAGGCACGCCGTATTGCAACGCTATGGATACGGCCGTGGCAAACGCATCCATGACACCTGAAAGGGTCGATCCCTCCTTGGCAACTACCAAAAATATCTCACCCGGTGTGCCGTCCTCAAACAGACCGACCGTGATATAGCCCTCGAGTCCACCAACGCTGAACTTGTGCGTGATAGCATGACGTTCATCAGGCAACTTATGCCGATGCGGCCTGCCCTCTTTGGATACAGCGACAACCGCCTCCTCTGTCTTTTTGTCCTTCTCCTTAAGGGAGAGTGGCTGAAAGCGCTTCGATCCATCACGGTACAAAGCTACGGCTTTGATGCCGAGCTTCCAGGCAGTCGTGTAGATCTCTTGGATCTCTTCAACCGTGACCTCTTTAGGAAGGTTGACGGTCTTCGAGATTGCTCCGCATAGAAACGGCTGGCACGCCGCCATCATCTTGAGATGTCCCAAGTAATGGATGTGACGCACACCAGACACCGGCTTTAGTGCGCAATCGAACACGGCGAGATGCCCGTCCTTCAGATGTGGCGCCCCCTCGATAGTGTCATGATCTCTCACGAACTTGAGGATTTCATCACGCTCGCTCTTGCTGTAACCAAGCACGCCGAGAGCATACTCAACACTCTGGTTGACAAGCTTCATCGTGCCGCCGCCTGCTAGCTTCTTGTACTTAACTAGTGCGATGTCGGGCTCAACCCCCGTCGTGTCACAATCCATCATGAACGAGATCGTTCCGGTTGGCGCGAGCACGGTCGCCTGCGAGTTGCGGTAGCCGAACTCCTTGCCACGCTGCAGCACCTCGTTCCAGGCGGATTTTCCAGCTTCAGTTAAACTCTCTGGAGCGTTATGCATCCATGGGCCGCTGAGCGCGCTCCGATGCTTCTCCATAACCTTGAGCATCGCCTCCTTATTGAGAGGATACTTCTCGAACGCCCCCATCGACTCAGCCAACTCGGTGCTCATCAGATAAGCCTGCCCCGTCAGCAGAGCGGTCAGAGCCGCAGCCCAACCACGGCCAGCATCGGAATCGTAGGGCACACCAAGCGACATAAGCAATGCGCCAAGGTTTGCAAACCCCAACCCAAGCTGGCGGAAGGCATGCGCGTTCTGCCCGATACGATCTGTCGGATAACTCGACTTATCGATCAGCATGTCCTGCGCCGCAATCATTACCGAGACAACGTGCTGGAACTTCTCCACTTCAAAAGATCCATCATCACGCAGAAACTTCAGCAGATTAATACTCGACAGATTACAGGCAGAATCATCGACGTGCATATACTCGCTGCAGGGGTTACTACCGTTAATACGCCCCGAGTTCGGGCAGGTGTGCCAATCGTTAATCGTCGTATCGTACTGAAGACCGGGATCGCCACACATCCACGTTCCCTCGGCGACAGCACGCAAAACAGACTTGGCATCTAATTCTTCACACGGCTTTCCATCCGTAACACGATGCGTCCAGAATTTATTACCTTCTTCGGCCGCTTTCATGAATTCATCAGTGACACGAACACTTAAGTTCGCGTTCTGCAACCCAACAGCGTCATATGCCGCCCCGGAGACGCCGATTCTGCTCTCGTAGCCTGCATCGATCAACGCCCATGCCTTCTCCTCCTCTTTCTTCTTAGCCGTGACAAACTCCATCAGGTCGGGATGCGTCACATTGAGCATCTGCATCTTCGCCGCCCGACGCGTCTTGCCACCACTCTTAATGATATTGGCCCAGGCGTCATAGCCACGCATGAACGAGACCGGGCCGGAGGGTGTGCCCCCGCCACTCAACTTCTCTTTCGTCGAGCGAATCGTGGAAAGGTTTGAACCGCATCCAGATCCGTACTTAAACAAGCGCGCCTCAAGGGCCTGTAGCCCGGTCAAAGACTCGATTGAGTCCTCAACAGATAGGATAAAACAAGCGCTGCACTGCGGACGCTCAACAACCCCAACGTTGAACCATACCGGCGAATTGAATGCCGCATACTGGTTAAGGAGAATGTAAGACAATTCGGCGAGGAAGGTGTCGCGTTCAGCATCATCACGAAAATACCCCTGCTCTGACCCCCAACGGGAGATGGTCCCGGCAACTCGGCCGATCAAGGAACGAACACTTGTCTCGCGCTCGGACGTGTTGAGGCCGCCTTTAAAATACTTTGAGGCGACAATATTGATCGCGTTCTGGCTCCAAAATTCGGGACACTCGATCCCCTTCTGCTCGAAGATCTTTTTACCATGCACATCGCTAATGGTAACATCACGCAAGGTCCACTTAATCGCCGTGTACGGATCAGGAATCCCCGCAGTGAAAACTCTGCGAAACGCCGTACCATGTCCGGCCTTAGATGCCTTCATTGGCCGCGCGTTTGACTTCTTGCTCACCTGCGCTCCTTCGACTTCGCTTGCTGACTCTTCAAACATATTCTCCTTCCGACTGTATGGAAAAATCTGACCAATTAAAATCTATCGCATCTTTAGATCTACGTGAGCAGTGACTCTCGGCGCCACCCGTCTATTTCGTCAACAACCTATTTCATCAACTTTAAAAACAGCTATGCCGACGAAGGGTCGAGGATATGACAACCGTATAGTTTAACCTGACACTATTGAGCACTGATAGCAATCTCAACCACGGAACACAGCCTTACAGAAACAACTCTCAACAGTGCCCCTCAGGCGCCTCTCAAGTATCTCGTGCGGCAAAAAAAGAGAAGCCCCTGAGACTCAGTAAGCCAGTGCAAAACGCACCTACTTTAAATGCATTAAACCTTAAAAGTTGTAAAGGAATATTCTGCGAAACCTAACCGATTTTTTGACGCACCAAAAGATTTCCGAGCTCGATGTTATACTTGCCTCTGATGAAGATTATCAACAATAATCATGATTATCTCTTAACCTCCCAATAACTAACGTAATTTTCCAGCATGGGGGGACGTTTGAAGGCGAACCTTGGGGGCATTCCCCAGCCCCCTGCTCAAGCTCGCCATAGTCGAGCTGAGGAAGGGCACCAAGAAGTCGCCGCCTAACGATGAAGATAGCCCACCTACCCCCGTCCGCAGAGAGCCCTGACGGGCTGCGGCAAGTGCTTCCTACTTCGCCTAGCCTTCCCACTTCGCCTCGCCTTGCGGCTAGTGCTTCGTGGGACAAGCGCGGCCAGTGCTTCCTACTTCGCCTTGCCTCGCGGCAAGTGCTACGTAGGACAAGACGTAGGACACACCGCACGCCACTTAGGCATTAGTTCCGGTCACCCGGTGATCGCCAACACACTCAACTCCACTTTGCATTTTATGACATGGAATCAACGGGATAAATGCTCCCTGTGGTATTTGCTCAATAGGTGGGGATAACATCCTGTCGTGGTCCTTATCTCAGGACGGGACCAAGACCATGGAAAAGACCAGGAACCCAGACCAGGACCAACACCAGAACCAAGACTGTAGCACCCGGGCTTAATGAGCAGTTGCTGCGCTCCTTCTTCTTATGACATAACACTTTCAAGGGTATTTTGCTCTGCTTGTCTGAATGGTGTTGGCACGAAAAGTTCTCGCACCGAAGGTGGGATAGGAGCGCGCGTAAGCGCGCTCCTCCGAATAACATCTTTTCAACTTCCGTCTCCAGTTGTAAACTCATAAGTAATTCCTGTCCGTAAACGGCGGAAAGTGGACAGGAACTATCCTGAGCCAAAAACTGCTTCGAATGATACCAAGCGGTTACGCGGCGAAGGATCTCCAAGGTTTGAATTGCAGGACAGACACTAAGTAATGGATAAGAAAAAGTTTTTGTTCATCTCCCTGGAAGGCCTAATTAGTGATGTTGCCTGGCAGGTTGCCAAGGAAGGGCACGATGTACAGTACTTCATCGGCAACAAAGAAGAGCGCGAGATCGCCGATGGGTTCGTCCCCAAGACCGACAATTGGGAAGCTGAGGTCGACTGGGCCGACGTAATCGTCTTTGATGACGTCCTCGGCCAGGGCGAGCTCGCCCATCGCTTGCGCAAGGAGGGGCGTAAGGTCATCGGTGGCACGCCCTACACCGACCGCCTCGAAGACGATCGAGCCTTTGGCCAGGAGGAGCTGCGCAAGGCCGGTATCCCCATTATCCCCTACCGTGAGTTCAGCGATTTTGACGAAGCGATCTCCTTCGTCAATGAGAACCCGGCCAAGTATGCGATCAAACCAAGTGGCGAAGTAGGCAATATCAAGCGCCTCCTATTCGTTGGCGAAGAAGACGACGGCAAAGATGTGATCCAGGTGCTCGAAGCCTATAAGCGCGTCTATGCCGATCGAGTCAAAGCTTTTCAACTGCAGCGCCGCGCCATCGGCGTCGAAGTCGCCGTCGGCGCATTTTTCAACGGCAAGGAGTTTATTACTCCGATCAACGTTAATTTCGAGCACAAAAAACTATTTCCAGGAAACCTCGGTTGCTCAACCGGCGAGATGGGCACAGCGATGTACTGGAGCGATCCAAACCGTATCTTCAACAGCACACTGAAAAAACTCGAGCCGAAATTTGCCGAAGAGGGCTACGTCGGTTACATGGACCTGAATTGCATCGTCAACAACAACGGAATCTACCCCCTCGAATTTACCTCCCGTTTCGGCTATCCGACGATTAGCATCCAGCAGGAAGGCATGATCACCCCCATTGGTGAGTTCTTTTACCTTCTTGCCAACGGCGCCGATTGCAAGCTCAAAACTCGGAAAGGCTTTCAGATCGGTGTGCGCATCGTTGTTCCCCCCTTCCCCTTCGACGATTCAAATACATTCGAAACAAACTCCAAGGGAGCGCTGATTATCTTCCAAAAACCTAATCGCGAAGGCGTGCACATCGAAGACGTACGCCTCGTCAACGAGCAGTGGGTCATCACCGGCACCTCCGGCGTGGCTCTGATCGTTGTCGGCACCGGACAGACGATGAAGCAGGCACAGACACAGGTTTACTCACGCATTAAAAATATCCTTATTCCCAACATGTACTACCGCAACGACATCGGCGACCGCTGGTTTGAAGATTCAGATAAGCTGCACAATTGGGGATATCTGCGAGAGATGTAGTAGTGCCGCGCTAGCGCGCGGCACTGGATTTTTTTTGTCGTTGATTAGAATCAGAAGGTTTCATCCCGAGATAAGTATAGTGGCATTAGGGAACCTCTGAAAAACTCCCATTTCTAACTTCGTGGTCTAGTGGTAATTAATGCCGTCGTTTTGCGGAAGAACGCTAAGCAGGTGGCGGTGCGACCATACCCAGTTAAAATTACTTCGTTGCCCCCCGAGGTCGCGCTCGCTACCCCGCGCTGGTTATGGGCGACGCAGCTTATGACGACCGATACGCCATGCCACAATGCCAGCTACCAACAAAGCAAGACCATATCGAACACCTCGACCAATCACTTCAGCCAACGATGGGAGGGCGTGGTTATGCAACCTGGTGCCTACGGTGAATTGAGTCATATAGTCAGCAAGGTCGTTAATGTCTCCCACGATGGTAAGAGCACCGTATATTAGCACGAACCACAATAAGACATACCAACTCGGAATTGAGGCCTTCAGATACTCCAATCCACGTCGCCAGTCGTCTCGTTTTGTATTTTTTTGTTCATCGCCCATAACTATGTATTGGTATTGTACTTAGTCACCCCATGTTACTGCCTGTAACTTTCTTAAGCAACCGTACCCAATGAATTCATACGGCGATTCAATCCGTTATCCCATTGCGGAGTAACTGCTCAATAACCCCGGGTAAAAGTGCCTTGATCCTAGTCCTGGTCTTGGTTCTGGTCCTAAGTCATTGTCGTGTTCTTGGCCGAAATCGTTGTAATTAATGACCTCGTTTTGCGGAAGAACGAGAACGTTTAATTTCTGCGAGCGACCACGACACCTTCAGTTCCGCCATGAGCTACCCGACCACGCCGCAGCTAATTTTTGTTACCCATATTTTCGAGCCAACGGTGGATTCTAGAACAAAGGTGAATACATTCTCTCATCGCACAGACCGCGCAAACTAGCGACAGAAGCCCCGCTACGACAACAGTTAATACAGCGATCATCGGGGATTCCTGCATATTTACGCAGTCAATGCCAGGCTTAAAGTTGCGCAAATCGGCTCTGCAGATGGTGCCGCCATCCAGTAGCTTTTTTATGGGTGAAAAGAAATACACCGACGCAATACAATTAAAGACTAAAACGAGTAGATTACTCCAAACTGAGCGACCAATGGGGCTAGAAACCTTCAACACACCTTCAAGCTGCTTCCGGAAAAACTTCCACATATTATCATGCATGGTCGACTAGTCAGGGTATGGGTAACTATGTATTGTACATAGTCACCCCATGTTACTGCCGGTGACTTTCTTAGGCAACCGTACCCATAAATTCATCATGGCCTTTTTAAATCCGTCTATAGCGGCGGCATCACTTCACAAGTTCATAACGAAATACTCGCCGTTCTCGTTGTGAATAATTTCATTGGATTACACAACGAGAGCGAGTGCAGCGAGGGGTAAGGAACACACTTTCACTTTTCTAACTAAGTCCATTTTGGAAGTTTGTCTAGAAGCAATTCCGGACGTGTAAAACCAACAACTTACGCAGATTTTAAAAGGCCATGTGAGTTCATACGGCGATTCAATCAGTTATCCCATTGCGGAGGTAATTGCTCAATAAGTGTGGGTGATTCTAAATCTTGAACATGAACTTGAACTGTTCCCGATTCCTGCTCCTGTCCCTTATCCTCTTGATAGGAATAGGAGCAGGAATCAGGAGCGGTTCAAGTGCAAGTTCAAGCAAGTTCCTTTTTCCCGGGGTTATTGAGCAGATACCTTGACCGTCGCTCAATAAACGCTAATCAGCCAGCGCCGCGCGCCAGCGCGGCGCTAGCCGACGAACGGAAACTTCTCCTTGCACGACGGACACGAGACCATCACCTTTTTTCCACGCGGAACGCGCATTTTTTTTGCACACTTCGGGCATTGGGCAACTACCTTTCCGGCCCCTTCCGCAGCTGCATCCAGGCCGGAGTTGGTCGGCACCTGCTCCCCCTCAACTCGGCCCTTAAATAGAACGCCAGACACAGGATACGTCCAGAGTACACCTAGGACGATCGCCAGCGGAACGATCGCCGCCAGCCCCAGTGGGGAATCGAGGAGACGATTAACGGTCCAGGCCAGGACCAGGAAGATTAGACTTAACCCCAGCGTCACATAGAGCGCCTGCATGTTGGGATAGACTCGTTGACGAAGTCTGTTGATGCGCCAAAATCGCGAGTGGCTGGATACTACCTCGTGACGATGCTCCTCGGGGGCAGCGGCATTGCCCCGACCCTGGGACTGCTCCACATCGACGCGAGCGACGGCGGTAAAACGCTCGTACAGTATGCGCTGAACAACGATCGAACGTATCCACGCAGCCGCTTCGACCACACTCATCCGCACCCAGCCGGAGCTCTCACGTTTTGGCCCCAGGACCTGGCTCAACGATTCCTCCATGCGTTCGGCATCTTTAACAAGAACATCGTATGCCGAAACGTAGGTTCCGCCAGGCTCAGCCGTTGCTAACTCATCCGCGAGCAGATCAGGATCCCGTGGTGAAAAACCGACCCGGACTAATCCTGCCTTCGAACTATTGGTAATAACGTATATCCAGCCCAGCATAGAAACTTGCCTCTGCCCAATTGTACGAGCAGCGCAGCACTCCCGGCAATAAGGGATCTAGTGCCCTATCTGCCTCCTGTAATCCGCTCTCAGCGATCTGACGTCAGTTTCCTGCTGACTGCATCAGCTGCCGCAGCAGATTGCCGTGACAATAAATTATTCTCCAAATTGCCCACAGTCTCGAAAATTACCGCGACAAGGTTTTTTGCGAATGATATAGTCCCCAAAGGAGATCCCAAGGAGAGATCGGCGTATGAATAGTTCAAACTGTATCATTATTCATGGTTGTCCAAGGGACAAAGAAAAGTCGCAGGATCCACAAAGACGAACGTACGATAAACACTGGCTCCCCTGGCTAAAACGCGAACTTACTTCGAGAGGTATACCTACGGAGGCACCACTTATGCCAACGCCGTGGGAACCTGTATATGAAGACTACAAAAGGGAATTTGAAAAATTTACGGTAACCGAGAGCACGACTCTCATTGGCCACAGCTCCGGGGGAACATTCCTTGTCCGATGGCTCGGGGAAACGAAAAGAAAGATCCAGTTAGATTTGCAAATGAACTAAGCAACACCTGTTGTGCATAGTTGAGCCTGCAATCGATTCTTAAGCTATCCTGCCCGATTTCAAGATTGAAGATTACTACCCCGCGTACCCTGCCCTTTTGCAATTTTATTGTAACAAGCGAATCGGCCAAGAACTTTTGTTCGTCCTACGCACTCGTGCGTATGAGGCACGCGTGATGGCGCGACGATTCAGCGATGAGGAACTTTACCGGATAAGAAACGATATCCCCGTGCGGGCGGTTATCAGCGAGCT
>CAIXSY010000361.1 GCA_903922175.1 uncultured delta proteobacterium | reverse complement strand
TGCATTTTCGAAGCGAGATTCTAGCCAAACACATTTGAAATTTGGGAAATCCCGACAGCTTTTGATGAAATGCGAGCGTTGAATACATTTTGGACAAACCTCCGGTTTGACTGTGTTTCTTTGAATGTGTTTGGCTATGTTGTCCCTTCCTACTACGCCCTGCCTCGCGGCAGGTGCTTCGTAGGACATGCCGGGGTAGAAACTTCTTGCCCGCTTATTTGTTCGACTCCTTTTGTGCCACAAATGGGCAAGAAGTTTCTAAATTGGCCATCACTCTTCCTACCCGACTCAGCAGGATCTTAGAGTACCTTTGGCGAGATGGGCCCTTGGCCCTCAGGCCATACTCCGGATTAGGCAGAAAAGATTCTTCCATATGGCCTTTGGGTCGGTCAGAGAGTGTCAGGCGATTCTGGACATCAGCCCTGAGCCAAGTGCTGATGCCGTAAAGTTAGCTGACGTAGTGGCCGCTAACGTCTATTGCCTCATCAGGAGTTTCCCCCTTCGCACGACCTTCCGCCTTCGCTCGGCCTCGCGGCCGAAGCTATGGCGAGACAGGCTGCGGTCGATGCTACGGGGGACAAGACGGCTAAGGCCGTGGACTGCGGCCGAAAGCTGCAGCTGCATCAGATGCAGTCAGCGGAAAGCAGATCTCTGAAAGCAGATTACAGATCAACGCTCGTCGGTCTGAGGCAGCGCCTCGCTAGATCTCCCCCCGGTCGCGACGGCCCAGATAGCTCCATACTTCATCATCGCTAGCCAAGTCGCCGAAAGCGCGGTAGCGAGCAATACGTTCCAGCTCACCACTGACGAGATCCTCGCGGCTGCCTTGGGTCTTGCCTTGTGAATGCAGGACCACATCCAGCCAGGGTAGCGGGATGCCCGCTATACTATAGAGGGCGATCGGTGCCTTAGCCTTGAGAACGGCGCTTACGCTTGAGATAAAGGCGCGTAGTTGGTGCAGCGGCGAAGCTACGATGTGTAGGCGTGTAAATCGCTTCTGCTCGGCAAAGCGCAGCAGTGCTTGCGACTCATTGGTTGTATGCATTATTTCAGCGTCAGGGGGCGGCACGCTAAGGATCTGCTCGGGGAGAACGTCTAGTCTGGCGAGATCCTCTGCGTATGCCTTAGCCCCTGGGTATCCGGAAAGCTCCCCACATCCCGATATCAGTAGGCGTTTTGTTGCGCCGGATTTAAGGAGTGCAAGGCCCGTGGCCATGACGGAGGGGGTGTTGTCGATCGTCTGCGCAAATAGATAAGCCGCATCGCTTGGTGTGGGCGCCGGGGTGTCGAGTAGAACCCGAACCGCAAGCGAAGTAAGGTTAATTTGGTTCATGGTAGTACCTCGAGCGCTATTTCATTATGAGCCTCTACATTGGTATCATGGGGGGGCGATTCTTTCAAATTAGTGGAGTTCTTACATGCCTGAGCTTCCAGAAGTACAGACTGTGGTTAATCATCTTGCCGAATGCATAACGGGAAGGAGCATTACCGGTACCGAGATCTCTTGGGCACGGAGTATCGCCGTGCCGGGAGTAACGTTGTTTTCTCAGCAGCTTGTGGGGAAGGTCTGTCGTGCGGTCAGCCGTCGCGGCAAATACATCGTCATCGCCCTCGCTCCACACGGGTATCTGCTCTGCCATCTACGTATGAGTGGGGATCTTAAGGTCGCAGACGCGGCGGCGCCACGATCTAAACATGAGCGGGTGCGTATCCTGTTTGAGGGCGAGTGCGAGCTTCGTTTTGACGATCCGCGCAAATTTGGAAAGATGTATCTTGTTGCTGACCCGGAAGAGATCGTTGGAACACTCGGCATCGAACCATTCTCACGTAACTTTACCAGCGAGGCTCTCTATGAGCGTCTTCATCAGCGTGCCTTGCGCGTTAAGACATTGCTTCTCGATCAACGCTGCGTCGCTGGATTGGGAAACATATACGCCGTTGAATCGTTGTGGCATGCGGGCATAAATCCGCTTGTGCGTAGTAACAAACTCTCAAAGGAGAGAGTTGTGAAACTACGAAACGCCATCTACGAGGTTCTCCGAAAGGCCGTTGATGCGCGAGGCACCGATCTTGGAGATGGAGTATGGAAGAGTGGGGGATATAGTCCAAAAACGTATGGCCGTGAGGGGCAGCCGTGTCGAAGGTGTAAGACGGTGATTCGACGTGTTATTGTTAATCAGCGCAGTACGGATTTTTGCCCGAAGTGTCAATCCCGATAGGGGCCTGTGTCGGGTCTTAAGCCCATCGGGGACTACGACGATAGAGTAGACGATAGAGTAGATGACAGGGGTAGCAGAGGAGGAATTTGCAAATGAGACTAACAACTCAAGTGATGGCATTTAGAAACTTCTTGCCCATTTGTTGCACAAAAGCAGTCGAACAAATAAGCGGGCAAGAAGTTTCTACCCCGGCATATCCTACGAAGCACCTGCCGCGAGGCAGGGCGTAGTAGGAAGGGACAAGATAGCCAAACACATTCAAAGAAACACAGTCAAACCGGAGGTTTGTCCAAAATGTATCTAACGCTGGCATTTCATCAAAAGCTGTCGGGATTTCCCAAATTTCAAATGTGTTTGGCTAGCTTTACACTATTCTGTGCTTTGGGCTGCTCTCCTTTAAAACTCTATAACGGCCCAGATAGGCCCGACCGAGAGGTGGCTTTAATTGAGCTTAGCAACGGCCTCCTCGGCGTCGATGGCCAAAGTGAGGGGGTACTGGGACGAGGCTTCCACGTTCTACCAGGAAAGCACTTCTATAGCTTTGATGTCGGATTTGCGGATTCGTTGCCGGGGGTTCCGTGCGTCATAGAATCTCGTTTCGACAGCTATAGCTACAATAGCTGTCAGCGTAAGCGCAGTAGCGACCTCGATAAAAATGGTTACTCCGATCATTACTGCGACGAAGGGAGCTTCACATCACGCTACCGTGTCTGTTGGGAGGATGTATACCGTGGCAGCTGTGAGGGCTCGCTGACGGTGGTTGCCGGTGCTGGCTACGAGCTTACCTGGGAGCGTAGCGGGCGAGCGAATGTGCGGGTTACGCTTAATGGAGGGGACGCACGTGAGCGTGGTGCCTCTTATTCCTGTTCTGTTGATGGCCCTACCCAGCAAAGGAAGGAGGAGAGCCTTTAGGGCCTGCGACAAAATAGCTATCTCGTCCTGCATCTCATCTTCAGGCACTTAGACTGCCGGATTCCTCATTTCTCCAAAGCATGCTAGGCTGCCGCCTCGCATTTATGTAGGAGGATCGGCAGTGATTCAGTTCAGTAACGTAAGTAAGGCATTCGGAACGCAATATCTGTTCAATGACGTGACCTTTGCCCTGGGCAGGGGTGAACGGCTCGGGCTTATTGGGCGTAACGGTTCGGGCAAGTCGACGGTGATTAAGATGATTACGGGTGAGGAACACCCTGACAGTGGTCAGATTGTGTTTCCCAGCGACTATCACTGTGGGCACTTGGCCCAGCACCTGCATTTTAGCAGGGAAACGATCGTTGATGAGGTCTGTACCGGGCTGCATCCGGACCAGCACGGTGAGAGTTACCGCGCGGAGATCCTGCTCGCTGGTCTCGGCTTCTCCCAAGATGACATGACCCGCCCGGCGCAGTACTTCTCCGGCGGCTTTCAGATTCGAGTGGATCTGGCGCGGGTGCTGATCGCCGAGCCGAATCTGTTGCTTCTCGACGAGCCGACCAACTATCTCGACATCGTCTCGTTGCGCTGGCTCGAACGATTCCTCTGCCAGTGGCCCAACGAGCTCATTCTGATCTCCCATGATCGAGCCTTTATGGATAGCGTCATTACCCACTGCATGCTGATCCGTCGCGCTAAGGTTCGCAAGATGCGTGGCACAACAGCGCAGCTTTATGCGCAGGTCGAGCAGGAAGAGGAGATCTACGAAAAGACCAGACTTAATCAGGAATCGAAAAAGCGCGATATGGAGGTCTTCATCAATCGCTTTCGTGCCAAGGCAAGCAAGGCGGCGGTGGTGCAGTCGCGGGTCAAGGCCCTTGAGCGCATGGGGAGCATGGAAGAGCTACAGGACGAGACCGAGCTCGATTTTAAATTCCGCGAGGCGCCGTTTCCAGGCAAGTGTGTCCTCGAGGCAGCGCAGATCGGCTTTCACTATCCGCCGCGTGACGAGCGCGAGCCACAGTGGCTCATTCGTGATCTTTCTTTGCAGATCAGCAAGAACGATCGAATCGGCATCATCGGCAAGAATGGCAAAGGAAAGTCGACACTCTTGCGTCTTTTGGCGGGCGAACTAACACCTAATGCAGGTGAGATTAAGCTCTCACCGAACACGAGTTTGGGCTATTTTGGGCAGACCAATATCGAGCGGCTTTCGCCGAAGCGCAATGTCGTGGAAGAGATCTCGGACGTTAATCCCACCCTTAGTCGTACCGAGGTGAGAAATATCTGTGGAACGATGATGTTTAGCGGGGACAGCGCGCTCAAAAAGATATCGGTGCTCTCCGGTGGAGAGAGAAGCCGTGTTTTGATCGGCAGAATCTTGGCGCGACGCAGTAATCTGCTGCTTCTTGACGAGCCGACGAATCACCTTGATCAAGAATCTGTAGCCACCATGCTCGAAAGCCTGAAAGTATACGCGGGGGCTGTGCTTGTCGTCACCCATAACGAGCTTATTCTGCGCGAATTAGCAACACGCCTTATAGTGTTTCAGGGCGACGTGCCTCAGATCTTTGAGGGCAACTACGATTACTTCCTCGAAAAGATCGGTTGGGATGGTGAGGTCTCAGATGGACCCTCGGCACGCACCAATGGCGCGCGCAAAGGAGGTACGCCTGAGGAGCGCCGCTCGGCAGCTGAAGACCGGCGTAATCGCGCCACCCAGCGCCAGGAGCGGGCTCGCACACTTAAGCCCATCGAGAGCAGGATTAAGCTTCTGGAAGATGAGATCTGCGACATGGAGGAGAAGATTAAGAGGACTGAGGCCGAGCTGGTTGATGCCTCGAATAAGTCCGATGGCGCGCGCATCGGGGCGCTCTCGCGCGATCTCGCTGTGGCGCGGGCCAGCATTGATCGGGCTTTTGATCAGCTATCGGCGGCAACGGTTGAACATGAGGCGGCGAAGGCGGAGCTCGAATAGGGGCCGTCGCATAAGCTTTGAAGGCAGGCGAGCATTGGTGCCGCGACAGCCCCAAAGTGTTTGCGTTCGGTGGCGTCCGTAATGAGTCAAGAATGCGAAGAGAGTATCGGAACAGGCTTTGTTTTTATTTCTCCGTTTGTTGCCACCTGTGCTATTCAGGCCTTCTCTCCGCAGTTTCCGGATCTCCCAATACAAAGACCTGTGTATTGGTGTGTATTGGAGCGAGAGAGCGGGTGGGGAAGTTGTATTGGGTTGTCTTAATACAATCCAATACACAATAATACAAAGGGCTCGCTGATTTGAGGCGAGTCTGGTGTAATAACTGTTATGGGCGCCAATCGAAAAGTTACATTAATTAGAGCCTGTCCGGAAATAGCGAAAGCGCGATAGGACGGGAGAAATAAGTGAAATAGTAGAGTAGTATAAGTGGCCAATTTCAAGGTTATGCCCGAAAAAGGCTTACGCCTTGGGGTAAGCTTGAAGAAAGCAGTGCTTTAACCTCCTCTAATTCTGCAAATGTCTTTTCGTCTATGGAAAAGGAGAGGGCATAGCGCTTCTCTGGCACGGGAGATCGCGCTGCTTTTACCGTCTCTGGCGAATGTCGCAAGGCACTGAAAAGACTCAATGTTTGCTGTGACGTGGACTG
>CAIXSY010000360.1 GCA_903922175.1 uncultured delta proteobacterium | reverse complement strand
GGGTAATTCTAAATCTTGAACATGAACTGGAACTGTTCCCGATTCCTGCTCCTGCCCCTTATCCTCTTGATTGGAATAGGAAAAGGAGCAGGGGCAGGAATCAGGAGCGGTTCAAGTGCAAGTTCAAGCAAGAGCTGTTCGACCGGGGTTAATGAGCAATTACCCCACCTGAGCCTAACTTACCAGGAAGTATAGAGAAACATCTACTTACAGGAAAGATGGCTGCATCTGGGCTTGAACTTACGCCACACCTGAGACATAAACTATAGTATAAATGCGCTGTTGCGCCAACCTAAACGGAAGGAACTTCTCCATGAAAAAACTGCCCTTAAGTATTGCCGCTATCGGCATATCTGTTCTTAGTGCGATTACCCCACTTAGCGTTACTGCCGAGGCTCCCGCTAAAGCGGCGGTGCCCGCTGCGGAGTCACCCGATAGCGTGGCGGCCATTCTTAACGGCAAGCCCATTACCCTGGCTCAGGTTGAAATGCAGATCCACAAACAGCCGATCCTTGGCTACCAGATGAAGCAAGCGGGCAATGACCCTAAGAAGATAGCTCAGGTACGGCTGAACGCGGTCAATACGATTATCGAGCGCCAACTGCTGCTAACGGCGGCGAAGAAAGATCCCTCGCTCAAAGAGGAGGAGATCCGCAAGTCGGTCGAGACCTTTATCAAGACCAACTACGGCGACGAAGAGCGCCTCAAGCCGTTGCTCAAGGGCATCGGCACGACGCTCGAACAGTTCAAAACTGAGGTGACTGAAGACTTCCATATCCGCGCCTACCTGGAGAAGCTCGTTCCCGCCAAGGCAACTCCAAGCGACGAAGAATTAAAGAAGCTCTTTGATGCCAATCCCGCGCGTTATGCCCAGCAAGAGTCCGTACGTGCACGCCACATCCTGCGCCTCTACCCGCCCCAGGCAACAGAGGAACAAAAGAAGGCGATCAAGGAGAAGGCAGATGCTCTCTATATCGAAGCGACCAAGCCTGACGCCGATTTTGCCAAACTGGCCAAGGAAAATTCCGAAGACGGATCGGCCCAGAACGGCGGCGATCTAGGATATTTTCCGCGCGCAGCAATGGTGCCGGAGTTTGAAAAGGCGACCTTCGCCCTAAAGCCCGGCGAAGTATCCAAACCCGTTGAGACTCAGTTCGGTATGCACATCATCAAGCTTGAAGAGCACAAAGATGCAGCAGCCCCCGATTTTGAAAAAGCCAAGCCGATGCTGGCCCGCGAGCTTGAAGGTCGTAAGCGCGGCGAAGCCGTTCAAGCCAAGCTCGAAGAGCTGCGCAAAACGGCGAAGATCGAGATCAAACTGCCGCAACCGTAACGCGAGCGTGGCACACGCGCCGCGCCAAACGATCGAGGATCTGCCGACTGGGTTTAGAGCGAGGAACGTCGCGGCACTCAGTTGGCACATCCTCCAACAACGATGGATTTATGGCCTGTCCAAAATGTGGATCCCCCGAAGGAAGTCTCGCCATGATGTGCCCATCCTGCATCGAGGAGGGCAAACGCAGGCGACAAGAACGCCTCGGTGGAGGGATAGCTGAACTTGCCGTTGAAAGTTCAGCTATCGGCGAAAAGATTCACCAAGGAGTCACGAGCATCACCGTTAGGCTTGCATTTGTCGTGCTGGCGATCTTCATTGGCAGTATCACCTTTGCTTATTTCGGCCCGGTAAGCGGCAAGGGCCCGCTCTGTGCCTTTCTCTATGCTAGCGCCTTTGTCTTGACTGCGGTCGCTGTTACAACCTACGTCTGGCTCTGGATTAAGATGTTTGTCGTCGAGCCGATCATGGGCGCAATCGCTCTTTTTGCCGTCGGTGTCTTGGTTTGGTACTGGGCCGGGGCCAATCCAGAGCATGCCGGCAGTACAAGAATTGCGCACTATGTTAGTGTCGTGCTTGCGGCGATCTCCATCGGATTACTCTCCCACAACCTAGACCTTGGTCCGCGTGAGGCCGGATATCTCCTGTTGCACTTCACCTCCTCTCCTGAGGCGATAGAAGCAGAACGGCGGAAGGAGAAGGAGGAGATGTACCAGATGTTCGAACGCATGCGCCAGTCTGACGATGGATCACTACAGGGTCTTGAGATGTAGGGAGGTAACTGCTCAATAACCCCGGTCAAAAGAAACGAAATCTTAGTCATGGTCTTGGTTCTGGCCTGCAGTGAGCTTGTCGAACTGTATTAAGTCATCGTCCTGTTCATGGCGGAAATCATTGACCATTTGACAATGACCAGGATTTAGGACCAAGACCAAAACCAAGACTAGGATAAGATTTACCCAGGCTTTATGAGCAGTTACGAGATGTCCTCGCCGAGTGTAACTCCGTGCGGTCTCAGTGGTACTCCGTGAGAAACATTTAGCGATTTTTACCTAAGTGCAGTTTGTCTCAGACCGCGTGCGCCGTCACTGAGGAAAATATCATCCATCCATGGGGGATAGCCTCATGCTACCACGCCGGAGCCTATCCTGAGCTCCTTCGCAAGCTTGAGGAGCTTTCGATCCGCGCTCAATAGTGTCGATTTGGTTCGTTCGCAATCAGCAAGGATCATCAGATCCGGAATCCCGCCTAGAAGCCCACGGCCGCGCGCCAAGGTAAGGAGCCTTTGACAATGCTCGATAGGTGGAAAGTCGGAAAGTTCGTGAAGCCCAGATAATAACTCCTCCAAAATAAGAGCCTCATCCTTTCTGACACCGGCTAATAGCTCAAGTTTGACGACGGCTGAGAGGACAACGTGCCCAGAGAGTATTAATGGTGGCAACGTCTCTCGATCCCGACCTCGCAGGAAGGCGATGAAACATGAGGTGTCTACTAAGAGCGAACTCACAACCGTATGCGCTCTCTGGCTGATTCAACGCTATAGGAAAAGTGAAATTTCCCTGCTGCCGCAGCTAGTTTTTCTCTTCTCATCTCTGCGATGAGGGCTTTCAATCCATAAACGAGGGCATCGGTCTGATTTAGCTTCCCAAGAGCGCAGGCCTGCTTGAGGAGGTCCGCAGGAATGTGGGCTGAGATCTTTTTTAATGCGGAAGCCATGGGAAGATACCCTCGTATATAAAAACTATACCATTATTTATATACCAGCTATAGGGCAGGTGGCAAGCAATAGGTTCAAAATAGGGACGATCCCATTTTCCCGAGCGGCAACACCAGCGAGATCTCCCCCAAATTCTTTCCAGCCAAATTTTATGGCAGTCACAATATCTGGGGTATATGGCAGAACTTAGGCGAAAGAACTTATTTGGGGGAGAACTAGCGAGGCGCGGCCTCAGACCGACGAGCGTTAAACCGACCCGTACAGGCGCCTCGGTCTTCTGTAATCCGCTCTCAGCGATCTGCCGTCAGCTTTCTGCTGACTGCATCCGATGCAGCTCCGGCCGCCCCCCGTTTTTCGGGGGGCCGTCAGGACTTTTTGCGGACGGTACAGAACGTATTAAACCACCGCAGAGCATGCCCCATAAGCTGCTCAACACTGTCACCGTAGGTGAATTCGTGGTCCGCATCATCAACCCATTGCAGCTCCTTGGTGCAGATCAGCGCTTTAAATAACCCATCTCGATTTCGTCCGGGCTTCTCCTCACCTTTGGCTAAGACAACCTGCGCTGGAACGTTAAACTCCCTGGCCTTTTCGTAGGGAGGATTAAGTGCAAGATTCGCAGCCTCATCGAGCATATCCTTCCCGACTAAATTCTCCTGCCCCGTATTCATGGCGAAGCATTTAATTTCAGCTTTAGGGATCACCTCATGCTGCCACGCCGGAGTCCACGTCGGATCCCAGTAACTAACCGCCGTGACCTTTGGATTTGCAAATAGAATCGTCAGGCCTCCGTAGCTATGCCCCGCAATAAAGATCTTGGAGTACTTCGAGCGAAAATGCTCGACGACCGTATTTAAGTCCTGCGCGTGAGTAGCCAGGGTGCATTCGCGCAATTTGCGGGCGCCTTTTTGCATATGGTAGTAGGAGAACCGCGCAACATCGTATCCATGCGCGGTGAAGCTTCTTTTGGCCATGACATGCAGAAACTCGCGCGTGTTCCCCGTTAAGCCATGGGAAAGGATAAGCAGGCGATCAGAGTGGGCAGGGCCGGCTTGGTTGAAGAAACCGTAAATGGTACGCCCATCAGGTGTTGGTATTGATAAAGAAGGATCGATCCCCACAAGTTATCCTATACCATCCGCAGTCTTGACGCAAAGAACGCACTGATGGCGGACGGAGCAGCGCGCTCGGTCTACCCTTTTTTTGCACCATGTTACAGCTAGTGAGCACTCCACCAAAAGGGTAGACCAAGCGCGCTGCTAGCCCACCTTCGGTGTGAGAACCTTTCACTCCAACACTGTACCGACAAGCGTAAGCCAAGTACTCAGGGAACAGCTTGGGATAAGGAAAAAATAGAGTAGTAATTGCTCATTAAATCCGGGTAACGAATATCGTGCGCGTGCTCCTGGCCTGTCGTGAGCTTGTCGAACGGTCGTGGTCCTGGTCGATGTAACAACTGATTCTTCAGCACAGAATCACCCTCGAAATGCCCGACTCCGGCTTGCTGTATAATACATTGCGAGAGGGCTAGCGCGGAGAAGCCGCGCTAGAACTCCGAGCAATTGTACACAATCCGATACCCGCACATCTGGCTACGGCAAAGCACCTTGCATTTCTCCTGCTGC
>CAIXSY010000359.1 GCA_903922175.1 uncultured delta proteobacterium | reverse complement strand
TTGCACTTGAACCGCTCCTGATTCCTGCCCCTGCTCCTTTTCCTATTCCAATCAAGAGGATAAGGGGCAGGAGCAGGAATCGGGAACAGTTCCAGTTCATGTTCAAGATTTAGAATTACCCACACTTATTGAGCAATTACGACCAGGAGCACGCGCACGATATTTTTTACCCGGACTTAATGAGTAGTTACGATCAGGCGTGGCAACTGCTTGATGTCACGGCAAAAGAATACAGCTCCACAGCCAGTTGGTATCCAGGAACGTCAGATATCAGAGATCAGATGTCAGATGTCAGAGATCTGCTATCTGCTGACTGCATCCGATGCAGCTGCAGCTCCCGGCCGCGTAATTGCTCAATAACCCCGGGTGAAAGAAGCGAAATCCTAGTCATGGTCTTGGTTCTGGTCTGCAGTGAGCTTGTCGAACTGTCTTAAGTCATTGTCATGTTCATGGCCGAAATTATTGACTATTTGACAAGGACCAGGATTTAGGACCATGACCAGAACCAAGACTAAGATCAGATTTACCTGGGCTTTATGAGCAGTTACCCGGCCGCCCCCCACGGCATCAGCACTCGGCTCCCTATTACTCCCTTAGAAGCCAGAAAGGCCCTATGGAAGAATATTTTCTTTACAATGGGGGCGCACTTCGATTAAACTACGTTATATTCCAGTTGTTAATTATTACTCACTAACGTTAGCACGTTGGTCGATCTTTAATTTAGACGAGGTCAATCATGAAGATATCCATTGCGAAAGTTCTCTTGGCGGGTCTTGTATTATCCACCATTCCGTTTACTCCCGAGTATGCGGCGGCGGTCATAGTAGACTGTTGCTATACAGCAACAATTGAAATGGTTGGTGATCCGGGTTTTCAAAAACCTATCTGTAAGGATACTGCTAAAAAAGAATCAGACGCATGCAAAAAAATTAAGGGCCCTAATGCAGGTTGCACTCCGCAAGGCCCTAAGAAAAAGCTTTTCTGTGCTTGTGTGGTAAACTTGCCACCTCCCGTAAGTCCGGGAGGTTCCGGTTCGTCCACAAATGCAACCATGACTTCGACCACGAATGTGCCCGCAAGTGCGGTTGATTAGGAAGAAAACAAAGACTATACCGTCCGTAAAATTCCCGACGGCCCCCGAAGATCGGTGGGGCCGTCGGGGACTTGACTGCGCGTAAGTGGCCAGCCGAAAAACAAGTTTGCAAATCCACTCGTACCGGATTAAGCCGGTAGGTTTGAAGGCGACTGAAAGTCACTTTTTCGGCTGAAGCCGGTGTCCAATGAGGTAGAACGATTTAGATTAGTCCTGGTGCTGGTCATGGTACTGATTCATGACCCTGACCATGGTCATGAATTTGGACCATGACCAGCACCAAGACTAAGAATACTCCGCTGAAGAACTTCCGGCTAAAGCCGAAGGTTTATAACCTGTAAGATGGAACAATAAAACTCATTGCAGATCATTCGTTCGTCGAAGCTATTCGACTATTTGAAAGTGTATTTTTAAATAGTCGCGACCAAATGAAAATCATGCTTTAATTAGTTCCTGTCCGGAAATCCATATTTTGCAGCTGCGAGGTGCCTTCCCGCCGGACAGGAACACCAGGGCCGCGCCTCGCGGCGCGGAAAAGACAGTGTCAGGTGAGTAAACTAGTACCCCGACCAGAAAGTTTTTTCACTTGGTCATAAACTCCTGCTTGGCCGTGGCCTCATCCTCTTCGACATCGACTTTTACATTTAAGCCCAAATCTAAAGGTAAATGGCCAAGGCCAAGCTTAGGAGAAAAACTCCAAATTTAGGTGAAAAAACTTTCTGGACGAGGCACTAGGGTGAGTGTGGTGAATTAAATACACGTCGGCATAGCCCGTGTTACTCGAGTCAGCTCAAGGTAGTACTCATACCGCGTCTCTTCCTTCCGAGTGTTGTTGATCAGATACAATTTAGTCTTGGCTCGCCGACGATGATTCACAAAACATGCCAGTTCGCCAACAATCTCGTACGCACGTTCCATCTCTCGTGTTAGCACACGCACGCAATCATTAAGTAAGCTGGCGTCCGTCGGATAATGAATATTAGTCTCTACCGTCGTGGTGTCACCACGCAACTTCGCACCGTCCTCATAGCGCTTAATCTTGGCGTACTCGATTAGGCAAGCATTCAGACTTTTATTGGCTTTTAGGCTAGTTTCTGTCCGTAGGACAGGAACTACCTAATCTTCCTCGTCTATCCATATAGCAAAAATATCTCCCGCAGCATACGCAAAGAGCCGAAAGTTTATTTCTATGATTGCGCTGCAGCTTCGAACGGCGCTGGGGCTCGCTTCGAAAATCTCATCGGCCTCTCTTTGCTAAAATGGCTTCAGTTTGCCAACGATTCAAAGGGCGCACGCTATGAACTTCGCTACTTCAGGGATAAAGACGGGCACGAAGTTGATTTTGTAATAACTCACGGTACGAAACCGGTATTTCTGGTAGAAGTTAAGCTTTCTGACTGCTCTTTGCACTCCGGTCTAAAATACCTACAACAGATAGTCACCTCAGCAAAAGCATTCCAGATTGTAGGTGTACCCGGAACACAGCGGCAGTATGGAGAGATTCATCTCTCCGACGTATCGGCGCTTTTCCAAATACGCGAGGAGCTGATAGAGCGCAAAGAGGGCTCAGATTTAGGTCAGATTTGAATTTTCTTTGCGTGGGAAAAACCGCAGACATAGTATCACTATATCGAGGATTTTTTCCACTCAAAAAAATCCAAAGATGGCCCGAAGATGAGATGCGAATTGGCACCTTTATTAATTAACAGGGCCTTAGCTTCGACAAATCTCGGTAAGCCACGCCTTGCCCTAAATACTTAGGATTGCAATAGTGGAGGAATGGCTTTCTCCCCAGGTTATGTAAAATTTCTGTTGATTCTTGAGCTTATGGAACTAAGCGAAAGAGCATTTCTCTTTAAGCTGCATAAACGACATCCGCGCCTAACCAAGGCGCAGATGGAGAGCGCGCTTAACAGATGGTACCACCACCGCCCTGGAGCAAAGCACGGCGACGGTGTAGGAGTACGCGGTAATCCGAAAAGGTTTAAAGAATGAGTTTGGGCAACTTAGAGGAGAGCGCGCGCGAGGTGGCTGCCTGGCTGAGCAGTCACTCAGTGCAGTATGCACTTATCGGCGGCATCGCTGTTTCTTTCCGCACCATTGAGCGCACGACCAAGGATATTGATTTTGCGGTGGCGGTTAGAACCGATTCTGACGCTGAATCGGTCATCCGCGGCTTGCGCGGATTGGGATATGAGGTGCATACACTCCTCGAGCAAAGCCGGATGGGTAGGATTGCCACCGTCAGGCTTATCAAAAAAAATCGCGGGAAGGCTTTCATTGATCTGCTGTTTGCCTCTTCAGGCATAGAAAGAGAAGTGGCCACTGGCGCAGAGGAGATTGAGATCTTTCCGAAGCTGCGGGTACCAGTGGCAAATATTTCGGCTCTTCTTGCTCTTAAGGTTCTTGCGGCAGATGAAGAGACTCGCCCTCAAGATATTTTGGATATCAAATCTCTGCTTACCGAAGCTCGTGCTTCAGACATCGCTGAGACAAAGAAACTTCTTAAACTCATTACCAAGAGAAGCTTCAATCGTGGTGAGAATCTTCAAAGCAAATTCACTGCTCTACTTAAGCGATTTAGGAGGGAACCGTCACGCCTCCTCGTCAAGCTGCGTAAATAATCCCCAACAAAATAACATTTCTATGAACCGATGACGCTGACGTCTACTGGAGGTAATTCATCCGCAGGCCCAATCGGCTCTCGACCACGATCGAGTCCTCGCATCCGGCGAACTTTCCGGCGGCTTTCGCTACAGGCTAACACGCACAGAACCATTCACCTTTGACAGAGCACGGTAAATCTATTCAGACGAATTCCTGAAGAAAGTCTACTACTTATAGAAATTAGTCCTCCTCCCATAGTAAACAGGTTGATTTTATGTCACCTAATCTTCACATAATAGCATAACCAACAAAGAGACCGTGATGGCGAAGATGACCAAAAATGCAGCGCGTTTGAGGATTCGACACCCCCGTGGCTTATCAGCCCCCGACGAATTTCTTTTGTTGCACCAGTTGTCGCAGAATATCGCCAGAAACTTGGCGGGGCTCTAACAGTGCAACACACTTTTAGAGAACCAAAAGAAGCAGGACCTGAGAAGGGCGAGGCACAAAGCTAATAACAGTCCTCCTACCCGATTCAGCATGATCTTAGCGCACCAGTGGCTAAGGCCATGGGCTGCGGCCGAAAGCTGCAGCTGCATCAGATGCAGTCATCAGAAAGCTGACTACAGATCGCGGACTACAGATCGCCGCTCTTCCGCGCAAATGTGCGGGTCGGCTCAGCTCTTACCGAGCCGCACCTTCACCACCACCGGTTTCGCACCACGCTCGCCCTTCTCCAGCGCTATCTGATTTCCATTTCGTACTTCGCCGTTAACCTCGAGGCTCTGCACACCTTGCGAGACATGCTCGGGGTTAACGATGGTAATTAGATAACTCGTCTCGCCATGGCGGTAACGCACTTCGAGGTGATCCCACTGCGGTGGAATCACCGGGTCGATGACGAGGCTTTGGTTACGAACCTTAAGCCCTAAGATGTTTTCAACGGCGATGCTGTAGAGCCATCCGCTGGATCCGGTGTACCAACTCCAGCCAGCACAACCTTCCAGTCCGGAGCCAAGGTAGATATCTCCGCTGACCACATAAGGCTCGTTGCCATAGCGCTGCACCGCATCCTGGTCAGCCGTATGCCGGATCGGATTGGCGCATGACCAGATTTCATAGGCACGTGCGCCATCGCCAAGTGCGCTAAAGGCCAAGGCCGCCCAGGCGGCGGCGTGGGTATACTGTCCGCCGTTTTCACGAATCCCCGGCGGGTACCCTTGGATGTAGCCAGGGCTTGGATGACTCTTATCAAAGGGCGGCCACAAGAGTGCGGTCACCTTCTCTTTGGGGCGATACAGCTCTTCGTACAGGCTCTGCATCGCTTGACGCGCGCGCGTCTTGTCCGCCTGTCCGCAGATCACGGCCCAACTTTGTGCGATTGAATCGATACGGCACTCCGTACAGCTCTTCGAACCAAGAGCAGCTCCGCTGTCGTTGTAGGCACGCACATACCATTTACCGTCCCAGGAACTCACTTCCGCTGCAGCGACAACTACCTGTGCACGCTCACGCAAACGCTTCGCGGCAGCGCTATCGCCACGCCGCTCGCAGAGTTTGGCGAAGTCCTGCCAGATCGCTGCTTGAAACCAGGCCAACCAAACCGACTCTCCCCGCCCCTCGCGTCCGAGCATATTGAAGCCGTCGTTCCAATCGCCGCTACCGATAAGGGGCAATCCATGTTTACCAGCTGCCGCAGCGCGTTCGACGCAAAGCACACAGTGTTCGAAGATCGTCGCACGGCTATTGGATGTCGTTGGTTGATGGTAGTTCTCGAACTCATTTTCAGCCAGCTTCGGTCCATCGATAAAAGCCACCGACTCATCCAGGATCGAGTCGTCCCCGGTAACGTCGAGATAGCGCAGCACCGCAAACGGCAGCCACAGATAGTTGTCGGAGATACGGCTACGAATCCCCCTTCCCGTCGGGGGGTGCCACCAGTGCTGCACGTCGCCCTCGGGATATTGACGCCCAGCATGCAGCAAAATCTGGCGCCGCGTGCGCTGTGCATCGCCCCACAAGAAAGCCAGTGAATCCTGCAGCTGGTCGCGAAATCCAAAGGCACCACTGCACTGATAGAAAGCGGTTCGCCCCATGACGCGAGAGCTGTAGGTCTGATACATCAGCCAGCCGTTGACCATCAGATCGAAGCTCTTATCCGGAGAACGCACTGCCACCGCCCCGAGACGATCCTCCCACGTCCGGCCAACCTCCTCACGCATAGCCCGCGCATGACGCAGTGAGCGAAAACGCGGCGTGCTGTCGCGTAGCTCCTGCTGGTTCTGTGCCTGCGCCATGAAGAACAGGACCTCTTGGGAAACTCCCGGATCAAGGGTAACCTCAACGGCGATGACGCCGGCACAATCCATACCTGCCCCGCTGTGGCGCAACAGCTCGACGCCGCGCACGCGCCCCCCCTGTAAGTACGAGGCCAGAGCCGAAGGTGCGCGCGCATTAATCAACGCCGCCGGATGCCCGAGGGAGCCATGGCGCCCGAGAAATTCACGCCGCGAAGCGGTGTAGCTATGAAGCGGTTGGCTGCTGCCAATAAAGGCGAACTGCTGGGGAAACTCTGCATTAGCCGGATTTTGGGCCCACAGCACCTGCGACTCGGTATCAAATCCGGTGCGCAGATGGTGCGAAGAGACCTCCCGTTCAACGCCGATAACCCACTCCGCGTACATCAAGATCTCCAAGCGGCGTACCTGATTGGTATCGTTCGTCAGCTTTACCCGCGACCACTTAACGCGCTCGCTGCTTGAGCCATGGACGGTGAGCTCATGCGAGATACCTTCGTTCCCCGAGGCAAAGGTGGTGTATCCAAAACCATGCTCCACGCGAAACAGCGCTCCAAGAGAGCGCGGCCGCGGCGTCATACTCCAGAACTCGCCGCTCAACATGTCGCGCACATAGAGTACCTCACCCAGGGGATCGCGCACCGCATCGTTACTCCACGGCGTCAGGCGATTTTCGCGGCTGTTGAGTGCCCAAGTGCCACCCCCACCGGCCTCGGTGACGATAAAACCGAAATCCTCATTGGCGATCACATTGCTCCATGGGCGCGGCGGCAACTTATCTTCGGCGACAAAAAGGACGTAACTTTTTCCATCGGCAGAAAATCCACCACTGCCGTTAAAGAAGGTCAGATTGTGCTTCCGCGGTAGAAGGCGATCACTGTTGGCGCGTATGGCCGGATAGGGCACCTCACCACGCCGTCTCGGCGCCGTCGTTGGAAGATCAGTTTGAGCAGCCAGATCACCCTTGCCGCCATGCACCACGGCTCTGGCCCAGGAGTAGAGCAGCACTCGCTCGGACTCTGAGATCTGCTGCGCGGTGCGCAAAAATATCCCTCCGCGCTGATCGAGGCAGCCGCGAGAAGGTCCACCCTTTACCAAGTTGGCTATCTCATCCTGCAGAGGTTGCAAGTAGCCACCGGGGAACTCGTTGAAGATCACCACCTCAAAGCCGACACCGATACGCGTCAGATATTGATGGGCAAAGAGCACCTCTGCCACTAACCCCAGCTGCGACGAATCACTGATCGTCACCAATAAGATAGCGTCGTCTCCAGAGATACCGAAGCGCCAGAGCCCGCTTTGGCCCATACTATTTTTGGCAAGAATGTCCCCCGAGGCGCGGAAACGCTCAATATTGTACAAAAATGCGTGCGCCAAGCGGTGAAAGGCATGCAGCTGACGAAGTGAGAACTGCTCATGCCGGAGCTGCACGTCGCTATGGCTCCAAGCCGAGGCGAACACACGCCGCAGAATTGAAAGCTCATGGTACTTGTGCGCCAGCTGGAGAGCCTCTTCGCGGGTTTCGGCGGAGAGGGTTACAAAAAAGATCTCCTGGCTTGCTGCCGCACGCAGCTCAACCCTACAGCGCAGCGAGAAAATGGGGTCAAGTACGCTGCCCGTTTTTCCACTGAGGATACCGCCCTCCATGGCGAGCGGACGTCCAAGGCCACGTCCCCGACCGATAAACTCGAGGCGAGAGGTCTCATGCTGCACCGGCGCATAGGCGACCGGAGTAACGAGCATGTGTACAAGGTAGAGGGCTTTGTCGGTCTCAGAACGCGGGCGACGGTAAAAAAGCAGCGCGTCAACATCGGGCAGATGCTCGCTAACGACAAATAGGTTCGAAAACGCCGGGTGTGCGCGATCGGCCGAGAGCGGAGCCAGCACCACCTCCCCGTAGCTGGTAAATTCGAAGGTGCGCCCATGACCCAGCAGGTTGACGGCCTCAACCTTTCGAACCTCAACGTTCTCTTCCGGCGCAATTACAACATCGGTATGCACCAGAACATTGCGGTGCCCGAGCACATATTCGGCCTTCTCCGGCGTAAAGGTAACCGAGTACGAATCCGGTTCGATACGCACCGGCTGGTAGGTCGCCGACCAGAACTCTTTGCGATCGAGATCGCGCACATAGATGTAAACCCCTTGGTTGTTGCGCAAGGCATCTCGGCGCCAGCGTGTTAGCGCCGTGCCGTTAGCGAGAAACGAGTACCCCGAGCCGGCATTATCGAAGAGAGCGCTATAGCGTCCATTAGAGATGATGCGCATGCGTGGCACGAGCGTATGCGGTGACGAGAAGCTCTCGATACGCGAAACGAGCTCGGCGCTCGTATCGAGAAAAGCACGTTCCGCCGCATGCGGCTTAATCAAGGCGATCTCGGTGGGGAAGCGCTCCTGAAGCAGCAGTTCACAGGCGGCGATGGTCGGACTACTGTGGAAACGCTTGCGAAAGATATCCCGCTCAAGGCAATTGGCGATGGCGACGATGGTCATCCCTTGATGATGGGCCAGAAAGGACTGCACTATCTGCTTTCCAGCCGAACCGCGCAGACGCTCCGGCGTATAATCAACAGCATCATAGAAGCCGTAAGCGCCATACGCCCCCTCGCGCATCAGGCGGCGCAGATTGCGGATCGCCGCCAGCGGATCAACCGCCAAAGCCAACGCCGAGGCATACGGCGCAATCACTAAGTCCTCTGATAAACCACGCTTTAAGCCCAACCCCGGCACGCCGAAAGCGCGGTACTGGTAGTTCTTTTCAAAATCGACCCCGGCATAAGCAGATTCCGATATGCCCCAGGGGATACTCTGGTGACTGGCATAACGACGCTGCGCTCGAACGACTGCCTTACTCGTTTCATCGAGCAGGGTACCCGAGAAATCCTCACACACGAGCAGCGGCATAAGGTATTCGAACATGGTGCCGCTCCAGGAGAGGAGCATCTTGCCCCCTTCAGAATCGGTCATCGGTCGGCCAAGCACGAACCAATGCGTCTCGGGCAGATCGCCCTTGGCGATCGCCACCAGGCTCGCCAGACGCGCCTCTGAAGCCAATAGATCGTAATAGTTCTGATCGCGTCGGCCGCTATCAAGATTATAGCCGATCACCATCAACTTCTTGTTTTCGTCGAACAGAAACCTAAAGTCGACCGCTGCGATGATCTCATCAAAATCCTGGACGAGAAGCGCCGCCTGCTCAAGCAGGGTGCGCGAAGTCTCAAAAGCGGTGCGCACGGCATCAAGGGCGATATCAAGTGCCTCCTTTTCTCCGACACGATCCGCATTGCACAGCAGCTCATCGGAGCGTGAGAGGATGCGCCCAGTAATCTTGCGCACAAGAGACAACGTCGGTGCACGTGCGCGCAGCACACGCTCGACACGCACCAGACGCGCCGGGAGCACGCCGCGCTCGGCGAGTGCACGCAATGATTTCACGACATCGAGCCAGCCGAGAAGCGGCTGCAGCGCAGCGAGCGTTGCCGCCACACCCGCACGCGACTTCTCGTCGACGATCGTTGGTAGCATCTTTTCAGCTTCCATGACAAACGCCGCCAGATCCCCCAGCGTTTGCACCGATTGCCGAACCATGCTTGGATTCGCGGCCAGGGCGCAGACGTGCTCGACAAAACCGGGGCTTACGATCGACGCGTGTGGCGTGTGCGCGAAAGCCTGGCGTGCCGCTATAAAATGTCCGACAAGATTGCCGCTATCGACGGCCGAGACATAGCGCGGCGAAAGCACGCGCAGGTCGCGAATCTGGTACCAGTTTAGAAAATGTCCCTGGAAGCGCTCGAGCTTTTTAAGAGTATTGACGACACCGCGGATTCGTTCAATTACCTGCGGAACAGCGATAAAACCAAGGTCTCCCGCTGCCAGAACCGAGAGCACCGAGAGACTGATATTGGTCGGCGAGGTCCGCTCGGCGACAACCTCTTTGGGAACGACCTGGAAGTTATCGGGGATGAGGTAGTTGTATTCAGGTGACAAAAAACTATCAAAGTAGCTCCATGTCTTGAATGCCACCTCGCGCAGGAAAACACGATCGGCCCCCTCAACCTGATCGATCTTACCGGCTTTGGGGGCGCGTCCCGAGAACCAACCGAAGAAGGGCGCCATGAGCCATAACCCAAGTACCGGCAAGGCCTGCAAACAGCCAGACTGGCTACTAAATAAAAAAACGCAGGTAATAAGTAGCAGCGTCAGGCAGAGCGAAGCGCGCATAGCATGCAGATAGCTCAGCAACGCCCCCGAGGCGCGCTGCTCGGTAACGAGAGCACTCTCCCACTCGAGGAGATTTTTCTTTGATCTAAAGAGTCTATAGAGCGTCACACCTACGGCATGGAGCGCCATCCAGGCGGTGTGCGGCAAACAGCTAAAATAGAGCAGCGTGCGTAATACTTGCCGTACAGCTTCACGCTGAATCCCCCAGATAAAGGTGCTCCACGCTGCCCACCATGGCCGTCTGAGAAGGGCACCTAATTGATTATAGGCCGGAAAAAGAAGCACTACCGCCAGTAACCCATACCACCACCAGGCAGCCTCGGGGAGCACAAACCAGAGTAGCGGAAAGAAGAGCAGGAGCGCCGGATCAACCAAACTGCGACGTAGGTTGTCAGCGATCTTAAAGCGCTCAAAATACGAAAGCGGGCTGGGTACCTCTCTCCCCTGAGCATCCGGGATCTGCCGTCCAAGAAAGGGCAACAGCTGCCAATCGCCGCGAATCCAACGGTGCTGACGACGCGCCAGGCTATGAATACGCTGCGGGAAGGCGTCAAGCAGCTCTACGTCGGTGACCAGTCCTACGCGCGCGAATAGCCCCTCGAAGAGATCGTGGCTGAGGATGCGGTTCTCGCCGATACGCCCGGCCAACGCGTGCTCAAAAGCATCGATGTGGTAGATACCCTTGCCGTTAAACGATCCCTCACCGAACAGATCCTGATACACATCCGAAATGAGCATCGTATAGGGATCGAGTCCGTACTCTCCGGCAAATATGCCCGCAAAACGCGTACCAAGGGCACTGCGCAGTACGGTACCAATACGCGGTTGAATAATGGCATACCCACGGGTGACAACACGTAAGGCTTCGTCAAAAACGGGGTTATTCAAGGGATGCGCCGCGGTTCCGACCAGCTTATAGGCTGTCCCAGGGGGGAGCTGGGCATCGTTGTCGAGTGTAATAACGAAGCGCGCGCGTGAGAGCTCCTCGCGATCAGCATAGATAACCGAGAAAGAGGTCTGCGCGGTGCCGCGCAGCCAGTGATTAAATTCCGCTAGCTTGCCGCGCTTTCGCTCCCAGCAGATCCAACGCCCTTCGCTCGGATTGAAGCGCCGCTCGCGAAAAAGGATAAAGAATCGCCGCCCGGAGTATCGCTGGTTTAGCTGCTCAATCAGCTTCCCGCCTTCATCCATAATGGCACGGTCACCGGGCATAGATTGCTCCGCTGCATCCGGCAGATCGGCCAGGACACCAAAATAGAGCGCCGCATCTTTGTTGCCTAGATAACGAATTTCAAGCGCTTCGATCGTCGCGCACAGTGCCTCTTTGTTGGTGGCGACAGCATGCACAACGACGAGGGTGCGCTGATCGGCTGGTATCGCCTCTTCGAAGTCGAGGCGCGCCAACGGTCGCGGCGGCACAAGCCAGGTGACCACCCACTGCACCAAACGGGTGGCAAACTCGCTCACCGGAAAGAGCAGCACGACAATAGCCAAGAGGATCACAAACCACGAGCCCTCTTGGTGAAGCAGATGAGCGCCACAGAGTAGAATGACCGTCAGCGTCAATGCTGAGATCGCCCCCACGTAGAGTGGCAGCGCTGCCGCATAGACCATGTCTTGGAGGCGAGTGCTCCAACAACGCGCGCCGCAGCTACGTTCGAGATTGGCCCGCCCCTGATCCAGAAGATAGAATCCGACGTGACTTTCAATACTCCCCACAGGCGCAGCTGCGGCCAAGGTCAGCACCTCCTCTGCGATGCGAATCTCCTCCTTGTGCGATTGACGCGACAAGATCTCAACCCTGCGACGGCAGACGTCACGCGTCTCGAAGGTACTGCGCAGATACAACCCCGCGGGATCGTTACGCAGGGCGCGATCAACACGGCTCACGCTCTCGAACCATTCGTGCCAATCGAGGGTCGCCATGCTGCGCAGCGAGGTAACGGCATTGCCGACCGAGACCTGCGTTTCTGCTTGGATCTGGCGCGTGTGCGCCAGCAGCTCCTCAGGACCGCGGCCACGCTCACGCAAGCGCTCCTCGAACCACTGTGCCGCAAGTGAAGCCACGGGTCCCTTCTGCTGTATCCGCCGAAGAAGCAGCGCCGCCCCATCATCGAATATATCGTCATGCCCATGACAAGCACTGGTTAATGCCAAGAGCAGGTCGGTTCGGCTTAGATCACTTCGCTCCAGCGTACGCTGGCAGATTGACTGCACCAGATCACGCAGGCGTAGTTCACTAAGAAGCGCCTCCGAAAGACGGCGCAGATTTTCGACCAATCCCAGACGAAGCATGATCGGCACCGCCCACAGCTCACCGATCGAGAGCACCTCCTGCTCCTGATAGGCATCAGCATAGGCGATCAAACGTTCGCCCTCAACGACGGCATCGCTGTAAGTCAGATAGTCTTCAGCCAGGCGATAGACGCGCGGCGTACCACGCCAGGGCGCTTGGGTTAACTTCGGAAGGGCCTGCAGGTATTGGCGCGGCATGGCTCGGCGAATCTCGCGCGCCTGCTCTTCAATCACATGGTAATTATCAAGCAGCCATTGAGTGCCGGCGGGAAGCTCCTCAACCCCATCGAGCGCCTGGGCCAACGTCCAGTAGGCTTCTTTAATAATCCGAAAGTTCTGCTGTGCGCGTCGACGAAGGTGACGCGCCGCGATGCGGAGTGATACCGGGGCGTGTTCGCTGGCGATCTCAGCGGCGCGCTCGCGTAATTCGTCTCGGCTCAATACCCGCGCGCGCAAAGGCGCAAGTAGTGCACCTTTTCTCGAAAAACCCGTACCTGCATCCGCTGCGAGCTCCATGCTTCTCCTAAGGAACCTCTAAAATAATCCATTTCTAGGTCTTTCTCGCCGCGCTTGCAGTCCTCGTTGTGTAAAAACATTGTAACTATTCAGCACGATATTATCTAGGCACGTTGTAGCAGTGGAGGTGCACAAAAGCGACAAATAACGCGGAGGATGAGGAGGCAGCGGCGGAAGCGGAGGGGG
>CAIXSY010000358.1 GCA_903922175.1 uncultured delta proteobacterium | reverse complement strand
CCGTAACTCCTGATGAGGCAATAGACGTTAGCGGTCACTACGTCAGCTAACTTTACGGCATCAGCACTCGGCTCCCTTCGACTCGGTCGCAGGCTCCCTCGCTCAGGGCTAATGTCCAGAATAGCCTGACACTCTCTGACCGACCCAAAGGCCATATGGAAGAATCTTCTCTGGTCAGCTTTCGTCCCGCACCCACGCCCTTCCGCCAGATTCAAAACGAGGCTCGATGCCGCTCTGTCTTCGTAGTAACGCATAATTTAGTGGCGTCAGATTACGGCAACCGTAAGCCGACTGCTGAAAGCAGATAGCAGATCGCCGTCCTCACAGATAAGAGGAAAGAGCAGTTAGACAGAGCGGCATCCAGCGTGGTTCTGAATTTGGCCGAGGGCAGGGGCAAGGAATCTAGGTATGAATAACATTCACCAATCTCGGCGTCTTAGTTCCGAACTGAAAGACCGTGATAAAGCGATCTTTTTCGGTTACCTGGTGCTCAGTCGCCGCCATCTTGGCGATAATGGCAAGCGTCAGATCGGCTTCGCTGATACTAGCCGAAACCTCTATCAGACCGCGCTTTTTACCGTTAACCTGAATCACCACCGTAACGCTCTCGACCGTTAGCAGGGATTGATCATAGTCCGGCCACGGGGCGGCAGAGAGACTTTCAGCGTGCCCCAGTCGCTGCCAAAACTCCTCGGCTAAGTGCGGCGCGTACGGCGCCAAAATAAGTGCGAACTTTTCTAAGGTGCGTTTTGCCACCGGCTTATCAGAGACCGCATTTAAAAACTCCATCATCGCCGAGATAGCGGTATTAAAGCGCATCCCCTCAGTCTCTTCGCCTACCTTCTTAATCACGCGCTGCAGCTCGCGCTGCACATCCCGCGACTCTTCGGCCTCAACCACCACGGCACGCACGCCCTCGTCTTTATTCTCCGTCACAAACACCCAACTACGGCGCAGGAATCGATATATTCCCATAATCGCCTGAGCGTCATAGATGCGCGAACAATCGATCGGCCCCATAAACATGAGGTAAAGACGCAGCGTGTCGGCGCCGTACTGCTCAATAATCTCATCCGGCGTTACGACATTACGCAACGACTTGGACATCTTGGTTATGATACGCTCAAGCACCTCGCCGCTCTCCTTGTGCACCACCGAACCATCTTCGGTCGCCACCACCTGATCAACCGGGATAAGCGCTCCACGCTTATCTTTGTAGGCATGCGCCAGGAGCATGCCTTGATTAACCAGCTTGTGAAACGGCTCTTTAGTTGAAACATAGCCCAGGTCATAGAGCACCTTGTGCCAAAAGCGCGAATAGAGCAGATGTAATACGGCGTGTTCGGCCCCGCCGATATAGAGATCGACCGGAGCCCACTCCTTCTCGATTGAGGCATCCCAGGGAGCATTCGCATTCGTAGAGTCCATGAAACGCAGATAGTACCAGCACGAACCCGCCCACTGCGGCATAGTATTCGTCTCGCGCCGTCCCTTCATCCCCGTCTTCGGATCGGTTACCGCTAGCCAATCAAGCGCCCGCGCTAACGGAGACTCACCGCTCTCAGAGGGCTTATAGTCGCTGACCTGCGGCAGAAGAAGCGGCAGCTCCTTTTCATCGAGCGCTTGCACACGCCCATCCGCCCAATGAATCACCGGGATCGGCTCGCCCCAATACCGTTGACGCGAGAAGAGCCAATCACGAAGCTTATAGCTAATCACACGGCGCCCGCCGCGATGCTCCTCGAGCCAGGTGCAGATCAACTCAAAAGCCTCGGCACTGGGCTTACCGGTAAGCTTTAGATCGTGAGCAACACTGCTCTCGTTCGGCAGCATCACACCAGGCTCGGTATAAGCCATCTCACCATCGGAAACCGCCTGCGTCAGATCGGCTGCCTTGCCAACGGGAGCGACCACCGGCCGAATATCGATATTAAAAGTGCGCGCAAATTCAAAGTCACGCTCATCGTGGGCCGGCACGCCCATCACCGCACCGGTGCCGACGGACATCAAGACATAGTCGCCGACATACACCGGCACGGCCTCACCATTAATCGGATTAACGACGTAGCCTCCGGTAAAAACGCCTGTCTTTTTGCGATTATCGATCGTACGCGCGAAATCACTCAGTTTTGCGGCCTCGGCGCGGTAGTGCGCCACCTTCTCTTTACACTCAGGCGCCGTCAGCGTCTCAACCAGCACATGCTCGGGAGAGAGAACGAAAAACGTCACACCGAATAAAGTGTCCGGTCGCGTCGTAAAAGCCGCGACCGCATGGGTGCCACCCTTGACACGAAAGTGAATCTCCGCGCCGTGTTTTTTGCCGATCCAGTTGCGCTGTTGATCCTTAATGCTGTCGGGCCAATCGATACCATCGAGTTCACTGATCAAACGTTCCGAATATTTGGTTATACGCAGCATCCACTGCTTCATCGGTTTACGCACCACGTCAAAACCGCCGCGCTCGGATTTCCCGCCGATGACCTCTTCATTTGCCAGCACCGTACCCAATCCTGGGCACCAGTTCACCATCGCATCCGCGTAGAAGGCTAAACGATATTGAGCGCGGTAATATTCGATCGCCTTCTCACCCTGCTCCTGGACACCATCGGGGATGGGCAACTCGCTAATAGGGCGCGCCTTCTGCAACCGTTCATCGAACCAGGAATTGAAGATCTTTAAAAAGATCCACTGCGTCCATTTGTAATATTCCGGACGGCAGGTGTAGACCTCGCGCGACCAGTCAAACGAGAGACCGATCTTGTCCATCTGCGCGCGAAAGCGCTGGCAGTTTTTCTCGGTTACTGTGTCCGGGTGCTCTCCCGTGGCGATAGCATGCTGCTCGGCAGGAAGCCCGAAAGCATCCCAACCCATCGGGTGCAACACCGAGTAACCGCCCATCCTCTTGTAGCGTGAATAGATGTCGCTCGCCGTGTAGCCAACCGGATGGCCTAGGTGAAGCCCCGCCCCCGAAGGATAGGGAAACATGTCGAGGCAATAAAATTTTTTCTTTCCTGCCCGACCGACCTTGAACGTCTGGTTTCTTTTCCAGGACTCTTGCCACTTAGCTTCAACTGTCGAAAAATCGTATTCACCCACGGAACAATCCTCGTTAATAAAGCGCCGAGCAGACCAACAGCACTGTATATAACTGAATTCACTAGCAAAGCCAAACCAGGGGGGCTTAATTTGGTGGCCAAGACCCCGAACTAAGACTCATAAAGACCTCCCTCGCCTCCCCTTGCCTAGTGCTGCAAATTCATGTACTTAAAGGGACCTACTATGACGAAGTAGAGGCACCTCGGCTTCATAGCCCTGCGCTACTAACAGCCAATAGTTCCCCTAAAGCTTTAGGGGACGAATTATTCAATCACGTACGCGCGCTTGAATAATTCGGAGTCGTAGCTCAGCTGGTTTAGAGCGCCCGCCTGTCACGCGGGAGGTCGCGGGTTCAAGTCCCGTCGGCTCCGCCACTAGCGCTTCGCGCTAGTGGTGAGACTCGCCCTCTTTAGAGGGCGGTCCGCCATATCCCTGCCCCTATCGAAGTATTCTTGATCTAAATCGCGGACCAACTGATGCTATTTTGACGCAATCGCGGAGAGCTGCTGGCCCTTAAAAATACTAAGTTGGACGGGATAAGCCGGTTCTTTTCCGAAGCCCTGGAAACCCAACAGCGTTTGCGGCGGCGGCTCTTTCTTGAGAAACTCAACTACACACTCTGCCTCGTCGATTGGACAGCACACAAGTGCGCTCGAGAGTGCGTACACCGCATTGTAAGCAAGCGCCGCACCTTGAAGGTTGGCGCGCTCGGGCCGCGGGAAAGACTCATTTAGTCGATCGACAAAGTCACTGCTGAGGGGTTGATATCCAAAGACGACAGCGCGGTCAAGGAGCGCGCCGCCCGTCTGAAGGAAAATTGGCGTGAGATAGATATCAACAAACCCGTATCGTGCATTTAATTTCTGTTCGTGCGCAAGTTTAAACCAGCCCAGGTGATCGTTCTCATAACCAACTATCATTATCGCCTAATAGGATCTCTGGGTCAGCATGGAGATTACAAATCAGCACAGCCTAGCATGCTTTTCCCTCCTATGTCGCCCTCTTACTTTCTGCCATAATCTAAACCACCTAACTTTAATAAGCCCACTGCTGCCGTGACAAGTTTCGCAAAAGAGGAGAAGACAACCGTGCCGCACGGGAGCATCATAAAAGCACCATCATGAATATCCTCAAACAATACCTATCAAGAGCAAAGGAGATAATCGGCGATCGCAGCCCGGATGAGATCCTATACGACCAGAAAGTTCTCGCTTGGTTGCGCTATGGTCAATCGATCAAAGCAGCGATTGAGATGGCCAATCAGGCATCTCCAGGCGAGGCATTAATGGTGACCGACGAGAACATCGCTTATGTTGAGGATTATTACGACCATCTTCTAAATCACACCTCAATTATGGACAAGCTTAGCAAGATAAGCTGACCAAGGTAGTTTCTTCATTTTTTATTTTATGCTCCAATTCGGCTGCGCGTATCTGCTCATTAAGTGTGGGTAATTCTAAGGGCAGTTCAAGTGCAAGTTCCAGCAAGTACCTTTTGCCCGAGGTTAATGAGTTACGGCAAAAGGATCTAATGGCAGGAGGTACAAAATTACATTTCTGCAAATGGGCACGGCCATCGGGATGATGAAAAAGCTCCCCATCTGTGCCCGTTTGATTAAATCCACTCACCAAGTCTTAATGCACGGGGTACGTGGCGAGGGTAAGGCACCTGGTGAGTTCCGCAGAGTTCAAAATTGGATTGGTGGTCGCAATCCGAAGGAGGCTGTGCACGTTCCTCCCGAACCCCAGGAAGTTCCAGAGCTGATGACTGACCTGGAGGCCTTCCTCAACAATACTGAGATAGAGATCCCACACCTAGTTAGGGTGGCAATGGCTCATTATCAATTTGAAACCATCCACCCTTTTCTTGACGGTAACGGGAGAACGGGAAGATTGCTCATAGTCTTGTATCTGATTCAGAACGGGCTGCTACTGCAGCCTACGCTGCACCTTTCCGACTATCTAGAAAAGAAGCGCCGAGAGTACTTTGACTGCCTTTCCGGCGTACGATCCACCGGCGGCATGAAGCAGTGGCTGATATTTTCTCTCGGTGCAGTAATCGAGACCACTAAGACAGGATGCGCCACTTTCGAGAAGGTCTTAGCGCTCAGGAACGAAGTAGACGAGGAGATCCGAAAAGCAGGATCTAAGGCCGCCAATGTTAATCTACTTTTCCGGTATTTTTTCCAGAACCCAATTCTGGAGATGACTAAGGCCACCACGATTGAAAGCATCCCGAACAGAACATTGCTCAGGCTGGTGAACCAGTACGCAGAGAAAGGACTTCTGGTTGAGCTTAGCGGAAAATTACGGGATCGGACTTTTGCCTTCAAACGCTACATCGACCTGTTCAAGACCGGTAATTGATAGACTGGCGCTAACGACAGTCACTAGCGCCAAAAAAGGCTATATTTGGCGCTAGTGGTTTGCGCTAGCGCCAATGCCGAATAGTAAAGAACAGGGTAGTTCCCCAGCTAAATAGAGCCTGTCCGGAAACAGCGAAAGCGCGATAGGACGGGAGAAATAAGTGAAATAGTAGAGTAGTATACGTAGCCAATTTCGAGGTTAAGCCCGAAAGAGGCACGCTATAATAGCGCCGACTAGTGAATTTTGAGGCT
>CAIXSY010000357.1 GCA_903922175.1 uncultured delta proteobacterium | reverse complement strand
CTCCGTGTGAAATAGCACGTGAGGCTCGGCTTCTGCCTCGCTTGTTGCCAATCCGCCGCGATTCTTGACCGCCCCCAACACCAAGGCTATGGTGCTAAATGAAACGTGATTTTTGCGCAGTCTGACCTGCAGGTGCACGGGTTAACCACACTAATCGAGCAGTTATTAATAACCTTCGCAAGATATGACAAAGATGGTACAATCTTTGTACACGACAGACACAATTGGCGTGTAGGTTTTACATCGTAAGTTCGTTCTAATGAATTTACGAAGCCCCTGCTTGTTCAGGGGTGGTTTTGCAAAAGGTAAACAAATGGAAAAGCATAACGGCAAACGAGAGACTGAGATCATTGAAACCACGGTTGGCGATCTGATCGAAGCGATAACTTCTATCGCCCTTGAATCAGGCAAGAGCGAAGAGGAGGGCTATGAACTGGCTCGCCTCACCCTCGAAGGGATACTGCGCCGCTATACCAAAGAGATCCATCTTGAAGCAATCAACTAGCGCGCTATGATTCGACTCGAAAATATTACCAAGAGATACGGTAGTTTTTGCGCGGTTGATAGCGTCTCGTTGGAAGTAAACGAAGGTGAGATCTTTGCCTTTCTCGGCGTCAACGGCGCCGGTAAGACTACCACTATCCGCATGATGACGGGGATCCTGCAGCCGACCTCGGGCTCGATCTCAATCTGTGGTCATAGCATGCAGGATCAGCCTGAACAGGCAAAGCTCATCACCGGATATATCCCCGACCGCCCCTATCTTTACAACAAGCTCACCGGCCGAGAGTTTCTCTATTTTATCGCCGACCTCTACCTTGTCCCCCCAGCCGAGGCCGAGGGGCGCATCGACGATCTCCTCAAGGAGTACGGCCTAACACAGTGGCAAGACGAACTGCTCGAAAACTATTCCCATGGCATGAAGCAACGTGTGGCGACCTGCGCCGCACTCGTGCACCGACCCAAGGTTTTGATCGTTGATGAGCCGATGGTGGGTCTCGACCCGCACGGCGCAAAACTCATTAAGGATCGCTTCAAGCTCTACGCCCGCAGCGGCATGTCGATCTTTCTCTCCACGCACTCGCTCAACGTCGCCGAAGAGATCGCCGATCGTATCGCTATTATTCATCAGGGAAAGATTATCACCATCGGCACACTGGCCGAGATCCGCGAGCTGACCGGCCGCTCCGAGCAAGGACTGGAGGAGATGTTCTTGCAGCTAACGGCGTCGTTCGCTGATTAGGGTCCCGCCCTGAGATCAGTATACATATCAGGCGGCTGTGGAGCTATGAGACGGGACCTAAAAAGAAAGACAGTAAAGGTGATAAAACGGTATAGTGAAGCGTTGAAACGCCAAATAGTGTTAGAGTACGAGCGCGGAGAAAGCAACGCGCGGCAGCTTAGTATGACATACTGAAAGTTGCTGGTCTTGTTACTGAGGCGCAGTGCAAGAAAGCAAAAGACGACCTAGAACGAATTGTAGCCATGTTAACTGCTCTTTGCATAAGATAATCTTTTATCTGCGACCACGCTCGTATCTGATCACGGGGGGGGGCAAAAAGGCCCGAAAAATAAGTAATAATTACGAATATCTATCGTTCTGAAAATATGCCATACAATATGAGGTATAGGATGAGGTAATGGGGGCTTCTTTTCTCTGTATTTTTGGTTTCACGAAGTAGGAAACGAAGACTCGAAGCTCACGAAGAGGGATGTGCTGTATGGAGTTTGACCAGCTATCCAATAAAGTCATCGGCTGCGCTATCGAGGTGCACCGGCAGATGGGGCCGGGGCTCTTGGAGTCGGTTTATGAGCGTTGTCTCAAGCATGAGCTTGGACTGGCCGGTCTCTCGCTGGCAACACAGGTCATGCTTGACCTCTCTTATAAAGGACTCACTATACGCGACGCCTACCGCGCCGACAGGATCGTTAATAATGCTTTGCTGGTGGAGATAAAGTGCGTCGAGCAGTTCTCCAAAAACCACTAAGCCCAGATTCTAACCTATCTTGCCCTGGCCAAGCTTAAAACCGGCTTGCTCCTAAATTTCAATCATGCAGTCTTAAAGGAGGGTATCCGCAGATTCGTCTTTTTATCTACCTCTTTTAATCTACCTTCGTGTGCTTCCAAGCTTCGTTTCATACTTCGTGAAACCAAAAAAAACGACACTACTCCCAATGCTGTTATCCAAAGCCTATAGAATTTAAACCATCAATTTACACAGTCCTCCTGTGTGGTTATGACCCGTGAACGGCTACAGGTGCACGGGAGATACAAAGAATCTCTATACATCTCAGCTAATTATCCCGCCTGGCGACCGTTATTTGCCCAGACTACTGCGAAGGGCCAAAATTTGCTTACTCACCCCAAATGCGTAAAATAAGGGTACACCGTGCGCAATAGGCACACTCAATAGGCAAACGTTCCCCACATGGAATATCCAGCTCAAATTTCCGATGTTATTGAAGAGATAACGCCACCGACTCAGGCTTCCGTAGCTTGGATTGCCGTCGCCGTCGCTGCTCTAGGGTACTTCGTCGATGTCTTCGACATGTGGCTTTTTGCCAATTTTCGCGTCCCCAGTTTAACCGCATTGGGGGTCTCCGGAAGCGCCATAACCGAGACGGGAGCGTTCCTGATCAATTGCCAGCAGGTCGGCTTTCTTCTTGGTGGCTTTGTCTGGGGTATCATGGGCGACAAGCGCGGACGGGTCAGCGTGATGTTCGGTTCGATCCTCCTCTACTCGATAGCCACGCTCCTCAATAGTTTTGTTACCTCGGTCGAACAGTACGCAATTCTGCGCCTCCTTACTGGCTTCGGTCTGGCAGGGGAGATCGGAGCCGGTATTACTCTCGTCTCCGAGCTCCTCCCCCGAGACAAGCGCGGCTACGGGACGACGATAGTGGCAACGCTCGGTGTCGCCGGCGCTATAGCCGCTGCCTATGTTGGGAAGATCATGCTCTGGAAGCACGCATTCATCCTCGGCGGCTCGATGGGCCTCGTGCTCCTCTTGATGCGCCTCGCCGTCTACGAATCGGGGATGTACTCCGCCATGCCTCGAACGGACAACATTCGCCGGGGGTCACTAAAAACACTCTTTGGAAATAGGAGCCGGATCGGCAGATTTGTGTCGTGCATAATTTTAGGCATTCCAATCTACCTCGTCTTTGGCCTGCTGATTACATTTTCGCCTGAGATCGGCTCTGCCCTGGGAATGACGGAGCGCCTAAGCGTTCCCGACGTTATGATTTGGGGCTCTATCGGCATTACCGCCGGAGATCTCTGTTCCGGACTTTTGAGCCAGAAGATGAGAAGCCGAAAGCGCCCGATAGCGATCTTTCTTGCAATCGGATTCGTGCTATCACTTTTTCTGTTGTCCGGCTGCCTGTCTACGGCCCGGGGGTATTGCATCACGGTCGGCATTATCGGCACCTGCACCGGGTATTGGGCTTGTTTAATTACAACGATAGCCGAACAATTCGGAACCAACCTACGCGCGACGGTAACAACCTCAGTCCCCAACCTAATTCGCGCATCCTCCATCCCTCTCAACCTCGCCTTTGTCCAGCTCACGAGCATCGGCTCGCCGATTACGGCGGCCCTGTGGTTGACGATTATCTATTTCGGGCTGGCCTTCATCGGGCTCCTAAGCCTGAAGGAAACGTACGGCGCCGATCTCGATTATCTTGAGAAGTAGGCTGCACAACGCTGATTGTCGGCTAGAAACTTTCTATTTCTGGTACACGCTATAATCCGCGGGGATTTCAACCTCAAAAAGCTTTTCGGGGACGGGCTGGTTGAGGATGACGTTGGTCCACGAAAATGACATCGTCGTCTTCTCCTCAGGTAAGTTGAGATCGATATCACGCAACCCTGAATATTCGGTCTTCGGAGCTGCATAGTTCAGCGTAGCACGCAGACGGTCGTCAAAACGGCTGCGAATCTGTACCTCGATCAACCCCAGAGAGGCTTGATCGATGCGAAAGAATTCGAAAAAATCACCACGTACCAGTGTATAACTATGCGAGGCACTATCATTATAAATCCGCAATTCGTCCTCCCCCTCACGCAAGGCGCGAAGCGGCAGAACGCCAGCGAACAATGACATCAGGTCGGCGGGTGCGACGGGAATCTTCGTATGCGAGCGCAACAAACTCTCGGCGTCCGCGCTCTCCAGTGCTTGCTTGGCTGCCGGATCGAGCAGACGCACGCGCTCTCCCTTGAGCACGAGTAGGTTAAGGGTAAAAACTCCATTGGTCGGCAGGGCCTCCAGCCGCAACCTATCAGGAATGACGAAAGCGACAACCTGGCGATACGAGCTTGCGCCATCACTACTCAGCGCACGAACATGCGCCAAGCCGCGCAATGATTTTAGCTCCTCGCTTCGCTGACGCAACGAAGCGAGAATCTCGTCTCGTCTCGCCCCGGTCAGCAGCGCCCCCGAGATAGTCGGATGGGGCTGCACGGAACACGAGCAGAGGATGAATAGTGTGAGGTAGAGAAGTACTTTCGGAGGTGACATAGCTTATTTTTCCTGAAGAGGAGGCACGAGGGTCCTACTCCTGTAAGGTGTACTAGGGGAGTTGCATTTTCGAAGCGAGATTCTAAATTAGGCAAGACTCCTACCCGATTCAGTATGATCTTAGAGTACCCTTGGCTAAAAGCAAGAGAATTCTCCTCGCATAGAGTAACCATTGGCGCAATGGGCCCGTGGCCCTCAGGCCATGCTCCGGATTAGGCAAAAGAGATGAGCCGCCGAACGGTCGAGCGAACTTATGACGTCAAGTTAGCTGACGTTCTGGCAGCTAATGTCTATTGCCTCATCAGGAGTTTCCTACTTCGCTCGGCCTCGCGGCCGAAGCTATGGCGAGACAGGCTGCGGCAAGTGCTACGTAGGACAAGACGGCTAAGTCCGTCGGCTGCGGCCGTAGCTGCAGCTGATGCAGTCAGCAGAAAGCTGCCCCCAGATCACAGAGTACAGATTACAGTCGCGATGAGGCGAAGCCTCGCAAAAGTCCTACTCCACCCCCTTCCCCACGATACTCGAATCATCAGAGTATTGCTGCAAAAGCTTTTCCAGCTTGCGACCAACACTTGTGCGTGCCTCAGCCTGCTCATGATCGTTTTTGCGCACCTCCTTTGCTAAGGCACGGCGATAGACCTCAAGCGCTTTCTTTATCTCGCCGATCTTAACCAAGGCATCACCATAGTGCTCAAGCAGGACGACGTCATCGCTCACCGCAGCTGTCGCGCGTGCCAAAGTATCAACCGCCGTCGCATAGTTTCCCCCCTGGTAGTAGATCCAGCCCAAGGTATCAAGGTAATAGGCGTTGTCAGGATCAATCGCCAGAGCCTGCTGCACATAACGCAGCGCCTTATCGGTCTCCTGAGCTCGATCCGCCAGACTGTAGGCCAGGAAATTAAGGGCATCTGCACTCTTTGGATTTATCTCTAAAATCCTCTCCATCGCCGCCTCAGCCTCAGCGGTACGTTGCAGATCGTTAAGCACCACAGCATAAGAGAAGAGCAGGTGCTCATCCTGCGGCGAAAGATCGAGCGCGCGCTTAAGTAGACGCTCGGCATCGACGAACTTACCGGAATCTCGCAGGATAAGAACTAGGTAATCAAGCAGCTGGCGATCACTGGGGTCCTTGGCCAGGGCCTCACGCACGGCTTTTTCAGATCCGGCGAGATTGCCCTCTTGGCGCAGGATAAAAGCGGCGAGGGTGCGAGACTTGATGAATATCTTCTGATCTGGAGTAATCTTATAGAGCTCAACCATGGCTTCTTTTTTTTGCCCGGAACCAGCATAGGCCGAGGCGAGGTAATAACGCGCTTCGGCATGGCCTGGTCGTAGGGCCAGGATCACCGACAGTTCACGAATCGCCTCAGGCAAGTTCTGCTTCTCAATTTGAATAAGTGCTATTTTGAAGCGCGTGTCTGTCGAATCTTGCTCCACCCCTTCGAGCACCTGCAGATGAGTCAGCGCTTCGTCATATTGATTCTCGCCGAGAAGAAGCTGTCCAAGGATCTTGCGCGCTGCAATCTGATTTGGATCTTTCTCTAATATCTGACGGCAGATCTCCTTTGCTGGCCCAACCTTCTTTTGCTTAAGCAACACCCGCACCAGATCGACCCCATAACCAGTACGATCGGGCTCGGCCTCGTGCGCCTTGGCATAATAACGCTCGGCGATGGAGATCTCCTCACGCTCCTCATAGGCTCTCCCAAGGTAGGAGAAAGCCAACGGAGTCTTGGGACTACGGACCTCAAGGCGACGGAGGATAGCGATACTTTTTTCAGCCTGATGCTGCCGCAGGTAAAGCCCGGAGAGATAGATATAAGGCTCCACCATATCAGGCGTGCTCTCAATCATCCGAAGATAGATCGGCTCAGCTTCATTATCGCGCTGCAGAGCCTCGAGGATGCCTGCCTGAAGCATCATCGTCTGTGCATCATCGGGTCGAGCCTCGATAGCCTTTTGGGACTCGGCCAACGCTCGCTCTAAGTTGCCATCACGCAGATACAGCTCAGCCAGCTTGGCGTATACTATCGGTTCCGGCTCACTAATCAGCTCACTACTTCTATTAAAGCTTTTGAGGGCTGAGCCGAACTCCTCTTTCCCATAGGCAAGCTCTCCAACCAGATATGCGTGGAGAGCGGCAGACGAACGTACAATCTCAGGATCGATCGCCGAGGGCTGGGCGTTTTTAACCGAAACATCAATCTGTCCAGGCATCCCCACCCTGCTCTCAGAAGCACAGGAGGCGAGGAAGAGGCAGCAGACACATAAATGAGTAAGGCGCATATTTAACGGCTCCGCTATGTTGCATCCTGGTAACTGCTCAACAACCCCGGGTAATTCCTGTCTTAGTCTTGGTTTTGGTCATGGTCCTAAATCCTGGTCATTGTCAAACGGCCAATAGCTTCAGCCAAGGATACGACAAGGACTTAAGACAGTTCGACAAGCTAACCGCAGGCCAGAACCAAGACCAGGACCAAGATCAAAGTTTAACCCAAACCTAATGAGTGACTGCATCCTACGTCAATCGGTTAGAAATAGTAGCCATCTAATATTATCGTAGAGAGATGATAATGAGAAATAGGAACTCGCCCGCAAGGACTTGAACCTCGACTTTCAGGGTCAGAACCTGACGTGCTACCAATTGCACCACGGGCGAATGAACCCTCTTATCCAACCTCCGAGCGACGCCGGAGCAGGTAGGGGGCCGTACTCACCTATTGTGCAGTAAATAGCTACCAAAATCCAGCCCTCCCCTTGAATTAATGAAATACCCCAGGTAGTATCGGCACCTGTTAATTTGGCTCTATCGTCTAGTGGCCTAGGACGCTGGCCTCTCACGCTGGAAACACGGGTTCGACTCCCGTTGGAGTCATTCAAAGATCGCCTCAGACACCTAACAGGTAGGCCCCTGTTAGGCAGGAGGGGAAGCTCTACTTGAGTGTGGGTAAAGATCCTTAGCCTTTTTCTTGCTACTTTCTAGCGAGGCTCTGCCTCAGACCGACGATCGTTGATCTGTAATCTGCTATCAGAGATCTGCAGCCAGCTTTCCGCTGACAGCATCAGATGCAGCGACTGCAGCTGCCTCTGATGCAGCCGGCAGAAAGCTGACGACGGAGAGCTGATAGGCTAGGTATAGTAATTGCTCAATAACCCCGGGCAAAAGGAACTTGCTTGAACTTGCACTTGAACCGCTCCTGATTCCTGCCCCTGCTCCTTTTCCTATTCCAATCAAGAGGATAAGGGGCAGGAGCAGGAATCGGGAACAGTTCCAGTTCATGTT
>CAIXSY010000356.1 GCA_903922175.1 uncultured delta proteobacterium | reverse complement strand
GACCGACCCAAAGGCCATATGGAAGAATCTTTTCTGGTCAGCTTTCGTCCCGCGCCCACGTCCTTCCGCCAGATTCAAAACGATGCTCGATGCCGCTCTGTCTAACTGCTCTTTTAAGTGCCTTGGTAGTTGTAGCGTCCGGCTAAGTCGATAAAAATTGACCGCCAAGTCATAGCTCCTGAAGCTGTTTTTCATAAATTCCTCCTGAAAAAAGGTTATGAGGCACGGAGTGCAACATTTTTTTAGGAGGAATTTATGAAAAACTTTCGAACATATGACTTGGCGGTCAATTTTTATCGACTTAGCCGGACGCTACACATAAAGGGGAACTTAAAAGAGCAGTTAGACAGAGCGGCATCCAGCGTGGTTCTGAATTTGGCCGAGGGCAGAGGCCGCGGGACGAAAGCTGACCAGAAAAGATTCTTTCAAATCGTCATGGGGTCAGTCCGAGAGTGCCAGGCCATTTTGGACCTAAGCCTAAGCCAGAGCGCTGTCGCCATAAGTTCGCTTGACCGTCTGGCGGCTAATCTCTTTTGCCTAATCCGGAGTATGGCATGAAGGCCAATGGCCCATAGTGTTTTGAGATTATGCTGAATTGGGTAGGCGGAATAATGTCTAATTTAGAAGATTGTCCCAGGCTGACGGGGCGTTTGTAAAGAACTACTTCTTATTATGTGCCGCCCACAGTGCCGCATACGCTGCATTCTTTGCCAGGAGCTCCGTATGGGTGCCGCTTTCGACAATTGTGCCATGATCGAGGACAACAATTCGCTCCATCATCTGTACCGTGCTCAGGCGATGCGCGATGACGATAGTTGTCCGTCCGCGCATGAGCTTCTCCATTGATCGCTGGATATACTCTTCGCTCACGCTATCGAGCGAGTTCGTAGCCTCATCAAATATGACTATTGGGCTGTTGCGCAAAAATGCGCGCGCTATGGCGATGCGCTGCTTCTCTCCACCACTCAACTTCATGCCGCGTTCACCAACGAGAGTGTTCATACCCCGTGGGTACTTATTAATCAGATCGAGGATAAAGGAGTTGCGCGCTGCCTCGATGACCTGGTCGGTGGACACATGTTCAGAACCATAGGCAATATTATCGAAGATGCTGCGATGAAAGAGGCTCGGTTCCTGTGGGACATAGGTAAAATACCGGCGCAGATCGTCTTGGGTAAGTTTTTTTATGTCTTGTTGATTAATCGAAATCGTTCCCGATTGGGCATCAACTAGGCGAAGAAGGAGCTTAATTAGTGTCGATTTTCCACTTCCGGACGCACCCACTACTGCCAAGCGCTCTCCCGGTCGTAGGGTGAGTGAGAAGTTGTCAAATAGCTTACGCTCGGGGGAGTAACCAAAACATACGTTGTTAAATCGAACTTCCCCTATGCTCTTGTGCGGAGCCTCTGGCTGTTTTGGGTCCTTTATCTCTGGCTCCTGCTCCAACAAACGCGACATCTCTTCGGCCGCTGCTAGGGCTCGGAAAAGTGCCTTAGTGTGGTTCCCGAGGGCTGACAGGCTGGCGCAAAGCCTGAAGAGGTAGGTTTGGACAAGAACAATCGTGCCCACGGAGATTCGTCCTTGGCGCCAGAACGTCAGGCTTAGGCAGAGTACGCCGATCTGGAAAAGTGCTGTCAGCATCCCCTGAATCACATTTATCTTTGTGGTCACATACCAGCTGCTCTGCATCGCTGCCGATGTTTGTGAGCTAGCATCGTACAGGAGGTCTCTTTCGTGGCGTGCATTGGAAAAGATCTTTACCGCCAGAAAATTGGCGTAAGCGTCGGCCATGGTACCCATGCTGCGACTTTCAGCGGCTGACTTGATCAGATCGTAGCGCATCTTCCAGTTGGCCAGGCGGTTGTTTAAGATCACGAAAAATATGCCCCACACAGCCACGAGCAGCGAGAGTAGCGGCACGTAGTAGCCTAAGAATACCAGAACCATGATCAGCTGTAAGAATAGCTCATACACGCCGTGAGTAAGGCAGACGTTGACCTGATCATAGGCGTCGGCGTAGCGTTTCACTTTGGAAACAAGGGCGCCGATCTGTGTTGAGCTAAAGAAGTCGAGAGATCTGCGGATCAGTTTTTCGAATGCGCCAACCTCAATGTCGCGCGCCACGAGGGGACTGGCATGCGTAATGCTGTAATCGCATCCGCAGCGGCACAGCACCGTAAGAATTAAAAAAGAACTAAGCCAGATTAGACTGCCAAACGCCTCGGCGTAAGTCTGGCTGCGATCCAGCTCCGTCATGGCTGAGCTGCTATAGTTGACTAAAGCATCGATCAGGGCTTTGAGTGACAGCGGAACGGCGATCTCAGCGCTGAAAACCGCAGCCGCGGCTAGTAGGAGGTATAAAGTTAACCAGCCCGAATATGGTTTCGAGTAGCGGGCATATTGTAGGAGGATGTTGCGCCAGTTGGAGGTGGACATAGATTGAGGAGTGTCATCGCACGAGTACGGATAAGAATACGTAACTACTCGCCCCCTCGTCAACCTGTGCATATAGCCCCAACAAAATGAGCATTTTTGAGAACCTAGGACGTCAACGTTAGCCGATTAGGGGCGAGCAGTGTAATTGCTCAAAAAGTGTGGGTGAATCTAAATCTTGAACATGAACTGGAACTGTTCCCGATTCCTGCGCCTGCCCCTTATCCTCTTGATTGGAATAGGAAAAGGCTTCGACCGTGAGCTCAGCCGAACGGAGCGGGTACAGGAATCAGGTGCAGTTCAAGTGCAAGTTCAAGCAAGAGCTGTTCGCCCGGGGTTAATGAGTAGTTACCGAGCAGTTACAAGAATACTACATAGGCTGGGTGAGACAAGATAGGTTGGGTGAGACAAGGAGATATCATACTTCCATATTCGCAAACGAACAGGGTGATGCAGATCATGTAGGCGTCGAAGGAGTAAGCGTAGAGTCTGTATCACCCGGCAACGACTAAAATCAACCAGGAACGAGAGAGGTCATAAAAAATGCCCAAACGTGAGAAGAGCGAATTTAACGCGCTAAAGAAGTTGGGCTTCGAGTTCGAAGCGCCACAAGATGAGTTCAGCTATCAGCCTGATTCGGGTGGCACCGCCAGCGGTAAACGAGCAAAGGAGGAGGGTATAGATGTCGATCTTGATGCCGAATCGCGTGGGGCGGAGCAAGCCGAAGGACCGTATGGAGTTAAGGACCTCGTTGCTCCGATCCCTGATGAGCTAGATAGGAGCCAAGAGCAGCGTCTAGCGGAAGAAGATCTCACAGAAACAGATAAGAACGTCGGCACTAAGTAGTGCCCGTCTGTAAAGAGCAGTCGTCGAAAGGAGATACTCATCATGAAAAATATGAAGAGACACTGGTACGTTGTCGGGCATCGATCGGGTGCGCGAATATTTGAACAGGTCGGCGTAAAACCGGAGCTCAAACTTGTGCATAGCTTTGACAATCCCAGTGGCGACCGTAGAGATAATGAACTTGTCTCAGACAGGCAGGGCCGCTCGGACCCTGGCATGACTCCGGGGCACACGCCCGTAGGAAGCGACTATAAGCCGGGTAGGCATTTGCTTACCGTTTTTGCGCAGGAGATAGGTGCATTTCTCGAAAAAGAAGCGACTCGTAATGCCTATGAGTCGCTTGTATTAGTCGCGGAACCACATGTTCTTGGCGAACTTAAAAAAGCCATGGGGCATATAACCTCCCCTCGATTGCGAGCGCCGCTGATTAAAGAATTGGCGGAGGTCTCGGCACATGACATGGGGGCGCATCTCAAGGGTGTTCTCTGTCTGCGTGAGGAGATCGGAACCTAATCAGGAGTTTTCCCCTTCGCTCGACCATGCGGCCGAAGCTGTGGCGAGACAGGCTGCGGTCGATGCTTCCTACCTCGCCTTGCCTTCCCCCTTCGCCTGGCCTTGCGGCCAGTGCTTCGTGGGACAAGTGCGGCCGGAGCTACGGCGGACAGGCGCGGCAAGTGCTACGTAGGACAAGACGGGGGACAGGACGTAGGACAGGAAGGGGGATAAGACGGTTAATGCCGTTGGCCGCGGCAGTAGTGACAGCTGATGCTGTCAGCAGAAAGCTGCAGGCAGAGAGCTGATCGAACACGTGGGTCGAAACCGCGTGTTTATGCCACACCTCTTCGTGACAGCAGGACTCACGTGATCGGATCGTTTGTTGGATCCGCCTTCGATAAGCTTGGATTCACGACGGTTTCGAGCAGCATAAAGACACCATGGTTATAGGTGTATTTATCCAACTCATTCGAAGACTGTGCCTGTTCGAGCCATAGGTTCCAATATTGGATCAGCTCATCTTCAGAGAGATTCTGAAGATCAAGATCCTCTTCGCTAAGAAACTCGTCACGCGGTCCTGTGGGGTGATGTGGATCCATCTTCATTCCCCCGGTGAAAATGGCAACGTACCTTCGGCGGCCTTAATTAGCGCCGCATGGGCCGTGCTAAGAGGCAGGCCCGCGATCTCTGATTGGATCGCCGGCCAGGCGCTTTGCCAGGGACGCGAGGCATCGAGATATTTTGCTAGGCGTTCTTCGTTAACGCGCATCAAATCGCGCCGTTCGGCATCCAGGGCGGCGGCAAGCCGTGCCTCTCCGTGGGCGATCTCCTTCAATGCTGGACGTTCCGCGGTGCATGGTGTTAGCAGCTCTGGATGTTTAGTCGCCAGGGCAATAAGATCTCTAGCGCTTCTAGAATACATAAAGGTATCCCGCGGCAGGGTCATCCGTCGCGCCAGCTCCCCAATAACGGGATAATCTTTTTCACGGTTTGTTTTCTTTAAGTCGGCTAGGTCTCGCAGCCCTACAAAGGGTATCTCGGCGCCCTCCTGCTCGTGCCACATCCTTTCGAGGCCTGCAGTCGTAATACGCGGAGGGGTAACGACAAAATCGGTGCGTACACGCATACCCTCGTTTATGAATTCCAGATGCGCACTCCATCCATGACTCAGCCAGCGTAGGTCGAGTGGCGCCCCAAACCGATACGTGGCACCGAACTCGGAGAGTACGCCAAGCACGTACGTCAGGCTCTCTTGATCGGCGCGCAGTACCCAATCCCCATCTTTGCTCATCATCGCTAAGCGATGCAGCACGACCGCTTGCCCCGACGAGAGGATCGCGCGCAGTTTGTCAGCGTTGAAAAGCTTGGTGAGCTTGATATAAATATTAGTGGCCATTGCTGGGATTATAAACGCCGCAATGAGTCCTCACAAGAGGGGAGGTCCCGAGCTCAGGCTGCTATTTTCTCTCCTGCTATTTTCCTCAGGCACTGCGCGCTGTCCTTGAGACAAAAAGCAAGGGACAAAAAGCAAGTCAAGCCCCCTAATGGCGTCCTCGGTCTTTCTCAATCTCTTTTAGGTGCCTCTTTCCGGCAGATCGAGCTGAAAGCCGTCTCGCTCAGCGTCGACGGAATCTAGGAAGGCGTTGGTCGAGGTTAGCATGGCGCGGGCTGCGCTGAGACTGCTCCAGTCAATCTCGTATGTATATCGCTGCGCGTAATCGAGGGTACGCATAAGTGCTTGAGCACGGTTGTTTCGAGACAATGCTTTTAACGCAGAGACATACTCGTTGCGATAAACTGTGGGAATCACGATACGAGTATGATTGGCATGCACAAGCTCCGCGTTCATGAAGATTCGCGCGGTTCGTCCGTTCCCATCACTAAAAGGGTGAACCTCTGAGATTAGAAACATCATAAATACAGCTCGCGCGAACGGACTTTCAAGTGAACTGTAGTATCCAAAGCCCTGAGCCAATGTGCCTCTTACGAGCTCAGGCGTCACGAATAATGTGCTCCCAGCCCTATTCCTCTGACTTTTAAATTGGCCTGGCGCTACGTCGGGGCGCCCTCCCATGATCAGCGCATGGCGTTTGGATAAAAGTTCTTCAAGCTCTTCACGACTGGCTGGTATGCGTGACATCTCCTGTAGGTTTGAGACAACGGCGAATGTACCTCGAATGTCATGTGCGTCCGCGGGACGAGTAGTTGGGACATTGCCATTAAAGACGATATTCTCGGCCTCCTCTATTTCGAATTTAGTACCTTCAATAAAGTTAGAGAAATATGCTTCATAGAATGGCAACGCCGAACCCAATGCCGAGAGCTTTGCCACACGGGGCTTTATGGGACGCTGGCGAAGTGCAATGAGCAGGTTTTCAAATAATGGTAGGCGAGCGGCGTCGTAAGGAAGCCCTGCTTTTCGTGCTATTGCCTGCTTCGAATTAAGCTTACTTGTTTTGGTGCCCAGAAGTGCGCCAATAATTTTGTCGAGCTTCGTACGTTCGCGCTCAAGCCCCAACGATCGCGCTACCACCTTGGTTTGGTCGCGAAGTTCATTCAAGGCAGGCTCTCCCCGCTGACTAAGCAGCTCCTCCAGCCTTTGCTCAATATCTTCCTTGGTGAGAGTTCGTCTGCTCTTTCCGCCACGTATACGCGATAGGCGCATGTTGTCAAGGTAAGCTCGCGCTGGCGAACTGAGAAAGAGATTTTCTACAAACGGCCGGTCGCTCTTGAGTGGCCCCTGTCCGCCTCGCGGCCTAATAACTACGCCTGGGATAGCGATTACACGCTTATGTGTAGAAACAACAAAGACTGAGCCATCTGAAGTCGGTACAAATTCAAATGCAGTGCGATCTGCCAGCAATGCACCGGGAAAATATTGCCCCACAAGCTGCCAAAGGTTTCTACGTACAATGCTTTCTGGGGGGTCCTGCAAATTAGTTGTGTAGAGTCGTGAGGCAAGCTTGCGCAAACGTCCGGCGCGGACCTCCCGACTAACTTCGTCCGAGATCGTGCTATTTGACACAAAAGCCTCAGGTAGGCCAACGAGAGATTTGGTAAAGTTGCGCATTATAAACCTCCACTCCGGTATTCTTACCTATTTTTCGGGAGTTAAGAAGGCTATTTCTAGGATATTTGGGAGTTAGTGTCGCATTGGTTGTCCTATACCGCGCAAATCTGAGTAAGTAGGGACGCTACCGACTTTCCTAAGACAAAGTCGGTAACGTCTCTGGTCTTCCCGGCTGTGGCTGCAGCCGCAGCTGCATCTGATGCAGACAGCAGATTGCTGACTGCAGATCTCAGATAGCAGATTACAGGATCTCTCTTCCGCGCGAATGCGTGGGTCGGCTCAATGAGCAGTACCCCGTTCATTGACAACTGCCCGAAATGCGGCAAGAATTCCCCTCCTATGGAGATACACGCTACGACTATCCTCGCGCTTCTGTTCAAAGGCAGTGTTGTGTTCGCCGGTGACGGTCAGGTCACGGTGGGCAACATGATCATGAAGCATGGCGCCAATAAGCTGCGTAAGCTCCAGGAGAGCAGGGTGCTGGCGGGGTTTGCCGGGTCGGCCGCCGACTCGATGACCCTGTTCGAGCGTTTCGAACGCAAGCTCAAAGAGCAGAATGGGACTTTGGGGCGGGCCGCTGTCGAGCTAGCCAAGGATTGGCGAAACGACAAATATCTGCGCCGTCTTGAGGCGATGCTTGTTGTCGGTAACACGGAGTCTCTTTACCTCCTTACCGGCATGGGCGATGTGATTGTGCCGGATGACGGCGTGATCGGTATCGGCTCGGGAGGGCCTTTTGCCCAGTCAGCAGCTCGCGCGCTTATGCGTGAAGGGCGCGAGGGGATCTCGGCTTTGGAGATCGCTCAGGCCTCGATGAAGGTCGCCTCCGAGATCTGCCCCTTTACCAATGATCGTTTTGTGTTTGAAGAGTTGAAGTAATCCTATGGACGGCGAAAAACTGTACCTTGATGATAATGTGTTAACGCCCCCCGAGATCGTGCGTGAACTCGATCGCTATGTCATCGCTCAGGACGACGCCAAACGCGCCGTGGCGGTGGCACTGCGCAACCGCTGGCGGCGGCTGCGCGTGCCCGAAAATTTCAGAGACGAGATTACGCCCAAGAATATCCTGATGATGGGCCCGACGGGTGTCGGCAAAACCGAGATTTCGCGTCGCTTGGCCAAGCTGGCCAGAGCCCCGTTCGTGAAGGTCGAGGCCTCAAAATTTACCGAGATAGGCTACGTTGGGCGCGACGTGGATTCGATCATTCGCGATCTTACCGAGGTTTCATTTAAGCTCGTTCGCGATGAAGAGAGTGAGCGTGTGCATGAAAAAGCCGAACGGTTGACCGAAGAGAAGCTTCTTGATCTGCTGCAGCACGGTTCAAGCGGAAACGTAGGGTCGATTGCGATTGAGGTTCAGCCACTATTGGTTGATGCTGGTATGGCACCGCAGATGCCGGCGGAAGGTGACGGCAGCGTGCCTGTCGAGCCTGAAGGTGCCGCTCCTACGCGTGAGGGCCTCTGCCAAATGTTGCGCGCTGGTGAGCTTGATGCGCGTGTGGTCGAAGTTGAGGTCTCGCGTCAGGTAACCGCACATATGCAGGTGCTTGGACCTCAAGGCGGAATGGGAGAGATCGAAGGCCAGCTCAAGGATATGTTTACCAACCTCATTCCGAAGCAGAAGGATCTGCGCAAACTGACGGTCAAAGAGGCGCGCCAGGTGCTCATCGAGGAGTGCGAGGAGGACCTGATTGACCAAGATGAGGTTGCTGCCGTGGCGGTGCGCCGGGCTGAGCAGACTGGGATCGTCTTTATCGATGAGATTGATAAGATCTGCTGTACTGACGGCGCGCGTTCACACGGTCCGGATGTTTCACGCGAAGGTGTGCAGCGCGATCTTTTGCCGCTGGTCGAAGGCTCAACCGTGAGCACGAAGTACGGACCGGTGCGAACGGACCACATCTTGTTCATTGCTTCTGGGGCATTCCACGTCTCGAAGCCTTCGGACCTCATGCCCGAGTTTCAGGGGCGTTTCCCGATTCGCGTTGAGCTGAAGAGCCTCTCGCCGAGCGATTTTGTACGGATACTGACCGAGCCGGAGAATGCGCTAACCAGGCAGTACCGGGAGCTACTTAAGACGGAAGGGGTCGAGCTCGAATTTACGCCGGATGCCATCGAGGAGATCGCCAGATTGACCGCCGAGGTGAATTCTAAGACCGAAAATATCGGTGCGCGGCGACTTCATACCCTGCTCGAAAAGCTGCTTGAGGACCTCTCTTTCCGAGCGCACGAAAGCTCGGGGACGCAGGTGAAGATTGATCGCACATACGTGCGCGGCAAGCTCAGCGGGATTGTTGAGGATACGGATCTGTCGAGGTTTATCCTCTAGCGAATTCCAAGTATCACACTTCTCCGCAGCGGCGGCAGAAGCGGTGCTGTCTGCGTAGCTGCGTCTTCAGGATAATTGGCTCCTAAACGCGCAATTACCTTGAGCTGAATTTGAGGAGAGCAGGCGCTAATCTTTACTCGTCCTGTGGCAGAGACAGCGGTAAGGCGTACCTTGGCTGTGGCCTTAGCTTCTGTAATAACGAGATCTCCACCGGCAACTATGAGGGTGTCGGTGTTGAGAATAATTCCACCGGCAAGCTCCACAAATCCGGCGGCAGCGACAAGGGATGCTTTGTTGCTGAGCGCAGCGCTGTTCGCCAGATTGGCGACAACGGTAAAATCTGATGTGATGTTTGATGGTGCTGTGCACGTTGTGGTCGCGCGCACTGATGCGGGGGTAATTGAATGACGAGAGATCGGAAGCCTCGTCCCCTGAAAGGGTGTGCCTGAGCATGTCGCAGGACTGGCGAGGAGGCTATCAAAGTCAAAAATGGGAAATAGCGTTGATGGTGATAGGAGCGTGCCGTCAATGCGCTGTGCGTTGAGAAGCTCAGGGCTGCTCAGGGAGAAAAGCATACACAGCGGCAGGGTGATGCGCTGCGGAGCAGTCGCCCGCAGAAGTGGTGGGCAAAGTAGGCGTTGCTTATGCTCCAAAGAGTTCTCTGCCAGTGTCACCAGCTCAGGAATTCGCGCCTGAATGGCGGAGAGTTCACGTCCTGCCGAGAGGTCGCTCTGGATGATCTTTGCTATCCGATGTGTGAGGAGCAGCGTTGCGGTGCTAACGAAGCCGAGTAGGACGAGAAGAATCAGAACGGAGAGCAGTCCGTAGCCTTTGCTGTGGGTGGCTTTGATTCGAGGCATAGGATCACTAAAAATTAAGCAGGAAGTTAAACGGCCCCTGGCGGTGGGCCAGAAGTGTTTGCACGCGAAAGTTCTCCTCGTGTCCCGTCAGAAAATGCAGTTTAACATTAAGGGTGTCCGGCTGATTGACCTGTGGGGTGCTCCACTCGATCCCAAGAATCGGGGCCTGCTCGAGGATCGGCTGATTTTCTATATTTTGACCCCCGGCATGAGAGAGGTAGCGCAGGGTCCGTTCGTTGTCGACGTAGAGCGTGTAGATCTCCTGAATTGGAATGAGGACGAGGGGGATCTCGCTTGTCGTGGTGTTGATGGTGAGCATGCTCTTCTGCGCCTGCAGTCTAAAGCGATAGCAGTGTGGACGGCTTGGGTGGTGAGTGGGGAGCGTCAACGGTACAAGCTCAAAAGTTTGCTCCAGGCTTTGAGCGAGGTAGGAGTGGTAGGTGGCTAACTCGAGATTGGCTGTGTCGAAGCGCGGACAGGCGTCGATGGATATGGTAGGGCCGCTCCATTGATGGGCGATAACGCTGAGCGCAGCTTGGGTCTCAAGGCGCAGTGTCGTTAACGCGGCGCTCTCGGGGTGTGGGCGGTGCTGCTTGGCGCCGCGCTGGACCGGGTTGTCGCTTCCGTCGGCATAGCGCAGCCTTCCTGGCAGGTGAAGCCGTGGCGCGAAGTGGAAGGGGAGAGAGTCGAGGTTGAGCATCGCCCGCTTAAACTGCTCGTGTGTTACCGATAGCGCCAGTGTGCGGCGCTGAGCGATAAGCAGGCTTAGGTAGGCGCTGTTGGCAGTGCGGAGCAAGACGAGCGCGCAGAGGAGTAATGCCGCGCCGAGGAGGAGGCAGACGAGCATCTCAAGCAGCGTGGTCCCCGACTCTTTTTTCATGGTACCTGTGGTTGGTGAAAATAAGTTCCGGAAAGTTCCTGACGATACTGCTCAAGAAGCTCGTGAGTAGTCATGGTCATATGCGCTTGCAGCATAACCAGCGCTACTCCGATTAAACCGATCAGGGCTAGGCTTACAAGAACCTCGAGAAGTGAAATCCCGTGGGTGGCTGCAGATAATTTTGTGGGGATATCTAGGGACATGACCACGTGACCCTCCCGCGTAGTGAAACTCGAATAGCGCAGCTTTGCCCACGGTCTTTGAGTCGCAGGCTCGCCGGGGAGACTACGCCCGAGGAGTAAAACGAAACGACCAGGGGCAAGGTTTCTGCCTCTATCTTAGTATTCGGAGAAAAGGCAAAAGAGTTTCCTTCGCAGGGCGGCCCAAGGTCGCTGATGCGGTCAAGTCGTCCAGGATTTATCTGCACGGTCATATCGTGTGAGAACTCGGCAGCACAGAGAGAGGTTTGTTCAAGGGTCGAGACGACGGCCTGCAGGTCCTTCTGCAGCGCGCGCTTGGCCGTTAATGCCTGGAGAGAAAGAGCAGCTGTGGCGCCAACGATGGCGGTGATGGCGAAGACGACGAGGACTTCAAGAAAGCTCTGACCGGTGGTCTGGTGGTTATGCAGTGATGGCATCGTCGTCTGTTGGGTGTTATGATATTGTTCGCGTGTATTTATTCACGGGTAATTGCTCAATAACTCCGGGCGAAAGAACCTGGATCCTAGTCCTGTTGAGCAGTTACGTTCCCGGGGCATAACTGCCTTGTAGTGCCCAAAGTGCCGAATAGTTATTTGCTCTCTAGTATTCGCGTATTTTGTAGTAAAGTTTCCTCCGATGAAGGAATATTTTAGGTGGTTTTAACGATGAATACTCTGATAGTAGTTAGAGCCTGTCCGGAAAGACCCTGTTTTCGAAAAGCTACTTTTCTTGAGGTGAAAATAGGCAAGAAATTAATAAAATCACCCGCGACGGGACGAAACAGACGGCAGCAGAGGCCGTCGCGGTCAGTTTTTCAAGTGAATTG
>CAIXSY010000355.1 GCA_903922175.1 uncultured delta proteobacterium | reverse complement strand
TTGCGCTGCGACTTTCCGTTACTCGTGGTCGGCCATATGGTTCGGAGGGTTGGACTCTCGAAACCGCCGCGCGTCTTGGAATAACTCAATCGCTTCGCCCCCGGGGCAGGCCGAAGAAAGAATAAGGGTCCTGACCCCTTTTTGATTGACGCCCTCAATGTTCCAACTACATAGTCTTGACGACTGTTGCGCCATCTAGTGAAGAATGGGGACTAACATTAGTAAGCATAGCCAAAGATGGAACAGCGAAAGTGCTCTCCACGGGGCGTGATGCAGCCTCGGAGATTACGATACGGGCACCACAACCGAGGAGCTCAGAAACGGTCATCCGAGTAGGAGAAGGACTTTGGCCTCGATACTTTCAAGTTGTGAGCAGCTCGTCGTCAAATGGACGTCTCGAGTTGAAAACTTCGGAACAGTGTCCTTGTATTTGGGAGAGACACGATCGTCGCATAAAAAATGACGGAAGCGGACAGAAGGCCGCCGAGTAGCTTAAACTAACGAAGAGATATTCTGCCGCTTCGTCAAGACATTACGCCGCTGATTTAGCCGCTAAGCTCGCTGTCAACCCCCATTCTCGCCTCGTAGCTTAGATTTCCAACCGTTTATTGTGATCGTAGGAGAAATTGCCGTATTGCCCAAGAATATCGGCTCGTTATGTGGCTTAGGAATATTGGCCTGGTTTAGCAAGTCCGGTTGAGTAGGGCATCAAGTCAGGTTAGACTGAGTGTGTTATGTAATATGTTATCGGTGCTACGGAGGAAAGCATGCTATCTAACGTTACAGCTAGTTATGTGAATGCGCTCAGAGGCGGTACATTGGCGACGTACCGAGCATTAGTCGTTCCTCCGGCAGTGCCTGGCTTTTCACGTGGCCTTGCAGAGTTCTCCTTGCTCTCAAATGGCCAAGTCCGCGTGGGAATGAACTTTAGACGTGGTAATGCAGATCGTCCTGTGGATTTTGTTACGGTGAAGCCGAATCCACGAGATTTTACTCAAGCAATAATATGCTCATCGACCATACGTAATCGCGCTGTTGCTGCAGGGTACTTGGAAACTGCTCTTGAACTTGCATCGAAAGGCGACCTTGAGACGCACCGATAACCAAATCTTGGCTACGGAGCGGCGACCATAGTTTGTGCTAGAGGTAGGCTGCGACACGCCGCCCGCAGCAAGAAGCGGCAAAAATAGGAAAGGCATGGGAGGCACTCGCGCACTGGGGTGACGACATTGCGCGCATCGAACGGCTTACTGGCGGAGTCGCCAACGATGTGTGGAACGTGCGCGTCAATGGTCACATCGCGGTGGGTCGATTTGGTGCTAGGAGCGACGCTGATCTCGCATGGGAGACAGAGCTCCTCCAGCACCTCGACCGTGAAGGTTTAAATGTGCCAGTGCCGATCCCGACCAAAGACGGTCGGCTGTTCGCCGACGGTCTGGTGGTGATGACTTATGTGGAAGGTGGGTCGCCGCAATCAGAGGCCGACTAGCGTCGCGTGGCCGACACGCTTCGCCAGCTGCATCGACTGACGCAAGGGTGGCGGCAACGCCCGGGTTGGCGATCGTCGATTGACCTTCTGCACAACGAGGCCGGGACGAAGATCAACCTCGGTGCGATGCCACCCGAGGGCGTTGCTCGATGTCGAGCGGCGTGGGCGCGGCTCGCCGGACGTCAGATGTGCGTCGTCCACGGCAACCCCACCAACCCGGCAAACATCCGCATAAACGCAAATCGGGTCGCGCTGATCGATTGGGATGAGTCACACCTCGATGTCCCCGACCTCGACCTGCTACTGCCCCACAATACCGCCGGTCTCGACGGCTGCGCGCACGACATCGCCGCGCAAGCGTCGGCTGCATGGGAAGCTGCCGTCTGCTGGGATGACGAATACGCAGTCAAGCGACTCACCGAAGTTCGAGCGGTCTGAGCAGCTTAAGGATGCCGATAATCGGGTAACCAGGAGCGCTGAGTAACTTGAGCCGCCCTACCCCTCTCGCCGCCTGCCTCACTTCCCTGCCTTTGCTTAGTCTAGGGACAGGGCATAGAATAAAACGCAGAGCTGAAAAGGGATTATTATGTCGAAACAAGAACCGTCTGAGGAGCCGGTGCTAATCACCCCGCGAGCTGGGCAGTGCGAGATGAGCGAGTTGCACTACGCCGCTTATCTCAATGATCCAGATCTCATTAAAGCGCAACTGAACCGTGGACATCCTATCGATGCCCGAGATGATGCCGGTCGGACTCCGCTGCATTGGTCAATCGACATGGCGCAAGCTTGGGGTGAACCAGAGAAAGTTATTTCACTGTTGCTTGCCGCAGCCGCGTCGGCAAATGCCGTCGATGACTCCGGGTACTCCGTGCTGATGATGGCATGCGGGAGAAACAACGAAAATATTCTGGATCAACTCATTCGAGCAGGTGCGGATGTCCACGCACGGAATGCCAATACAACACCACTTCACGAGGCGGCGGCCTGCAATTTCGACGAAGCTATCCGACGGTTACTATTGTTGGGAGTTGATCCACACCAAACAAACAAACGCAATCAAACTCCGGAGCAAGTTGCCGAGGCGTGTGGGTTTGAAGATAGCGCTGCAGTGTTCAAGACTGCCCGGTGATGTACCTAATCGCGTATTCAGAAGCGCTGAAATAAACTGACCTCTCCCCGCCGCCTGACTCCACCCCAGGGTGAGTGAAGTCGAACATTCGCCAAACCTAAATCTCTCTGGGTTCTGTTCATGCGGAATCTATAGCTCTCGTGCAAGGGGCGCGGCCGCAGAAAAGCTCGCCTGCGCTCAAGCAATTGAGGCTGCTGCCGTCGGCAGCAGCCTAGGCAGCGCTCCGTTGCCCGAGCCTGTCCAGAAGTCATCCGCTACCTGGGCC
>CAIXSY010000354.1 GCA_903922175.1 uncultured delta proteobacterium | reverse complement strand
ATGTCGTTCCCTTACGCCCAGATCGTTGGGAGCCGCGCGCAAAAAAACGCAGGCCGAAGGAATACGATCTGCTTACAAAACCTCGACAGGACTACAAAACAAACGCTGCATATGCTTAAGTTAACGCCATTCGGTAGCGTCTCTACTTTCTCCTCAAAAATAATTCCGACGCCCTACTTTATGTTTGCCCGACCCCTACCTCTTCAGCTTTTTAATCTTCTCAATCGTGCTGGGCGAAAACAGACGATGGACGAAGTCCTTAAGTACCGGTCGCAGGCCAAGAGACTCGGCCTTGCCCCAGGCCCAACCCAGAATGCGCGACAGCGAGGTCGCATTCGTGGAAAAAGGAACTCGATCGATACACTCGCGTAAAAGATGAAGTAACAACACGCTATCTACGGCAGTTGTGGAACATAGATTCTGATAAAGCTCGGCGCACTCTCTGGCTTCACTTGAAGCGGAGCGCAGCGTAACCTGCGCCACTCGCTGACGCCTAGCGACATAGTCATCCCAATTTGAAACTATGCCTGCAAGCTGTGTCTCAATCGCCGCTGCTGACATCTCACCCAGCACCCACCCCGCGCCTCTGTCCGAAACGCGCTCTGCTGGAGCCCCCAAAGGACCGCAAACCACAGGTAGGCCGGAATTCCACAATTCATCCAAGGTCACTGAGTACGTCTCGGGACATATCGAGGGAAGGATGGCGAGATGCGGACGAACCTCCTCGAGGATAGTATCGAGCTTACCACGTGGGTAGGTTCCGTGCAGATGCAGGTTGCCTGGTGCCGTGTCATAGAGCTGCCCAACAAGATGCCAATCCAGGGGGATACGGACACCATCGTTCGTCAAAACATACTCACGTTCCACCACCTCGCGCACAATCCGCCCCCCCTTATGGTCAGGAAGGTGGCCGACAAAAACGAGGCGAAGGGCATTCTCCTTAGAAGGGGCATCAATCGTTAGAGGCGCTGCCCTCTTTACCTGACCAGAGATTCCGTGTGGCAGGATCCGCCAGTTAATCTTGGCGCTAAGTAATCCCTCAATATATCGCTTCGTAGACTGCGAAAAGCCGATAACGCAGGCAGCTCCTTCTAAGAGCGAGACTGATAAATTACGTTCACTGGAGATGCGCTCGTCCGAATAGCTACAGACAGAAACACACTCTTTCCCCGTACAGTGTTTCAACTGTGGCGTTACCATAAAAATGCGAGGACAAACCCAGTGGTAGTCGTGCACAGAGACGACGTAGCGCCCGTGCCGCTTAAGCACTTCGGTGAGTACAGGGCGATCGAATCCTCGTGTATGATGCACATGCACAAGATCGAAAAACCTTCTCTCGATAATCTGCGCCAAGGAAAGACTGCCCTCTGGAATCTCAATCTCTCGCTCAAATGCTCCGAAGTGTGCACTAAGCACAAACCCTGTCCTCGAGGGAACTAAGGTCCAATGGAAGATATCATGAGCCCCATCTATTAGATCCTGCACATGAAGCTCGGTGCCGCCAATACTGTGCCAATGCTCTAGGTAAGGCCCATTATGGAGGATATGGAGTACGGTCGCCTTGCTTTGTGAAGTAGCACACAACGTCATTGCATCAAGAATTCGGTTGTGAATAATACGAAGGGGCTTCTTCCGGCAGAACTCGGCGACGGCAGGATAATAGCGCGGATATCGCTGCCGCAAAGTCTCTTCATTGCGCCGCGCCAGCTCGGCCCTCTCCCCCTTAAAGGAGCAGTTCCTTTTATGCAAAATGAACGTCGCATCATCAAGTACGTCGATAAATCCGAGCCGCTGCGCGCGGCACGAGAAATCGTTCTCCTCGCCATAGCCCTTTCCAAAAGCCTTCTCGTCAAATAGGCCAACTCGCTTGAGAACCTCGCGCTTGATATACATGCAGTGACCAACGGCAGTCGGCAAACACGGATACTCTCGAAGTGACACCTGCTCAACGATGTTCGCCAGCTCATCGAGCAAAAAACCCTTTGGTAGTTCATTGTCGCAGCAGAAGCGCGGGAATGAGCAGATGGAACCATTGTTGGTAAGCGGAGTCACCGTACCTACCGTGGGGCGCGAATAAGCTGCCTGTTGTAGCTTCTCGACCCAACGTGGCGTTACCTCCGTATCACTATTAAGCAAGATAACGTCGTCGTCCGCAGAGAGATCTCGCATCCCGCGATTACAGCTTCCGACAAAACCGAGATTGCTCTCATTACGCACCACGAAAAAACGGGAATCATCATGCCGGTCTCGCTGAAGACTGCTTCGAAGGTCTCCCTCCGAACTGGCATCGTCAATCAGCAATACCCGAACCGCGGGGGATGTGTGCTTTAGCACGCTGGCAAGGCAGCCCGCCGTCTCGGCGAAGGCGTTATATACAGGGATAATTACCGATATGGGGCGCATGTTCAGAAATTTTACGACAGGGCCGCCAAAAAGTCACGATCTGCTCGTAACCGTCACGCCCCCTACTGATTATCTTGCAAAAACGTGCCATGCTCCATCTATGCTGACACTCCCGAGAGATAGAAGGCCAATTTTTTTGGCTATGTTTGTGTCGCTCATCAGCCTCGTGGGTCACCTTATCCTCTGGGCCGTGGAGCATTCCCCAGATCTGGCCGCTTTGGCTTTCCCCGATGAACGAAACTACTACCTCGCCGCATCACACCTAATCCGCCAACAGGGGCTCTCTTTTTTCCTTACCCCTCGCTCCCTTTGGAATGGACCAATTAACCCACTCTGGGTTTGGCTCTGCCAAGAGGATGCGATTCAGGTCAAATGCTTTAATCTGGGACTGGTTGCTTTTTCCGGCTTTCTTCTATGGGACAGCACCTGGCGACTTTTCTCGCTACGCGCCGCATTTATCGTGCTTGTGGTGTGGAGCGTGCACCCCCCGCTCACCGTCTTTGGACCGACACTACTAAGCGAACCTCCTTTTCTATTCCTGCTGGCACTCTCCTTACTTCTTGTCGTTCGTAGTGCGACGGTCGCATCTGCCCACCAAAGACTCTTCTGCGCCGGGCTAGGTGGCCTAGCATTCGCCCTGGCTACCCTGACGCGGCCGACACTCCAACTCTTTCCTTTTCTCCTACTGCTCGTAGGCGGAATTCTCCTCCTTTTTCCACAAACTCGACCGACGACACGAGCGATCCTTGGCCCCCTCGTCACGTTTGCGGCCAGCTTTTTCTTTCTGATAGCTCCGTATTGCCTAAAAAACCTTATCTGGCTAGACAAGCTAGGAATCGCCAACGGATCCGGGGCCGTGCTGTACCTGGGAAACGATCTGCGAAAAGACGGTGACGAGCCGCTTTATTCGGGTATGCAGTTCGATACCGGTGAGATCACCAAAACGTATACCCACCTCGACAACGAGGGAGATCGCGCCTTAACTCATGCGACACTGGCGATTATGCGCACCTTTCCCCGCCAGATCGTGGCGCTCACGATTCGTAAAGTTGCGCGCTTCCTCTTTGGATCGCCTCGGGCTTACTTCTATCCGCAACGAGACGGAATCTCTTTCTTTAAACAGCACTACCTCGGACGCTCCGCCATGGTCTTTCTGGAGATTGCGCTCGTGATCTTCGTATCCTGCTTCGGCATCGTGGGGCTCTTTTGCCTGCCCCTCAGCCTACCGCTGCGCCTCTTTAGCGGATCACTTGCCTTCTATCTAATTATTTTACACAGCCTCATGTTTCCGATTCCACGACTAGCGCTACCGCTCTTTCTAGTACTTCTTCCCTTTGGGGCAGGCCTAATTACCAATGCGAGCTACGTTTTCTTACGCCGATCCACCTGGGCGGTGACAACAGTAATCTCCTTCATCGTTATCCTCTCAGGCTGTATAAAAAAGCCCTGGGTTGACAAAGACTACCCGAGTTTCTTTCCTTCACTTATTACTATCGAGGCAGGTCGACCCAGCGCAATACTCCATGCCCGACTGGACACGTCAGGCTGCTTCATAGCGACCGATCGAGAGTCTCCCTCCATTAGTTTTCATCTTCCCTCTATCGATCCTCAATCCAATCAGGTTGTCTTTATCACCCTGAAGGCAAACAGCACCGGCCATAAGCGCCCTCGCAATCCTGAGCTTCGCCTCCATTGGAGCAGCAGCGAGCAGTTCAGCGCCACAAGCAGCATCACCACAGCCTTCGCCTTTAGTCCCGAAAGCCGAACCTTTATGTTCACACCGGCACTATCCTCCGAGTGGACGAAGGAGGTATCGTTTGTTCGGTTTGACCTCCCCACCAAAGCAGCCGGTGCACGCTACTGTATCGAGAAGATTGAGATCCGAAAATGACTATCGAGCCAAGCACGACACCTCCGAAGCATGCTTCACACGTTACCACCTGGTTGGCTATCGATGAGAGATGTGTCGCCCCCGCACTCTGGTTTTCTCTCACCGTATTTTTTCTCCTCATAGTTGCCCACGCGCTCTTTATCTCCCTCCACACCCTCCCACCGACATGGGACGAGGCACACTACCTTCTTGGAGCCGCGCAGTGGCGCGATGCGCTGCGATCCATCGACCCAGCACAGCTATGGGGAACCTACACCTCTCTTTTGCTGTACAAACCACCGCTAATCTCAGTTCTAGCGGGCTCAACGATGCTGTTCGCCGGCAACTCTCCGAGTGCAGGGGCACTCTCGCTGCTCCTGCTCTTTATCCTCCTCGGGATGGCATCCTGGCGGCTTTTTTGCAATATCTTCCCGTCCAACGTTTCGGCCTGCGCCAGCGTAATATTACTGAGCATGCCGATGCTGACTGGACTTACCCACTACCTCTACCCCGAGGGCCTGGCACTCTTACTAATGTTGCTCTACCTCAACGTACTGATTCGCTCAGGTTGGCGAAGTTATCGCTCGGCGGCACTACTGGGAGCTCTCCTTGGATTAGGCATGCTCGCCAAAACGACATTCCCCGCACTCATGGCGGCCCCCTCTCTCTATCTCCTCTTCGTACAGATACGAGAGGATTGCAGAAACTCTAAGAGGTGGCGACACCTGCTGCTACCCGCTCCAAGACTTTTACTGTGCCTAACGATAGCGCTCCTCCTGGGGGCCTCGTGGTACGTGAACAACTTTGCCCTAGCCAACAAACATGCCCAGACAGCTTTCTGGTGTGAGGCCTGTACACATCCAACCGGACGCACGCTACTCGCCTTGGCCAGCGCCGGCCCCTACTTCTTCACCTCGGCTCTTGCCCTCGTCGGGGTACTCCCCCTCGTCATAGCGCTCTATCGCCGCCTCTTGCCCATGCGCGCAGTGCATACCTGGGTCTCCCTACTTCTCATCAGCGCGGTAACCTTCTGCGCAATCCTCATTTCACCCAACAAAGCTCTGCGGCTGGCAACGCCGATCCTTCCCCTTCTAAGTGCGCTTTCGATCGTCGGTATCTTCTCAATTCTAAAAACACCCAGCGCACGCCGAAAAAGTATCGCCTGCTGTATGCTCCTTAGCCTGCTCCTCGTACTGCACAACTCTTTCCGGATCTTACCACTGCCGATCTACCGTTGGCACGACCTGACCCTGCTGAGCGATCGCTTTCCACTCAACGTTCCCGGTTGGAGAGATGACAACGTGCCCCTTTCGCGTACTACCTATCCTTTTAAAGAGGTGGCGACGTTTGTAGCCAAAGACTCCCGTCGTCGTTTTGCAGGTGTTACTCCACTCGTTATGCTCAGCGCCGACTGCCCCTACTTCAACCACAACCTATTTGACTACCTCGGAAGAAGAGGCCACCAACTCTACCTGCCCGTGGGTTATCGTTCGCTTGAGGGCGAGGCGCGTCCACAGTATGTACTGCTTCTTGAAAATGGACTCCCGCATTGCGGCGGAACAAATGCCCATGATGGTGGCGCCGACTTCCAACGTGGAGTACGCGAGGGCCATCTCGGCTATTCCGTACTGCGCTCATTCTCCAGTGCTGATGGGGTGAACGTTAGCGTATTTGTTAGAACCTCTTGAGAGGGCTCTCTTTTATTGTTACCGTCTATCACCTTCGGGCAACGCTTTCGCCGACTCATCGATGACACCTTATACCTCTTCGCCTACCACAATCCCTATTCCCGTTCAGCGAAATCGGATCACTCGCGCCCCCCTTGTTGCAGGTTCAATTTTGGCACTGCTCCTCCTTGCTTGGCTCGGCGCGAAGATCTCTCTTTTTCATGGGCTGAGTTACACCTCCGACCTCTTTCACCTCGTGCAGAGCGCCTACAGCTACCTTCTTGGCCGACCACTTCTCTTTAACAATGATTTTGGAAGCGGGGGCGCAGCGCATAATTACTTTCTTCTTCCTCTCCTGGGCCCCTTTGCCTATGGAGGGGGCGCCCATGCCTTTTTCATTATCACGGCGGCTCTCTTCGCCTTGGCCGGCTACTGCGGCCTAAAAACCATATCCCAGGATAGCGAAGGCTCATTTGCCTGGGGCCGACAAGCAATCTTTCTCGGACTCCTCTGTGGCCCCGTAGCATTCTGGATATGGGACGACCCGATCTACGGATGGCACCCAGAGATCTTTTATATCCCTCTCAGTTGTCTCTTCGCACTCGACCTTCGCCATCACCTCAAACGCGCGTGGCTTTGGGGGATATTGATGGCGCTCAATAAGGAAGACGGCGCAGCTATGGCCTGCAGCGTACAGCTGTTGGTGCTGGCATGTGCCAGCGATGGTCGCATGCTTCCTGTCAGCCAACGACTCGGTAATATAGCAAAAACAATATGCCTCTGGCTGGTAGTATTTGGGGCAGGAATTTTCATCTTGCAGGTATGGTCAGATTCCGGCAACGCTAGACTTACGGCATCACTCCAGCAACTCTTTATCGGCGATAAAAACGGACAACTCTATACGCTACTACTTTCACAGCTCGAAGGAGTGGGGATGTTGTGGCTGGCGGGAGCGATCTACCTGTTTAGGGAGCACCCATCTCGCTGGCTAACTCTAATTCTCTGCTCGCTGCCACTGCTCATGGTGAATTTGGTATCCTGCCTAGCCTATGTCGACGATCTGCAGTCAATGCAGGCTCACGGACTTCTTTGGCCAGCACGCTGCGCTCTCCTCTGGGCTCTCTTGGTATGTTCTGTTCCTGTCTACACCGGCATACGCCAAGACAAAGCCCCTTCCCGTGGCAAGCTACTCTGGCTGGTGGGAGCATCGATCTGCTCTCTTGTTCTGCAGTACCAATTCTTACTCTCCTGGCGTGGCTACTCCGCGTTCGATCGCTATCGTGCGGCGCTTGGAACACCCCGCTCTGCGCTGCCGATCAACAGTCTGGCTCGTGATGAAAGAAGGTTTCTGCATTGCTTGGCCAAAAAACTCGACCGTAGAGTTCCCCTTGCAGTCCACCCCATGCTCTTTATGTACTTTCATCAGCATGATTTTGTCGGGGTAGGGCGCCATAGTAATGCTTGGCTTCCCTACCAAGTGGTGATCTGCGAGCAGAAGGGTCGATTGCAGTTCGGTAACGGCTGTGCGGAGCTTCTCGACGCTGCACGGCAACGAGGTGATGATCGTGCGCAGGTGCGAGGGATTGAGGTGCGCTATCGCCCTGAACTAAAAAATTCAATCGATGTTTGCTTACCTCCCCAAATATCAGACACCTCACAAAGAACGCATGAGGTACCCAAAGAACGTCCTAGCCAAACACAAACGGGCTAGAAGTTTCTAAAAAAAACACCACCAAGATCTGATGTCATAGGTTAGGTCTTGACGCCAATCTCGACGAAGCCCAGGCTGAGCTCACCCACCTTGACTACATTTTCAGGCGGGGGCTATGATTCCTCGCAATCACTCAAAAATATGACACTCACCGACCCCGCCCAAAACCACGGCTTTTCATTCTACCGCAACGTGCAGCGGCCGATCTTGACGCGCTTCTACAACGTAGCCAGAGCGGCGAAGATCTACCTAATCAACACCCCACAGGGACTAGCCCTGCTCGAACGGCTGGGCTTGGTATCTACAGATGACAAATACCGCCGATTTCTGGCGATGCACCCGATAACCGAAACCGAGCTGCTGACGATGCGAGACGAAAGCAGCAAACTTGCGAAACGCCCACTAATCTCGATAGTCGTACCAACCTATAACCCAAAGATATCTTGGCTAAAAGAGCTCGTGCACTCCATTCGAGGTCAGTGCTACCCAACCTGGGAGCTGTGCATAGCCGACGATGCCTCCCCGGATCCACAGGTTGTGCCGATGCTTCGCGCCTTTGAGGCCGAGGACTCGCGCATACGCGTCGTCTACCGCAAGCAGAATGGCCACATCTCGGAGGCAACGAACAGTGCGCTGCAGATCGCTCACGGGGAATTTATCGCTTTCATCGATCACGACGATCTTATCTGCGCTAGTGCGCTCTTTAAAGTGGCACGCTTCCTCAATCAGCACCCTGATACAGACCTACTCTACTCAAACGAAGACAAGCTCGATGCCCAAGGCCGCCGCTGTGAGCCGACATTTAAACCGGAGTGGTCTCCTGACTATTTTCACTCCTTTATGTACCTCGGGCACCTTGCCGTCTATCGTCGTAGTCTCGTAGAACGCGCCGGAGGCTTCCGTATGGGCGTCGAAGGGAGCCAAGACTACGATCTGGCGCTCCGAGCCGAAGCGTTAGGAGCAAAGATTCGTCACCTTCCCAAGATACTCTATCACTGGCGTAAGCACCCAAATTCAGTAGCCGCCAATCCAGCTTCGAAGCCCTATGCCTTCGCTGCCGCTCTGAAGGTGCATGAAGACGCCCTACGCGCGCGTGGAGAGATATCACCGCGTGTAGAAACGACCCCTCTTCGGGGAATTTACCGCCCACGCTACAGCGTGCCACCCGGGACCAAGGTACTACTATGCCCATGGCAGCTCACGACGACGACGGACCCCCCCGCGCCTCTTGAAAGCGCCTACCCCGATCTTGAGCGTGCGCCGCTAACCGCCACCTTTACCTCAGGGCTGCTCCTGATCAAACAGTTCCTTCTCTCTTCCACAGCAACGTACGTGCTTCTCGTTGAAGAAAGTCTTAAACCAATCACCCCCAGCTGGGTTGAAGATCTGTTGGAGCAGGCTGTCGGCAGCAATGCCGCCGCCGTTGGCCCCAAGATCCTCTCCCTTGAAAAACGTGTTCTGCATGCCGGCTACAGCATCTTACCGCCGCGCCTAGTGAGTAATTTTTATGGTGCTTCAGCCACTGAACCAGGGTATGCCGCCCGGCTGGTCACCACAAACAACGTCTCGGCCCTCTCAACATGCTGCCTTCTTGCCAAACGCGAGGTGCTGATTCACGCGCTAGAAGGTGAATATACCACCCTGCCCGCCTGGGAGACCGCCCTCTCGCTAGCCTTAGGACGGCATGGCTATCTCACCTGGACCCCGCATGTGCTGATGCAAGCCCCAACAGGCCTTTTTGCCGCACAGACGGACCTTACGATGTCGCCGGAGGATTACGCCAAGCTTAATCAACACTACCAGCTCGATTCTTTTTGCGATCCGTTTTATCCTCGGGGGCTAGATAGGGAACGAGGGCGGTTTGCCCTCTCCCCAGGCTGAGACGCATGTCTTGCTGTTGTTGTTCGAAGATTGAAAGATTGCTTAAATTCTCATATGACTCATCAAGTTGCCGTGGTTATTCCCTGCTATCGTGCCACGCGCTCGGTTCTTGAGCTCCTCAGTCACTTTGGGCCGGAAGTTACGCATATCTACATCGTCGACGATGCCTGCCCCGAAAAAAGCGGGGAACTTGTAAAAACAAAATGTGCAGATCCACGCGTCAAAGTTATTATCCACGAGGAAAACCAGGGCGTCGGCGGCGCCGTTATGACTGGCTATAGACAGGCGCTCCTCGATCACGCCGACGTTATCGTCAAGGTGGACGGCGATGGGCAGATGAATCCTGCCCTTATCCCACAGTTTATTAGACCCATACTCTGCGGCCTTGCCGACTATACCAAAGGCAATCGTTTTTTTTCCCTCAACTTTCTTAGTTCCATGCCCTGCCTGCGTATTTTCGGCAACGCTGTACTTTCATTTATCAGCAAGGCTGCCTGTGGCTACTGGAATTTGATGGATCCTACTAACGGCTATACCGCCATACACGCCAAAGTGCTGGCGATGCTGCCGCTCGACAAACTAGACAAACGCTACTTTTTCGAAAGCGATATGCTGTTCAGGCTGAACACGATCCGCGCCGTTATTATCGAGATCCCCATGCCGGCGGTTTACGGCAGCGAGAAAAGCAACCTCGCAATCAGCCAGGTGATCCGAGAATTCCCTGCGAAATACCTGGTGCGTTTTATCAAAAGGATCTTCTACAACTACTTCCTGCGCGACTTCAATATGTGCTCGCTTCAATTACTCTGCGGGCTGACCCTCTTTCTCTGCGGAGCCTGCTTCGGCGCCTATCACTGGTATCTGGCCCTAGCTCAGGATATCGTGACGCCTATTGGTACGGTGATGCTCGCTGCCCTTCCCGTCATCTTAGGTTCACAGCTGCTCCTGTCGGCGATTAGCTTCGATACCATGAACATTCCACGCGAGCCACTGCACCCGAGGATAGCCTAGACCAGTAAAAGTTGGAGTCGAAAATCTGGCAGGAAGGAGCTGTCGACCTCTCAGATTGAGAATTAGGGCATAAAAAGTTCGTCGACCACGAAACCCGGACTACGGCGCCTGAGAAAGCAGCACCACACCGATCGTCCCAACGCTCAGGCTAGTTACATCCGCCCCTCCTGATTCAACTTGCTCCAAAGCTGCAGTTGTTCTGGGTCGGAAGGTAGAACATTACTGCCTGCCTTAAAAAAAGCCCAAGCACCAATCTGCCTGTACCCAGAATTCACAAAATCCTTCCAGCGCAATGGATAGGGTTGCGTCATCGAGATGTCGTAAAATGGTCCCCCATAATAAAAGCCTACCGGATCGGGACAGAGCACTTTTGTGTGGGGCGGTAACACCTCTCGAAGAGTTACTCCTGCACGCTCAAATCCCTCCTGTCCTCGAAAACCCGTAAATGAGGACTCCTTACTGTATATGTCCCGTAACTGTACCTGCTGACTGCAGACATATCCTAGCGCAATGAACGGCAAGGCCTTCTGCCAAAACGGGGAACGCAGACAGGAGGCAACTGCAATAAAGCAAAAAGGAACCACTATTAAATAGTAACGCGGGAAACCATCACCACCGTACCCAACAAACAGGTAGGACAGTGTAGGAGGTAAAATGAAAGCGATAAGCGCAAGTGCCTCTCGATATAATGGGGCTTGCTCATCCCGTCGACAGGGCAACAGTCCGGCCAGGGTCGAAAACAGTCCACACACCAAAAAACAAGGGATGTTCCACAGATAGAGTTGCTGCTGGATAGTACTCGTGGGCATCAGCGCCTGCCCAAAATGATCGGAGTGTATTTTGCTGAAAATCAGTGGCTCAACTATCCTCGTTATAGTCTGATACACCTCGAATAACCCACGCAAATCGCCAAAGGTCATCACAGACATGCCTGCAATAAGAACCGCTGCAGGAACAAACCCAGCGATATAGGCAAGCGCAAGCACTGCGCATCGACGCCAGCCCCCGGAAAGTAGACCAGTAACTATAGTAGGAATTACCCCAAACGCAAAAATCTCTGTTTTACTAAAAGCAAGCCACGCGCCGACACAGAGGAACCACGACCATGCAACTCGAGACCGGCGCAATTCATACAAACAGAGATAACCCAGTACGCTAATCCCCATAAGCCCAACGGATCCGTCGGTCTGTAGATGGTTAGTACCAACCAGTAGTAGTGGTGTCGCAACAATAAGCAGAGCAAAGACCCCAACTGAACCACGCAGAATACGCACACACTTAAGCCACAAATAGCAGCTAACCACTCCTAGACAAAATGGCACCAGGCGACAGACGACCGTCGAGGTATCGAACAACAAGGTAACCGCGCCAAGAAGAAACGAGAGCATTGGCGGCTTATGAAACCCCGAAACATCTGGGTCAAGAATACCAAGGGATGCCGTAAACCTCCCTGAGGAAAACAGCGAGAGCCCCTGATTTATCCATACTGGTTCTTCGTAAGTGAGCTCTCGGCCCAGAAGAGGAGAGCGACTTACAGCATAGAGAAATAATAAGAAAAGTACCGCGTAATCCGGTACCGGCGATGCGGGCTTACCGTAGGATGATTCCGCAGCAGATATCTCCGCGACAGATGCCTGAGAAGTTGGCGAGCCTACGGTCCACACAAAGAGCGCGCTGTTATAAATAAAGTCTATTACTCGCTCAAGGTATCAAGGAAAAGAGAAATTTGCAATTGCACACGGCTCCACTTCAGGCATTCCTCCGGTTGCTGCTGTATATTGATGTCCGTCTGAAAACGAAGTAACCTTTCCACGAATTTAGACGATGCCATAAATACTCCGATATCGATACCAATCGAGCGCCTCCAGGAAAAATGACGAATCAGATCTACACACGCGAATTTTTTAAAGGTCAAACCGAGGGTAGCCTTGCATCGGCGCGCAAAATCTTACCGTTGCTATTCAAATACATATCACCTCGACAAGTTATTGACGTGGGCTGCGGTACGGGCTCCTGGCTAGCCGTAGCTCGCGAACTTGGCGTACGAGAATTATTCGGCATAGATGGATCATCCACTGCCCCTCAACACCCCCTTATCAATACGGGCGAATTTAGCGTAGCAGACCTTTCCACAACACTCGACATTCGACGTAACTTTGATTTGTGTATTTCACTCGAAGTTGCTGAGCATCTCCCCGCAACGCGCGGTGAAAGTTTCGTGAGCGATCTGTGCAGGATGAGCACGCTCGTTCTATTTTCCGCTGCAATCCCTTTTCAGGGCGGCACGGCACACATCAATGAACGCTGGCTTGAATACTGGGGGATCCTGTTCCGCAAACAGCACTTTGTCGCCTTCGACTTAGTAAGAGATCTAGTCTGGGAGGATCCTCAGGTTGAACCTTGGTATGCTCAGAACACGTTATTGTTTGTGCGCGAAGGCTCATGGGAACAACTGCTTCCCCCTGCTACGCGCGCCGATACCCGCCCGCTCTCGCGAATTCACCCCAAAATCTTCCTAACCAATATCACCCGCTGTCGCCCACGGGCAATTGACTTTTGGGAGGCTGAAGTTCGAGAATTCGAATCGCTCACGGCAGCTTACTGTAGTGGGTCAACCGAAGTTCCTGAGGCGTTTTCAAATGCACGCTATACAAGGGAATCGTCAGCGGGAAAACTGCAGCCCGATGAATACATAGATGTAATGGGGCTACTGTCCGAGTCTCAGGCGAAGCATGACTTCCTAACAGGAAAGGTTGAATTCCTAACAGAAGAGGTGCGGATTACAACTGATGCTTTAAGAAAATTCACGATATCCTCGCTTGAGAGTTCACGCGCGGCTACCGCCGCGACGACCGCACTTGCGACTATCAGCGAGAAACTCGCCCAACGTGAACACCAACTTCTCCTATTGCAGCACCCTCAGCACACCTGCTCCTTGGGCCAGCACTTGCCGCAAACCATCAGCGCGATGTTCCGACGAACCCTCCGTAGCCTACGCACGAAATTAGAGCCGTTAAACCACGGTAAATTCCGCTATGCTGCGATGAAAGGTCTTCTGCTAAAAGGCCTGAAGGGATACCGCGAAATAGAGTTATTGATGCTGCTTGAGCATTCTAACCTATTTGATGCGAACTGGTACCTTGCCCATTACCCGGAGGCTGCTCACTCTGGCTTGGCGCCATTGCTGCACTATGTAACTCGAGGAGCTGCGCAAGGACTCTCACCGCACCCGCTGTTCGACGCAGAATTCTACGCGAATGCCTATCCCGACGTAGTCAGGAAGAGGTACAACCCCCTAAAGCATTTTTTATTGTTTGGGGGACTTGAGGGGAGGGCGCCTCACCCGTTATTTTCATCAGCCTATTATTTGGCACAAAACGCCGATGTGCGAAACGCCAACATTAACCCGCTAGTTCACTATATTAGCCATGGTGGGAGAGAAGGACGTAGCCCTCATCCACTATTCGATGGATCCTTGTACCTTTCCTGCCATCCGGAATTATTAGAAACAAGCGAGTCCCCCCTCGCTCACTTTTTAGCCCAGAATGACAGATGTTCTCAGCCTCATCCATTGTTCTTGCCTGCTTTTTACACGAGCTATTGTCCCGAGGCTGCGACTACTAACCCACTACTACACTTCGTTCAAGAGGTGAAACGGAGGAAAGGAGCTCAGTACGAGGTAGGGCTCACCGACCTTGGCGAAATGTTAATGCGCTCTGGCCTGGCAAACTCTGCCGTTGTCGGCACTCAACTTATGGATCGCCCCTGGGCTACGCTAGCACGAGAGATACGGCGCCCCGATTGGCACCATGTCTTTAACGACATCGAAAGATTAGGCACCACCAACATATTTAACTACATAAACGGAACCAGCCACCCCAGTTCCCCGTACATCGACAATCTCTTGCCCACCAACTACCGCGAGATTATCCCACTTTGTGACATAGAAAAAAATATCCTTGGCGCTACTGCAAAACAGGCGACAACGCCAAGCAGCAGATCCCCTTCGATGAGTATCGTAACGTCCTTCCACTCCCATTACGAGTTCTTTAAACAGACAGCAGTCTCCGTAGCACATGCCATAAGGAATGCCCCCTTGAGTAGGGTAGAATGGGTTGTTGTAAATGACGATCCACGATTTACAGCGAAACAACTTCGTCAGGCCCTCCCCGATACCCTGACCGATGCCGTCCGCATACATTGCGACGGATTGAATAGGGGAATCTCCTTTCGTGCCAATGAACTCGTAAGCCTGAGCACTCACGAATGGTTGATTTTTCTTGACTGCGACGATCTCATAGAGCCGCAGGCGCTTAAGGTGCTTTGCGAATACATCGAGAAATACCCACACTGTCGCTATTTCTCTTCGTGCACAATTGATATAGATGCCGAGGGACGAGAACTGCGCTATCGATGGCGGAACTCTCACCCAGAGGCCATTGCGCGTGAAGGCATGATTGCCAGCCACCTTAAGGCGCTCCGGCGCGATCTATTCCAAGATCTCGGGGGATTCCGACCAGAAGTAACCGGGTGTCAAGATTACGACTTCGCTTTACGAGCCGCATCACACGAGCCAATCGGCTTCCTCCCAGATTTCCTATATCGGTACCGCTATCACCAACAATCCCAGTCGGTAAGCCAGAGTTCGCAGCAGGAGCGAACCACCCAGTCACTATTAGTTCAACACTGCCGTGAAGCGCTAGGCAAACGCTCACAACTGCAACATGGTAGCGCACCACGAACGACCACCCCAATCATCTCAGCTCCGCTTGCAAGCCGATACAATGCATCGAGCACCTATGCCGGTGTCGTGGTGGTGAGAACTCAAGGAAAACGTCTCACGACCCTCACGGAGGCTCTCTTATCGGTCTCTCAACAACAACCAGCCTGCCTACCTATCGTGGTCGTTCACAGCACTATTGAAGACGCACACTCAGTGGTTGAGCTTTGCAATCGGATAGTACCCGAATTCGTCGTTTTGCATGCCGCACAGACACATCGAAAGCGTGGCTACCCTTGGAATGCTGCCGTACAGTGGGCATGCGACGCCCAGCTCAACGTGACGTTTCTCTCGTTTTTAGACGATGATGATGTATATTACCCATTCTTTGCTGCTAAAATGTGCGAAGCGCTCCACCTCTCGAATGCTGACGTCGTGCACGCCTCCAGCAATCGCCGCCTCCCTCCGCACGATGCGAGCCTCGGCTACAACCCACTTCCTGCGATATGCTTGGCAATTGACAATTTCATCCCTAACAACGCCTACGCGGTTCGCCTCTCAGCTCTTCGCGCCATTCGGCCTCTTGTCTCCGAGAATATTGACGCTCTTGAGGATTGGCAATTTCTCCTTAAACTATTCTTTGGCGGATGCCAATTTTACGCGATCGGAGATGTTCTGTGCGAGTTCCGACTACACTCGGACGGCAACCGGCAAGACAAGGAGTTGCCCCATCTCTGGCGACTCGCCGAGCTTCAGATACGAGCCGAGATTGAAGTGCTGGTAAAAAAACTGACTCGCGCGGATCTGTATGCCTCAATACTAGATTTTAACTATGGCGGACGTAGTCCGCTATCGAACTTTGAACAAGGCATGCTGGTCGAGGCACGACATTTTATAGATACGCAAGCTCCAGAACCATCATAACCAATAGTGTTTTTACAGGAGTAGGCAATGAAAACGGATCGCGGCATTTCGGTACTTTTACCGATCTACCTTAGATCACGCAGCGCTCGGGTTGACGAGGAGATCGAGCGCGCCCTCCGGTCGATCTATCTGCAAAAATTTGACGGTCCATTCGAGGTTCTAGTACTTGATGATGGTAGCCCCGAGGTCATAGCCAACCTATTGCAAGATCTTGGCCTTACCTCTCTCGAACATTTAAAAATAATACGCATCGCTCAGCACAGTGGCCTTGTCTACGCTCTCAACTTAGGGCTCAATCTCGCGCGGTTCGATACCATAGCGAGACTGGATGCTGATGATACATGGCGCCACGATAAGATTGAAAAGCAGCTGCGCCAATGGCGAAATGACCCCGATCTTACCATACTAGGCACGGGAATGTGTCTCAACTACTCGAATGGAGAGCCTCCTTGCGACATTATACGTCCGGGTAGCTGGCAGGGAGTACTCCAGTTTATGCGAGATCAGGGCTGCCCCTTTCCACACGGCAGCATCCTTGCGCGCACAAAAATCATGAGACTTCTCGGTGGATATCCACATGACAGTCGATTTACCCACTGCGAAGATTTCGCAACATGGGGTGTATTGTTGCGTTTTTTTAAGGCAGGGATGATCGAGGAGGTCCTATACGACTATACCGTTTCGACCGCTAGCGTCTCACATCGGCACTCAGAACAACAGCGCCGCGCCTCAGGATTAGTGCATCAAACATTTCTGCAGTGCGCATTGCCCGAACAGATTCCTCAACAATTAGCCGCCATAAGCAGGGAACTTCGGATTAGTATTAGCGAAGCCGGGGTACTGTCATTCCTGGTATGGCGTCATCCCTCGAGATTTAAACTCTCACCTGACATTCGAGATCTTTTGGCACCTCTTCTGCGCGACCGCTGGCTGCACTACCAGGGGCCGAACCACATCGTCAATGATTCTTCAGCGAGAGAGGTACTTTCAAATTTCTGGGGATGCCAAGGGAGATTATCCGATCGAGCCCCACTCCCGCTCATTGACACAGAAGAGCCTGCTCCCAGAAGAATTCCTCACTTGGTTACCACCGGAAAGCGTAGCCCCCTCAACATTTAAGTTACCTATTTACTAGCACCTCGTCCCCAGTCCCCTGATCCCACACCTTGGCAGTTACAGAGGTACAGATTACTCATGGCCGCGACTCGAACACACACGAGACAACTGCCTGTACGATCAGTGGGGCACATGCCGCAGTTTGACTATTTCCACTTCGGCGCCTAAGGGTACTGGTTGGCTTTCACCATGGGCCAATGCATACATTCGGAAATCGGCGGCGAACCGATTGGACCATGGTGGATCCATCGACAGTGGAGGCGTATGGAGCACAACAAAATCCACCTGCGCGAGACGATCGATAGATTTCGGCAAAGAGAGACCCCGCAATTCATCATATACCAGCGTATCTATGGAAAATTGTGAGTATTTCAGAGGTGAAAGTTGTTGCGCGAGAAGAAAGGTTTCTATATTGAAGTGGGGATCGTCAGTTGCGAGCATGATACTTGTCCGCGTCGTGGTCGGCAAGCTCTGTAAAACAGCATCCGCGAGTCGCACTTGGGAAAGATCTAGCCTAGCGAACATTGGTAGAGACACAATAGTTACCAGAAAAAGTATCGGCCAATAGGTGTGCTGCGATGTTTCACTGTATGCGGTAGGTTTCGGCAATGCTGCTAAGGCGAAGGGAAGTCCAATAAACACTGGCGAGGCAAAGCGAAGGTCCTGATTGCTGCTCATCAGAGTAATCAATGCATAGCACAGAAGCGAAAACAGGGGGACAAGACGCCAAGAGAACCAGCTCTTTTCTCGGCTCATACGTATCCCGACAATAAACAATAGGATTACGAGGGGCACAACAGCCATCCCGGGCGCGTGTCCCAAGTTCTTCATATGCGACCACAATGTAGTGTCCGCAGAGGCGTAAAACTCAGATCCTGCACCGAAAGAGGATCGTACAGCATGTGAAAGAAAATTAGGGAATAATCGAAGGAATAAAAGCAAAGGAACCAAAAGCACAAACAGTGCGGCTGCCGTAGCTGCAAAAGCTTGCCGATAACCGTACTTGCGCCAGCGCAGAATGAAAATGAGCGGGAGAAGGAAGGCCGCAAAAAAAAGATAGGTTATCTTTGCCAAAATCCCCAGGGACACAACCACTCCCCATAGTACGCCCCGAGCAAGCGATGATTTACCCATTGGATCGCCTTCCTGCTGCTCAAGCGGCACCAGTAGGCAGGAAGCGGCAACTATGAGACCAAATGGTGTATCGACGAGAAAGGATCCTGCCATCCCTCGTACAAATTCATTTAGGCCAACGACAGCTCCTGCCAGAATAACTAATTGAAGTGAGATACCGGCACGGCGACAAAGTGAGTAAATGAGGATAACCAAGATCCAACTCAGCAATGCCAACGTTACAAAGCTTAAGCCCACGCCCGACACGGTTCCCCCAAGCGCCCCCCATGGCAGGGTGGAAAAAACCATCAAGGGTGATTTAGTGAGAATGGATAAACATTCATTTATGCCGCTCAGGTCCAAGTTAGCAGCAGCGTGGTGAATGCAAACAGCGCGATGAAGAAAGTAGGTGTCATCCCACGCTGGCTGAAAAGTCTCATAGTTCAGAAGGATTGGAGCAAAAAGTAGACAGAAAACGAATGGCATCAAGACCGGCGGCGCTATTAAGGTACGAGTGACGCATGGTATATTCATAGGGTTAAGCAAAGCACAATCTACCTTGTTTGTTAAGGCTATAGGGCTACGAACACAAGGAAGTCGTGGAACCAGTAGAGTCGTCCATCACCACTCAGCCTAATCCTCTAGCCAAAAAAGCTGTCAGGCATAATTTTAGGCGGCTTATCGTCCTCACAAACAAATCCTTACCACTACGAACACCTAGTTTTCCCCGCCCTCCCAGAAACAAGACATTTAATATCTGAAAGCGCCGGAGGATAAAATACGACAGGGATAAGGACATTACCAAAGCCACAATCGCAGTTGATGCTATTTTGAAGTAGGATTTACCAAAGCCATAGCCAAGAAAGAGCTGATGGGAGGCGTATATATCAAGGGTATAACTTCCGAGCTGGCATAAATACCGACGAATGAAGCTCCATCGCATCATGCCTACAAACAAATAGGCAAACACTATTCCAGAAAGCGCCATAACAACAGAACACAGATAATATAAGTGTTCTGGGAGAATTGGGATTTGATTTTTCGCAAGAAACTGATTGACCTTGTGCGAAAAAAAGAACCCTTTAGTCCTATGCCACTCGAAAGCAAGAGGGAAAAAAATCACCAACGCAGAATATCGAAACGGAGACAAATAAACGGCAACAGTCCCCCTATATTTCATGCAAAGGTGACCAAGGGCAAAATATAGAAAATGTACCCGCAGCAGCCCCATCCCAAAAGACTCAAATGGAGCCCAGCGGATCAATAGGAACGTTACAAGGAACGCTGAAACCTTCAAGCCTTCTGCCATTTTTATCGAGAAGACAAGTGCACAGTAGTTCAAAAATAGTACCCAAAGAAACCACAGACCCCAATCTGGAGACAGAACTACCTGAACTAGGTATGTTTTTACTGAGGTGGTATGGTATGCGCCGGTGACAAAGTAGCTTAGCAAGTACCAAGTTATGAAAGGCACGACTAACGCTAGGATTTTCTTTTTAAGAAACAAAAGGCCGGGAAGTTCTGCCGAATAGACGGACACAATGCCAGCTAAAAACATAAACAAGGGCATGTGGAAAGAATAAATAACCCTATAAACAAGAGTATCATCAGCCTCAGGGATGTTTCTCTGAATTGCATGACCGAGGACAACTAACAGGATTGCGAATCCCTTCATCGCATCAATTACATCGTTCCTTTCTTTGGACATAGTGCGGCTTCCTAGCAATTTCGGAGAAGTATAACGGGCGCAGAAAGATAATCAAGCATCTAGCCGACTTCATTAGATCTTTACTCTCGGAACACTCCGTCCATCGAAGATAGTGCTCATGCCTATGGAGGGCACGGTCGAGAACCTTTCAAACTCCTCGTTTAAGAGGTGGCACTCCCCGCATGAGCCAGAACAGTCTCATAGGAATTGTCTCGGTACATAGCAACTGCAGCATGTGGATCCCCAAGATAAACCAGCCGACCGCGAGAGAGTAATGCCGCCTGCGTGGCGCGCTGTTCGATAACCTTGGCATCGTGACTCACCAGAACAATGGTCTTCCCCGCTGCTATAAACTGATCAAAAACACGACCACACTTCTCTTGAAATCGCTCGTCTCCCACGCCAAGAATTTCATCGACAAGCAATATATCCGGATCAATATCGACGGCGACGCTAAATCCAAGGCGCGCGTACATACCGGAGGAATAGTACTTGATCGGCGTATCGGCGAACTCGCGCATCTCGGCGAAATCTAAGATGGCATCGATATGCTTGGCGCTCTCCTTGGCGGTGCGTTTGTGCAGCGAGCCGTTCAGGTAAATATTCTCGACCGCGGTTAACTCCGGATCAAACCCCGCGCCTAGCTCAATCAAAGAAGAGATGCTCCCATGGAGGCGAGCCGATCCATGGGTCGGATGCAGGACCTGACCGAGGACTTTGAGCAAGGTACTTTTCCCGCTCCCGTTGCTGCCCACAAGGGCCAAGACGGTGCCACGCGGAACCTGAAATGACACCTCATGCAGCGCATCGAACGTTGAGTAGTGCCGAAAGGTCCCTGTTCGCAGAAATTTAATCAGATTCTCTTTCAGAGATGACGGACGTTCGCGGTACGAGCGATAGGCCACGCTCACCTCGCGTACTTCGATCGCCATGGTTTGGCTCGCAGAATTTGCACTCACTGAGCAGCACCAACCTAAATAAAATAAAGAAATTTATCTTCAGCACGACGAAAAATCGCCAGTGCGGCGGCTAAAAAAAGTACGGAGACGCCAAGGTTGAGGGCGTAGAGACCAAAGTCAGGTAGCACTCCATCATAAAACACATTGCGCATAAATTCGATCTGGCAAAAGAGCGGATTAAGCACCAAGTATTTCAAGGCCCAGGCGGGAAGCATCGCGCGCTGATAGAGAACAGGTGACAAGAAATAAAGCGCCTGAAGGGCAACCTCGGCCAAGTGGTTCGTATCGTCAAAGAACACATTGCAGGTCGCTAGGAGAATTGAGACCGCGAGGGTAAAGAGGTACAACGGCACGAGTATCAAGGGGAAGGCCAACACCGTCAGAGGAATAGATCGACCGGTCGCGAGCATGATAATCAGCAGGGGCACAACCGCTAAGAGGAGATTGACCAGGTTAGAGATAGTGATCGACACCAAGAACAGGTACTTGGGCACGGGAAGCTGCCCAATCAGGCGGGCATTGGCGCGGATGTTGCCGAGCGACATCATCGCCGTACTTCCAAAATAGTTCCACGTCAGAATTCCAGCGAAGAGGAAGACTGCATAGTCCTTAACTGGAATACGCATGACGTTGGAGAAGACTATCGCCAAAATACCCATCATCCCCAGCGGATGGAGCATGGTCCATAAATACCCTAAGGCTGAGCGCTTATACTTCGTGCGCAGGTCGCGCATTACCGATTGCCTAAGGTACTCCCGGTAAGAGTATATCTGACAATAAAAATCTATCAGGGAGTGGCGCTTTGCGGGCTGCATACTATCAGCTTTCATAGGAGTGATAGGGCAATTCTATGTATGGGGAGCGGGAAAAGCAATGGCAACGACTTGCCACAAAAGATCGCTATATAATAGGAACCTTGCCTGTATAACAAACTGCTATAGCAAAACACTATAGCAAAGGGAGGAGGTCTTCTCGGCTCAGCTCTGTATCCCTTAAGATCTTAATTAACAACCCTGGACCAATCGTCTCTCCAGCGTGGACAGGAACTACAGTAGCCCGTCCATCGTGGTGATTAAGGAAATGATGACTACCTTTGATCCGAATCACCTCAAAGCCCACACGCTGGAGCGCCCGAATGAGATCTTTTGCTCGAATTCGCGGAAGACGCGCCAAGGTTACACCGAAATCCGTTGAACGCCAACGAACTCTCCTCTATCTGAACTCACCTCTCTTACTTCCAGGCAAAGTTCAATTGCCTCACGAATTCGCTGCATCAAGGTGTCTAGGGATCTAGCCTGTGTATGACAACCCGAAAGCTCAGGAACACTTCCAACATAAAATCCGGCACTGTCCCTTTCGATAACAACGTTAAAATGTCGCAATCGCTTATTTTTCTTTTTTGGTCGAGCCATGGCCAAAGTCTAGCATAAATAGAATCGTAGCGAAACAGAAAGCAGCGTGCGCTATTTACCGCCAGGAGATCGAGTATAGATCGCGGCCGGCCCTTTGCCACTTCTCACAACTAGTTTCTTCTTGATTAGCCTCGTGATCACGGTATGCACTTGGGTCTTTGACAACGCACAAAGCTCCCTCAGTTGCCGGTTGGTAAGCCTCGTATGCTCAGCAAACAAGCCAAGGAGCTTCTCCTCTTTGTCGGAAAGCCCATCCCAAGGCATATTCGCCGAAGGAATCTCGGGCGTGGCATAGATAACACAGGTAAACTGACCTTCATCATCCTTAAATAGTGGCGGCTTTTTTCCTGTTTTCTTACCCCAGCTTATAATGGTGTCTATTCCCAATCCCCAGGCTTCAAGGAATCCCATCTCGAACATTCGCTTGGCGATTAGAGGGTTTCTGCTGTGCTGCCGGTTAATAAGATTATTTACCGTGACGGTTCCTGGCAACCCGCCCGGAGAAGTAACTTCTATTCGATTATCGAATACGGCAAGCTGAACTACCTCACGGCTAGCGTCTCTCACTCCGATGATAATCGTGCCCCCTTTGGTGTTTGGTCGGGTAGTGACAGAACGCACAACTCGCTAAAAATACTACTTATATTATGCCACGAAGCTGCAGCTTGATAATATCCATTGATCATGCTATATGAATATTGATATAATAGTAAGGAAGTCGAGTGCCGAAAACAAATCTCGTGTTTTTTAAAGAATTAGATGGTTCTGTTCCCTTGCTGGACTGGCTCGATGAACTCGCCAAGGAAAACCAGCAGGCATACGCCAGCTGCATCGCCCGAATTCGGATGCTCAAGGAACTTGGACATGAGCTTAGGAGGCCGCACGCAGACTATGTTACTGACGGAATCTATGAACTGCGGGCAAGGAAAGGGACGGTTCAATACCGAATACTTTACTTCTTCCACGGGCAAAACATAGCAGTACTGGCCCACGGACTGACTAAGGAGGACGCTCTTCCGCGCGCAGACATTGAACGAGCGACTCGAAGAAAGGCTCTCTTCGAGGCAGCACCAGAGAGACACACGAGCGTAAAGGAGATTACGCCTATGACTAAGAAAACTTCAGACGCAATGCAGATCATCGAAGATCTAACAAAAAAACATGGGCTGCAGGAAGAAGCAGATGCAGCTTACATCAATGCTGTAGTCGCACACCTTATATACAATGCAAGAACCGAAGCCGGACTTTCCCAGCAAGAACTGGGCGACATGATTGGTTCAACCCAGCCGACGATCTCTCGCTTAGAGGATGCGGACTATGATGGGCACTCTCTCTCAATACTAAGGCGCATCGCCGTTGCTCTCAAGAAACGAATCTCAATCTCGCTTCTCGACGACAAACCAGAGAAAGAAGCAGCCTGAGCATGAGGCGGACCCGCCTAGGAGACGATCAACGAAAAAAGATCGCCACGCGCAGTGGCGACCGCTCCCACGATATTTATCCGCTCGACCGCGTCCACGACCCTCTGGTTCGGCGTGATACCTACTACTTCACGGCTAACGTCTCTTACTCCGACGAGGATCGTGCCCCCTTTGGTATTTGCCATAGCAACGAACAAGCGCGCCAAATGCTCCGATTGCGGAAGCTCAAGCTTGTAATCGAGTCGGGGCCTTCAAGTAGGGAGAGATCAATCCTGCTCATATTGAGGAATCGATTATTAATCGATTGTCAATCGATTAGCCTAGTTTCTGTCCTAAAATGGCAAAAATTAGCCAGGAACTATCCTGATCGAGCGCGCAAGGTATTGAGATGTTTGGCACAATTTTCGACGCGCATCTCCAAAGATGACTTTTCCGGACAGGCACTAGTCTAGTTGTCGATCGAAGATTAGCGACCAGCAAATTCGCTCGGGTGAGACTACCTGCTCGGAATCTTCTCCAATCTCTCCAAGATCTTCACATCGGCCAGATCCTTCTCCCGTGCCGCCGCGCGCTTGTTCTGAATCAAATGGGCGCAGGAGATAAAATTAACCGGTAAACCATCAAGGCTGCCCCCTTGCCTATCCTTCCAGGCCTGCTCGAATTCTACGCCCGAGATCTCCCGAAGCAGATCAATCCTATTCGGAGGCCTACCGAGCATCAGGATCTTCTTTTCAAAAAGGGGGGCTGCCTCAGGCGGAAGGACGGAGGCAAAACCGAACCTCACCAAGGCTTTCCTGATACGCCCTTGATTCTCGGAATCTACGGCCACAAAGAAATCGAGATCTCCGGTAAAACGGGGCTCGGCGTAGCGGTTAAAGGCCCACCCACCGATCACCAGATACCGGACATTCTCCGAGTTCAGCAGTTCGATAAATTCTTTCAAATCGGGGATAAGATGCATAAACACCAGCCATTAATTCCAAGGCAATTTGGATGCGCTCGTCTGGGCTCAATTTGCGGTAAAACTCTTCATTCGCCCTATCGGCTTCTTCAAATGAGTCGTAGGAGTTCAGTACAATCTCTCGGGGCATTGCGAAATGCTATCACAGCGCAGACCCAACAACCAGGTGGCTATCGTCAAAGAGATCACGTAACTCGACTAAGCGCAGATGCCGTCCAGTTAGCTGATGTTCTGGCCGCTAGCGTCTACTGCCTGATCAGGAGTTTCCTACTTCGCCTTGCCTTCCCCCTTCGCTCGACTTTCCCACTTCGCCTGGCCTTGCGGCCAGTGCTTCATGGGACAAGTGCGGTCGAAGCTACGGGGGACAAGTCGTAGGACAAGACGGCTAAGGCCGTCGGCTGCGGCCGCAACTGATGCCGCAGCTGAATCTGATGCAGACAGCTGATAGCTGATAGCTGATAGCTGACTGCAGATTGCAGATTGCAGATTGCAGATTACAGGATGCTCGACTCTCTCTTCCGCGCGAATGCGCGGCTCGGTTCAACACATGCAACTTCTCGCGTTTATCGGCAAGCACAAAAACGCGAGAAGTTCATAATCGCGGTTATATTTATATACTATTAGGCGAATGCAATCAAAGGGTTGCTGCGCTTACTGTATTGATGGCACCTAAACTTCTCGCCCCCTCGTCAAGCTGTGCATATAGCCACAACAAAATGACCATTTTTGAGAATCGATGACGCTGACGTCCAAGGTCTAACGCCGGACGTCAAACCTCGACGCTTTACGTCCGGCGTAAGACGTTTGACGTCAGCGTTAGGCGATTAGGGGCGAGCAGTTACAAAAAGAGCTCATGGCGTATATCGGCAAGACCCTAACCAACTCTCCTCCTGGCCCACGAAAGCTGCTGAAGTTTTCCAACGAGGCCCGTATTCCGCAAGAAAGTTTCTTTTCTGCTATGAAGCGATACAGGCTCTGCATTTGACCCTTCGTGCCTGCTTTCACTTCAATTGGGTAAATGGTCGAGTCTTGTGCAATTAAGTAGTCAACCTCCGCATTACTCCCACGTGCCTCCCTGCTCCAGTAGTACAGCTCTGCTCGCTGCGACGCCGGAGTGCCTGCCACAAGCTCGGTCCCCACAAGAACCTCCGCTAATGCACCTGAATGCACCCATGCCATATCGTCAGCCAGCACCAGCTTTGACAAGTCAAGTCCGCACAGGCGATTGTACATCCCAACATCTGCCGGAATAATTTTAAATTTAGCATGGTTGGTTTCTGCCCCGAGTGGCATGCCATTGCCAGATGAATGCTGAACCCTATAAACAAGCCCTGCAAGGCGAAGTAACTCTAGTGCGGTATCATACCCGAAGGTCGAACCTCCGGGGTTCACATGGGAAAAGACAAATTTATGCCCTGCCTGTCGAGCAACACTTCTCAACACATCCCGAAGCTTAAGCACGTTGGCGCGCTTTTTGTACTTAGCAAAGTCGTCTTCATAACTAAGGACAAGCGATTCTAGTACAGCCATGCATCGAAGAAGATCGTGCGATTCGAGATACGTCGATACTACTTCAGGGAACCCGCCAATCATTGAATAGGTTCTGAGTAAGTCGACCGCCTTCTTGTGCAAAACCGGATCAAGCGACTCACTCACGAATGCTTCATTGATCCTATCAAGCAAGCGAGCGTTGCCGGAAGCAACAAAGAACTCCCCGACACTCACGGGATAGAGAAATAAAGATTGAGTCCTCCCCACACCAAAGGAAGGGATTTCAGCTAGGGTGAATTCAAGCAAAGACCCTGCTGCGACTATATGCAGGCCGGGAACTTTCTCATAAAAAAAACGAAGCGAGCTAAGCGCCTCTGGACAAGCCTGAGCCTCGTCAAAAAACAACAGGGTATTGCCAATACTTATCGACTTCCCGAAGTAAGTTTCTAATTTTTCTTTTATCCGCATCGGCTCCAGGGATCCACTTTGGAAGAACCGGGCAAGCTCTGGCTGCTCAAGAAAATTAACTTCTAAATACGATGAAAACGTGGCACCTAGCTTGCGCACCGAATAGGTCTTCCCGACTTGCCTGGCGCCACGAAGAAGAAGCGGCTTAGGGTACGCTTCCCCCTTCCAATCCAAGAGGTGCTGCTCTATATTTCGCCGCACGTTAACCACCTATTATTGCTACCTATTTATAAATTACAAATAAAAAACGAGGCAATGCCACACACTAAACTAGAATTAATCAAGGCAATTGTGCATGACATACTAGATATAATCAAGGTCATATTCAGCAGTGTCGTACCAGACTAGGGCCTCAAAATGTTCGAAATTGCTCATTAAGTGTGGGGAGGAGAAACGTGAACGTGCTCCTGGTCGATGTAACTAGCCGATTCGGCACACTCTTCGACCACGACCACGAGCACGCTCACGAATTATTAAGCTCCCCACGTAACTACTCGTCCGGTCGTCAAGCTGTGCATATAGCCTAACAAAACGGCCATTTTTGAGAACCGATGACGTTGACGTCTAAGGTCAAACGCCGGACGTTCAACGTCGGCGCCTGACGT
>CAIXSY010000353.1 GCA_903922175.1 uncultured delta proteobacterium | reverse complement strand
GACATACAGGAAGCTAGAGTTGCGCTGGAATCAATAGTGGCTATTCTATCTTCCCTTGTTCTCAAGACAGACTAGGAGCGGGAACGGGGGCAGGAATCAGGAGCGGTTCCAGTTCAAGTTCAATAATTTTCTTCCATTCCAATACCTTAGCTCACCGTTTAAGTGGCATTACGTCCGCGCTCCCGGGAAGATCAATTATCGCCCACACTTAACGAGCAGTGCCTTAGTCAGGGCCGTCGCTATGCGAAGTATAGCGACTCTCTTGACTCCTCAACGCGCTTCTTCAATAACCTAGGCATGAAATCATGCACCGCCGTATCTGAGACCTCCGCCTGTAATCTGCAACCACCCACAGATCTCGCCAAGATATCTGAAAAAATAGTCGCTGGTCAGCGCATTACGCGTCAAGAGGCTGAGCACCTTTACCACCACGCCGATCTCCTCGATCTCGGGCGCCTCGCCGCTGCCCGTCGGCAACTCGCCCTACCTGGGAAAACAGTGACCTATCTCATTGATCGCAATATTAACTACACCAATGTCTGTCATACGGATTGCACATTTTGTGGTTTCTATCGCCACGATGCGCGCCACCCCGAAAGCTATGTTAACTCACGCCAGGTAATCTCAAAAAAAATCGAAGAGGCTTTGGCCCTCGGCGCTACCCGTATACTATTTCAAGGCGGCCATAACGACGAGCTCCCCTATCAGTGGTACGTTGATATCGTAGAGTGGATCCATCAAACCTACCCGGCGATCGAGATCAACGCATTCTCTCCCTCCGAGATCGAGCAGATGAAGAGGATCTCTGGAAAGTCCTACGAGCAGATCCTCGGTGAGTTGAAACAGGCCGGTATGCGCGGCTTACCCGGCGGCGGGGCTGAGATCCTGGACGACGACGTGCGCCGTCGCGTTAGCCCGAAGAAGATCAAGGCCGATGAGTGGATTAGTGTGATGGAGGTCGCTCAGGGTCTTGAACTTACCACAACCGGGACGATGGTGATCGGCTTCGGCGAAACCATCGTGCAGCGTCTCAACCACCTCGATCGCCTGCGCGCCGCACAAGATCGCAGCACCGCCAAAGGATTAACGGGCTTTAATGCTTTCATCTCCTGGCCGTTGCAGCTTAGCGACGATACCTCAATGGGACGCAGCCGCCACGCCCAAAGTTACGGCGCAACTGCGATAGAATACCTGCGAAACGTGGCCCTCTGCCGCATCTATCTCGACAATATCGTCCATCACCAAGCCAGCTGGCCGACGCTTGGGGCAGAGATCGGCATGCTGGCGCTGCACTTCGGCTGTGATGACATGGGCAGCACGATGATGGAAGAGAACGTGGTCTCTAGCGCCGGAGCGCTTACCAAAGAAACCTGGTCACTTAGCCCCGAGCAGCTGCGGACGTATATTCAGCAAGCTGGTTTTATACCAGCGCAGCGCGATACCTCGTATCAAATGCAACCGCTCAGTCTTCGGTGATCCCTCCTACTTCGCCCTGCCCTCCTCCTGCGCACGGCGCTAGCGGCCGGAGCTACGGCGGACAGGCTCTATCTATCATCCTTGCATACCTCAATGTCTTTTGTGGTGAAAACATCCTTACGCCCTATTACCAAATATAAAATTGATTACGTTCCGCCTTGGTGCTATCTTGACTGACAGATTACACATACACAAATAACAGAAACCGTACCTAGAGTCTTTATGAGCACTGTCATAGGGCGAGAAGATGAAGTTTGAATTATTTTCTCACACTCTGGCCAAGGAGCTTTCGGAAATTATGAATTATCAAAAACAAAAAATCACCATTGGCTACCAGATCAGCGCACCCGCCATCTTGAGCTTGATGCTCGTCTGTATCTTAGGGTTTTCCGCACGCGACTGCGCGGCGCATGCGGACCCGGCTAACTGCGAATTAGGTAATGGGGGAAAGGGGAACCAGACAATTACTGCCTTAAACTTCGTAGAAAATAGCGCTCGCGTTGGTGATACTGTCCATTTGAGGGTTGTGGTGGGTATGGTGGCAGGGGCCTGCAATGCCACCGGTATTAATGCTTCTATTGCTATTAGTGCTATTAGTGCTAGTGCGGCCACGCCTACGTTACTTACAATCCCCACTGAACTGAACCCTACCAACACACTCTTCCTAAGCAATGCCAGCTCGACTCCCGGTGAAGGAGGCGATCTCATTGAATGCGGGGCAGATTCCAGGTGCATAAAGCCGGCTAGTAAGCCGGATAGCCGCAACTACGAACTCGTCATAACAGCTGACATGGTGGGGAAAGGTGCACAATGCCCCGACCGCACCTTTGTCATGGGGGTTAAAAAGCGGGTTAGGGCATTATTATGTATAGAAAGCTCGACCGTACATACCGCTGGGGGTGATGAGTTATTTAGCAATAATACAGCTGGTATTGAGATCGACTCTTCCCCCCCTCAGCGTCCTAGTAGCGGCAAGGCTCCTGTACTAGCACCCCAATAGCGGAGTTGGCGAAGCCAATAGGGGAGACTCCCGCCATATATCCACTTCTGCGGCGTAGCCGCTTTGGGTTCAACGTAACTCAGCCAAAAATTCTGCTTATCGAGCAAGGCTGCACAGATCACCTGAATCTCGGCACGGTGTTTAATCATCCTATACAGCAAGCGCAGATGGTCTGAGCGTGTGGACGCTAGACTGCAACCGCAAAGAATAACGTTGTTCGATTATGCCCCTCGTGGTAAACTTAACTAACGGGGACCGCGTAAACGCAGCTGCTGAAAAATAGCGATTAGTCTTCTCGCGGGCATAGTCTGAGCGAGTGGGGGAGAAAAAATGACGCCAGTTCTGTTTTTCACGATCTTACAGCATCAACGCAGAACCATTGGCCATGCTGGCCCAGCGCGTGCGCTGACCATACTAAGCTTGCTGCTTGTCTGCTTTTGGGGATTTTTAGCAAGAGACTGCAAGGCACAGGAGTCGCCCGTTGGCTGCAGCCTCATTAATGGGAATACGAGCCAAAGCAGCTTTAATTTCCTAGATGTGTACGCTTACGTGGGCGATACGGTCCCGGTGTTTCCGGGTTTGGGGATGACGGAAGGGGCATGCGCAGCGGTGTCTGCTACATATGGCACCCCGCAGCCCTCCCCTAGCCCCATACCGTTCGATACTAGTGAACCAATGGGTATTATTTACCTAGCTAATTATCAGACACATCCTGAGCGAAAGATCATTTTTATGGGGAATACGGATCGATATGGTTACCCAGTCATTCTCAACCCCGGAACGTACTATCACTGCCCGGCATCTTCTGCTTGTTCAGATGCCATTACACAAGGAAAAATTTCCTGCTCCAGTACTGGAGTGGATGACGATTGCATAGCTAGAACTAGTAGTTGCACTGATTGCCTTGATGGTACAAAAGGTAATTGCAACGGGAGAGATTATGCTAGCTGCTGCCCGAGCTACAATAAATGCCTGCCGGGGCCATACAATGTTCACATCGAAGCCGATATGGTTGGGGCTGCTGTCTCCAGCCCGGCGGGCGACATTCTCGGCGTCGCCAATAAAGTAAGGGCTATAAAAAACGGGAAGGGGACTGTGCTTACTGGTCAACTTGAGAATTTCGGCACTTTTAAAACCGCCTCAATCGAAATACTCCATCGCAGTGGTCGCGCGCCGGTGCTATCTGGAGATTTTATGCCTATTGCGGCTGCACGGCCCACGCCGGCTGCCAGCTCTACCCCTGTGCCATGATAGGGGCAGTACAACGAGGCGCAATACGATACCATCCATACGATACCAATAGGTCCGATATTTGATAATCGTTCGGGACATGATAGACTAATATAATGTTCGCCAAAAGCGCCAACAATAAGATCTCCCGCAATAAGATCACCAACCATAAGATCTCTGACAATGGCCTACGTGCCTGCTCAAAACAGTCCGGCGCGGCGCTGGTGGAGCTGTCGGTCAGTCTTTTTATAGCGCTCACCTTAGTTCTGGGGACGATGCACATAGGTGCCGTGCTTCGCGAGGCGAACATTGCCGTTATTGCCGCCAGGCATGGCGCCAGATCAGCCGCGGCAGCGTCATCTGCCGTCTTAGGGGGTACAATTCCGCCGTGGGTCACCCAAGTAGCTTCTCAGAACCATATCTTTAGGTGTGACAATACCGCTAACATTGCCGGCATTCCCGCCGCCACCGCCGATGGAAATAGAATTGCGATACAAGCTTCTTGCGCCTTTCTTATAGGTAGTGGTTTAAAAGCTGACGAGTGGAATGTAAGCTCAACCATTTTAGCGCAGGGCAGTATTATCGAGGGTAGACTGGCCGCACTGTTCGCGATCTCAGTTACGGTCTCTCCTGTGGGCCCACGCGGCCTGGTAACAGGTGCGAGTCTTGATTTTAAAAAGCTGCTTAATATGCGCCCTCAAGCAACAAGCGTCTTTCCACTTGAGGCGATACTGTAATGACAACCACTATCACCGCCAAAATGACAGGCACGCGATACACAGCTCCTAACATATGCACCGCTCCCAAAGTAAGGCGAAAGAAAGAGCGCGCGGCGATGATGGTAGATATGGCTATCGCCATCCCGTTCATTGTGGCGTTGGGTGTTTTTTTAATTGATATCGGACTCTACCTGATTCAGGATGCGATGATGATTGAGGCAACCGCCACAATCGGTAGAACTCTTGTGTCTCAGCTGGGACAGAGAGAGGCCTGTATGTTTGCTAATGCCCCATGTAACAGCGCTGCCAACCCTGCCCCTGGTTGTCCCGAACTTATCGGCCTAGCAGGAACCACTGCCCTCGCCATGGTGAGCGCTCACCCCGATCGATACAAAGACATGCAATTTAAATTCTCCCTTGCAACCCCCATTGCGGGAGCTCCTAGAAGCCTCACTCTATTCACCGGCGCGGAGTTTAAGTGCCTGACCTGCAAGCTTTTTCCAAAGGTTTTAGTTTTAAAACGCCAAAGTGTATTTGCTATGGAGCGATTTACAGTACTGGCAGGGGGGGGGTGTACAAGCATAAGCGGGCTACCAGCAACCCTTCCGTGCATTTATTCCCCAAAAGGCACTTGCACGTTGGCGTTCCCTTCTTAATATGACTTAAAACGAGAAAGTATTATTTGTGTTGAAAGAAAAAAATATGGGCCTGCGGAGGAAGAGAAGAACGGGCACGACGTCCAGCGAGGGCGGCTCGGCTTTTATAATGATCATGTCGGTAATATTAATCTTCTCGTACCTCGCTCTTCGTTTTTGGGATATCCCGTACCTAGAACGTGTGGGACAGTCCATGCAGAGCGCGGCGGAGGCTGCTGCCCTGGCGGGGAGCACGCAGTTGATGGCGCGCACGGCTATGATACCAACGACTACAGACCCCGATAACACTAGAAGAAGAGATGGATGGATATTCGCCAAGCAAGCTGCAATCGCCATCCTAAAGCAGAATCATATTTATGGGATAGCGGGGAATCCGTTTTTAGGTTTAGGCACTACGGCAATAGGTACAGGCACAGATTCAATAGATGAGTCTCTTGCCACCTATACTCTCTCCTACAGTTATGAGGTGTTTCCTATACCGAACGGCTCGGTAACTATTACCCGTGGGGTTTATCAAAGGCCTACAAGTTCGGCCGCTATAGCACAAAACTTTTATCCGATTGAGGATGGGGATAGTCCCACACGAGTTGGTTTATTGTGCGCAACAGCTGCAAATCTACCCACCGAGTGCCTCCCTACTAACACTCTACATGTATGGGACGTCGCCGACTCCGTCAGAGTACAGATCACCATAAACAAGGTACCAACCCTTTTTGGCAAACTATTCGGCATTAACTCTTTTGTGAGCATCACACGGACAGCGACGGCTGTGCCGGAGTAAGGCCCATCATCTCCTTCATCTGCCGCACGATCGGCTCAGAGATCGCTGCCGCAGCCTCAGCCCCACGACGCATGTTTGCATCTAAGTTGGCTGGCTCCTTGATCAACGCTTCATAGCGCTCTCGAATCGGGCGCAGGGCCTCGATCACCGTTTCGGCAACGCGAAGCTTAAGATCGCCGTAACCGCGGGCGCCTATAAAATCAGCCTCGACGTTAACCCGATCCTTTCCCGTGATCGTAGCGTAAATCGTCAAAAGGTTGTTAACCCCTGCTTTCAGCGGATCGTCCGAGAAGCGGATCTCGCCACCAGAATCGGTGACGGCTCGTTTAAAGGCGCGCAGAATGGTGTCAGCAGAATCGCTTAGGAAGATCGCATGTCCAGGCTTGTGCGCGCTGCTCTTGGACATCTTGGTGCTGGGGTCGTCGAGCCCCATTATTCGTGCCCCGAGCTTCGGGATCACCGGTTCGGGGATGACGAACAGCTCACCAAATAGCCCGTTAAAACGTTCGGCGATATTGCGCGTCAGCTCTACGTGCTGCTTCTGATCTTCACCTACCGGCACCTCATTGGCCTTGTAAATAAGGATGTCCGCCGCCATAAGTACCGGATAGGTTAGTAACCCGGTCAGCACCGATTCCTGTTTTACCGATTTATCTTTGAACTGAGTCATCTTTTGCAGCCAGCCGATAGGCGTGACGCAGTTAAGCAGCCAGGCAGCCTCAGTATGGGCGCGCACATGGCTCTGTAAAAAGACGATGCTCCGTGCTGGATCAAGCCCACAGGCCAGAAGCATAGCCATCAACTCACGCGTTCGTGCTCGTAGCTCAGCCGGATCCTGCTTAATGGTGATCGCGTGCAGGTCAACGAGGCAGAAAAGATTGTCCTTCTGCCCCTGAAAATCGACCCAGTTTTTTATGGCACCAATGTAATTACCGAGTGTCACACCTGAGGTAGGCTGAATACCGCTAAAAACACGAGGCCTGGCTGTTTGACCCATAGATTTTTCTCCGTTCGCAAGATGGTATCATGCCAAGGAATCGGCGTAAATGAAGACTGATGGCAGAGCCAGTAATTCGTGCGCACGAGCCTCATGCCTCTGCAAGCCGCTATCAGCGCTCTGTCGTCAGCTTTCTGCTGACAGCGCCAGCCGCAGCCAACTGTTGGCTCAACAGTTTAGCTGCTCATTTCCTTTGCTCGCTCCTGCATCCCATCCTCGGCACATTTTTGAGAACCGATGACGCTGACGTCCTAGGAGTGTGTGACACAGGCCCCGTGGCAACTTAAAATTTGGTGGTGAGGCAAAAAGTAATAATCGCGGAGGATTCGGAGGCAACGGAGGTAGCGGAGAAAATGGTAACTGCTCAATAACCCCGGGTAAAAGGAAATTGCTTGAACTTGCACTTGAACTGCTCCTGATTCCTGCCCCTGCCCCTTTTCCTAGTCCGATCACGAGGATAAGGGGCAGGAGCAGGAATCGGGAACAGTTCCAGTTC
>CAIXSY010000352.1 GCA_903922175.1 uncultured delta proteobacterium | reverse complement strand
GAACTGGAACTGTTCCCGATTCCTGCTCCTGCCCCTTATCCTCTTGATTGGAATAGGAAAAGGAGCAGGGGCAGGAATCAGGAGCGGTTCAAGTGCAAGTTCAAGCAAGTTCCTTTTGCCCGGGGTTATTGAGCAATTACATTTCAACGCCCTAAGCTAGCGAGAATACAAGCAATAAGCACTTTAGAAAAACTCATCTTTTTCCGATAGCAAGGTACTGAAACTATCTATGGGCTCGGAGCAAAAAATATGACGGCAGAAGATTCCAGCGGTCCTCCTCCAGGGGGAGATCTTCGAGCATCACTCTTTGAACGTGTTCCGGCAGATACGCGCATTCTACTTGTCGAAGATAGCGAACTGCAGGCAAAAGTCCTCATACGCACATTCGAGGAGGTGGGCTTTAGCAACGTACGACACTGCAGCAATGCTACCGAAGCGATGCAGGTTATCAAGGAGCAGCAGATCCAACTAGTCTTCTGTGACTGGAACATGCCCGAAAAATCCGGGCTCGACCTCCTCCAAGAGGTACGCGCCGACTCCGCCATGGCCAAACTTCCCTTCATCCTGGTTACGGCTCACTCCGAGCGCAATAAGGTCATCCGCGCGCTTAAAAATGGAGTGAGCGATTACATCGTTAAGCCGCTCAGCGCCTCGGTGATCGAACAAAAGCTTATGCAATTGAAGGTTTAAAGTTAGCGCTGAGCATGGTATCCTCCATCGCATGAGGCGTTACTGTGCACAGACCGGAGTTGCTTTCGAAATCGGAGAGGCTGAGATCGAGTTTTGCCGATCCGAGGAGATCCCCCTCCCGCTCCTCTGCCCGGAGGTGCGACTACGCCGCCTCTTTTGCTCGCGTAACCGCAGCTTTCTCTATACCAGCAGCTGCACGCTCAGCAAAAAACAGATATTTTCCTGTGTGCCTCCCGACAGCCGCTTTAAGGTCTACGATATCGATGCCTGGAACTCCGATGCTTGGGACTGGCATACGTATGCTCGCCCGTATGACTTTTCGCGACCTTTTTTTGAGCAGTTCGGCGCCCTCTATGCGGCAACGCCCAAGCAAAATCTCGCCGTTATCCGCAGCACCATGGAGAACTCCGATTATACGAACGGTATCACCGGGGCAAAAAACTGCTACCTCGTCTTCGCCGCCTCGTATAATGAGGACTGCCTGTTCTGCAAATGTATCAACCATTCGCGAAACCTCGTCGACTGTATCTACCTCAACAAGTGCGAGCTCTGCTACGACTGCAAAGACTGCCATGAGTGCTATAACCTTACCTGCAGCGAATCATGTCATAATTGCCCGGATTCTGCCTTCCTTTTTAACTGCCAGGGATGCAGTAATTGTTACGGCTGTGTCAATCTCTCTCAAAAAAAGTACCACTTCTTTAATCAGAAACTAACTCGCGAAGAGTATGAACGGCGCTTGGCTGAGATCGATCTCGGAAGCCACGCGGTGTTGCAGCAGGAGCGCGAACGGTTCAAACGTTTCGCCACGCTATTTCCGCGCAAGTACTACTCGGGGAGGATGAACGAGCGCTGCCGGGGCAATTTCATCGATCACTCCAAGGATTGCCAAGATTGCGCCTTCATCAGTAATAGCGAGGATCTGCATCACTGTGTCTGGGTCTACGGGGCCAAAAAATCTTTTTTCCAGTGCGCTTACGGCAACGGAACTGAGCTGATCTATAATTGTGGAAGTGTCGGCGAACAGGCCTATAACTTGAAATTTTGCTTCGGCTGCTGGCCCGGCGCGCACGACTGCGAATACTGCATCGAGACCTGCTACGGCTCGCACGACTGCTTCGGCTGCTCCAGCGTCAAAAAAGCCGAGTACTGCATCCTCAACAAACAGTACACCAAGACCGAGTACCTCGACCTACTACCACGCATTAAAGCGCACATGCTCAGTACCGGTGAATACGGGACATTCTTTCCGCAGACGATCAACCCACATCCGTTTAACCGCAGTGATGCTTTCGACTTTTTCCCGCTCAATCGCGCCCAAGCAGAGGCGCAGGGCTATGAATGGGCCGAAGACGAGGCTCCGAACGAGACTAGCCCAGCCGCCGTCCTCCCCGATCATATTCGAGATGTGACTGATCAGATTCTGAACACCACCCTTATCTGCGCCCGAAGCGGCAAGAGATACAAAATTGTACGTAAGGAATTAGACTTCTACCGCACCGCCAATCGGCCATTACCGCGAATCGCCCCGATGGAGCGCCTCCGTCAGCTTTCCTCCATCCTTGAAGTAAAACCACTGATTGAGTCCGCCTGTGCACACTGCCAAAGCCCGTTTGCTTCCGCCTACGCTGGCCAGACTCAAAACCTACTTTGTGAGGCCTGCTATCAAAATGAGATTGTGGGGTAACCTGAATTTTCCGTAACTGGTCGGATTTTGGCCTGAATCGAGGCGCGAGTCTCAATCCCGATCCTACTTCGCCTCGCTCGCACGAGTGCTCCGTAGGACAAGCCGAATGACTTATTCGCCTTGTCCTCCGTCTTGTCCTACGTAGCACTTGCCACGAGGCAAGGCGAAGTAGAAAGCACCGGCCGCAGCCTGTCACGCCATAGCATCGGCCGCGAGGCCGTGCGTCGGCGGAAGACCGAGCGAAGGAGGAAACGAAGAGTCAGGGCAAAAGCTGACCAGTTACTCTTTACCCTTTGCACGCAGTCAGTTAAAACAGCACATGCCAATGCGACCAAAAACACGGCTTCTCCTCCTCGGCGACCTCGGCTGCGCCATTCTCGGCAGCCTCCTTTTAGCCCTCGACGTCCCCTGGCACGATCTGCTCTCAACGAGTATCCCCGGTGGCGGTGACAATCCCGCCCACCCCGTGTTGATGCAGAACGTCGCCGATGCTTTCCTCCATCACGGCAGCATTATTCACTACTCGTACTCATTTTGGTCAGGCTTCGAGCTTTTCCAGTTTTATTTTCCGCTCCCCTATCTGTTTGGCGGCATACTCGGCAAGGTAATCGACCCCAACATCGCCTTCAAGCTCACAACCCTGCTCCCCATACTGCTCATGCCCCCAGCATTTTATGTAATGGCTCGGCTGATGAGCTTAGGGCGCACCGCCGGAGCCATGGCATCGCTTCTCGCTGTCGCCTTTCTGCACACCGACGCCCACGTAATGTGGGGCGGTAACATCTCCTCAACCCTGGCTGGGATGATCGGCAACACCTGGGCCTTTGTATTCTTCGTCATCTGCGTTGGTGCGCTCTTTCGCGCGCGCGATAGCGGCAAATTCTCCATTCTCGCTGTGATTACCTTCGTCGCTGCCGCGCTCTCGCACTTTTATGCTGCACTGATGCTTTTTGTCTTATGCAGCGTCTTTGTAAGCGAAGATCTCTTGAAGTTTGCCTTACGTAATTTCAACTTCAAGAAGGTACTCCCTTCATACCTTGCCTGCATCGTCTCTGGGGTACTCCTCGCATGGTGGGTTTTTCCGCTAATGTATTACTCGCGTTACAGCACCGATTTCGGAGCAAACTGGAATGTCGAGTTACTAAAAACGTTTACCCACCATGAGCTTGTCTTTGCAGCGTTAACACTGCTCATTATCCCGGGGCTTTTTCTGTCGGCAAAGGCAGGGTGGTGGAGGCTCCTCCGTTTGTACCTTTTCATAGTAGCGGTACTTCTACCCATCACCGCGCTCGCTTATTATTCGAGGCACATTACCCAGCCCACCCCTCAGATCTTAGCTACGCTTTCGTACCTTGCCGCCATATCCCTTGCATTTTTCCTGATTCTCACGGCCGTTCTTTTCGTACGTGCCGCAGAGAGGGATTGGACAATCTTTCGTGTCTACCTTTTCGGCGGCATATTTGTGGCCCTCTTCTATGCCAATGAGTTTCTAAACTCGACAGCATTTCTCAACATTCGCCTCTGGCCGAGCATCTATTTTTCAACCTATCTCTTAATCATCATCGTTTTTGGGCGACTAAGTCAGCGCCTGCCCGTCCCCGTAACGGCCCTCTGCGCTTGCTTGTTCCTCTTCATAACTCCTGCGCAAGAGAGCTTCGACAAATCGAGGTCATGGATGGAGTGGAACTTCTCCGGAGTCAATGGCAAGAGCGGCGCTCAAGATTACGTGCAGATAGTGCAGATCTTGCGCACACAGCCCCCCGGACGAGTATCTTTCGAATCAGCCGACGCCAACAATGGGATCTTCGGCACCGTGCGCGCCTTTGAACTCCTCCCCTTTCTCACCCCGCATCAGATCGTCGAGGGTGGAATCCTAAATTCAGCGCGATTCCCGGGAGTAGCCTATAGCCTACAGTGTTTAGCCAGTAACTCATGCGCCGGCTGGCCGGCCGGATCGGTTATGCCGGGAACTGACATACCGCGAGCTATCGAGGTTATGCGTACCCTCGGGATCTCCTACCACATCGCCGTCAGCGAAAACGCCAAAAAAGGCTTCGAGGACTCAGGCCTTTTTTATCTGCTCTATCGTGGGAAATATGCCTCTCTTTATGCCGCCAAGCTCCCCTCGACGATGGTTGAGGCGTATGACAGTGAAGTTCCTGTCATTCAACAGAAATGGCCCTATACGAGCCTGCTCAATCAGGTGCGTTGGGATCGACTGCGCCCTCTGGCCTTCGCCTACAACTCCCCGCTCGCGCCCGGCGCCCCCTGGACGGAGGTCAAATCGAGAAACTTATTTAACTTTCTCGTTCAAGAGTGGTACGCCGGTCGACGAGTCTCACACGATCTGGGCTGGCCGGCGATCGATCCGAATGACTCTAGCCTTCGACTTAACGCCTTCATCTTCTCGCTGCGAAGACCGTTTCATCTAGAACATGAGCTACAAGACCGCCCCGATTTCTTTATCGCCGATCGTGGCTTCGATCCCGACCTCTACGTTTCAAACCTGCAATACGGCAATTCCGAGCTCGCCTTGCCACTGCTACGCAGGGAGCCGGGGGTCTCCGAGGTAATACTTCACGGCAAGGGGTACTTCGCCTTTATCGGAGAGACCCAGGTGCCCTTCGAGAAAAAATTCCCGGTAAATTTCAGTCAACAGACCTTCGAGGGAGAGAGCGCCCCCTTTGTACTGATAACGTTCAAGAACGACCCGGCTGAAAAATTCCGCTACGTTGATGCTCGGACAGAAGATCCTCTCGTCACTCCGGGACTACCCGGCCCCGCCGACATTCCATTGCCCGAGAATATTACCAAGAGCTGCGCCCCCACGGTCGAGCAGAGCTTCGCTCATTTAACACTTCACACCAAGTGCCCCGGCAAGCCCCACCTACTCAAGTACTCGTACTACCCCAAGTGGCAGGCTGATGTTCCCATTTACCTGGGTAGCAATGGCTATATGCTGCTCGTTCCCAAACAGGAAACGACGGACATTCACCACAAACCCGGGACAGTTGATCTCGTCTCTAGTTGGATATCTCTCCTTGGCCTTTTCGGGCTCATTGGCGCTGGGTTTTGGAAGGCACGGCACTCTTGAAGGTAATCAAGCCCTTTAGAATCGAAGACGTTTGCGCTACGATATCTTCATGACACGCAGTTCTGCGCCATGCTGCCCCTATCCTCGTGATCTTGCGCGACCGACCTGCTATGGCTGCTTTCGACCGATCGCATATTGCGTCTGCAATTTAGTTGCCCCCTTCGATGCCCACTGCAATATTCTAATACTGCAACATCCGCACGAGCGTAAGATGTATCACTCGACAGCGCGCATCGTTCTCCGCGCAATCACCAACTCGCGCCTCTTGAGTGGAATCCAATTCACCAAGGAAGCCCTCGACAAGATCACGCAGGATCAAAAGACGTACCTTCTCTATCCGAGCCAACAGGCGGCTGACTGCGAAACACTAAAGCTCGACACCTCCTCAACAACCATCGTCCTCGATGGCACGTGGGTCGAAGCGCGAAAGATATTACATCGCAATCCTTTTCTTAAAAGCCTACCGGCTCTTTCGTTCCGTCAAGAGCTCCGTTCGAATTACCGTATCCGTCAACAGCCCATGCCGCACTGCCTCAGTACGTTGGAATCGATCGCTCATCTTTTAAAGCTCAACGCAGCGGCACAGGGGCACAGCGATAAGATCCCTCTTTATAACAGCTTGCTTACGGGATTCGAGGAGATGGTCGAGCGGCAGATCCAACACTGGCCACGAATGCTCCCGGGCTGACGTGCACCACAACACAGGATTCACAACACAGGATTACTGGATCTTCGCGGAGAAGTGTGGGTTAATAACAGTGCTGTAATTGCTCAATAACCCCGGGCAAAAGGAACTTGCTTGAACTTGCACTTGAACCGCTCCTGATTCCTGCCCCTGCTCCTTTTCCTATTCCAATCAAGAGGATAAGGGGCAGGAGCAGGAATCGGGAACAGTTCCAGTTC
>CAIXSY010000351.1 GCA_903922175.1 uncultured delta proteobacterium | reverse complement strand
GCTCCCTGTCGGGTCGTTCTTTTCTCATCCTTTCTTCTTAGCAACGAACTTATGTCTCCGAAATGCCCTTATTAATCAAGTAAAACGCCACTTCTAAGCTATTTCTAGGTGTTTTTTACCCACTGGAAACCGTGAAGACCCCTAATTTTAGTGATCGCATTGCCAACGCGATAGCTTGACGCGCAGATGCGCGGAGAAACACCTCCCTCGGACGCTATAAACTTTGTCCTAGACGACATAACCACCAGGTTGTATTAGGTTTTTTAATAATAAGCTACGCTACACGCACAAAAGTAACTTTTCACGTCACATCTTCATAAACTTCGCCATAACAGTTGGTAAGTTGTCCAATATATATTATTTGACTTGAGGGTTGCTTATGAAAGGTTTTCTCCCCCACTTTACTATGGCTTTGGCGGTTGTTGCGTTTGCTCTGCCGACACTCGGGTTTTGCATAAAGCGAACCGATGCTGAAATTCAAGCAGCAGGATACAAAACTGCCGGCATTAACGTCGTCCCCTGCCCTCGATACATCGCCAAGCTTTCGACCGGGCTCTATACGAGTATTAATCCAGGCAACACTCTCTGCATTACCGAATACAGCAGCAAAAAGGCGACGACCAAGCTCAAGGCATATAAGAAGAAATCTTTGATCCTGGATGGGAGGTTAAAAGGCTCGGCGTTTGAACCGGTCTCGCAACAGGAGGGGGATGTCAATACCAGTCCGTTTTCCGAAGTTAACTACCCAGTCGCGATACGCTTCGATATGGCCGTACCCGATGAGGCTTATACTGCGCCGTTTAAAATGCAGGTGAGAAGCATGATCGATGGAACGGTCGTCAAAGAAGCTGAGCATGGGAAGGCACCCAAAGCAGGCTGGATAGACTGGATTGGATCTGGAAACTTTTTCTTCAAAATTAACGCTCTTCCCGACTCACACGGTAATCAACCGATCTTCGACGTTGACATGACCTTCATGGATCAATACGAGGGATCTCAAGTCTACCGGCAAGACCTGAAGGAAAATGGGATTAAGACTGTCTCTTGTCCTGATTACCTCGTGGAATTTTACGGTAAGCAGCTGTTCAAAACGAAGGGATTTGTCTGTTCCAATTCAAGAAATCTCGCGGATGCAGGACTAACCGCGGCGCCACTGAACCTTAGACAAGGTATCTTTTTGTCCCAGGATATCTCTGATGCCGTCATGGACGGTGCCGGTCAGGGGTTCCCGTTCAGAGTGATCGAACCAACCACACTGACCTACACCGTCGACGATCCAGGGGTCCCCTTCGGGAAGAAGGGTTCAGTCGAGATAAGACTCTACAACCTCGCAACAGGCAAAGAAAAGTCATTTGCTTCATTCGACGGCAGTATCGCCGCAACCAGTACCTACATCAATTTTCCTGGGGACTACGCTGTGATCGTCAAGGCGACACCTAAAGACCGTGAAAAGTATGGGGAGACTGCCTGGAGTATCTCAGTCACGGGGACGGACTAGGTAGCGGCGAGCCATCCGCAAAAGGTTGGCGGACGGAGGAGAGAGCTTCTTTTGACTTCGCTTAGAACAAGTGCGCTCGCTCTTAGCCTATGAATTTAAAAGGTTAGCAGCCGTCCGAACGGACGGACGGCTGCTTATTTTTCACCAAACAGCGACACCTTAGGATCAGCCGCAAGCTTCCTAAAGCCGAACCCGCCCTCTAATCTTATCTAAATCCAGATCGATCGTAACTTTTCCTCGAACAGACAGGGCGCGTTTACGCTTACTGACGGCAACAAGCTCTCTTAGCCCCGCAATGATAGTGTCAGTCTGGTTAGCGCCCGTATATGCACAGGCGGCACGAAGAAGGTCCTCGGGGAAGTTCGTTACCAATATTCTGTGGCCTGCCAATTCCGGCGGCGAGGAACCTCCGCCGCTGGCCGTAGCTGCAGCCGATGCGGTCAGCAGAATGCTGACGGCAGATCGCTGAGAGCGGATCTCCGAGAGCAGATTAACGAAACAGCGGCTACGGGGGTCCCGTAATGTGTGTAGCGTGCCCAGAACAACTACTGGCGAATGAGCCGCGTGTCAGCGAAACTACTAAAAAATAGCCCCTAAAACCCGGCTTGTAACTATCCCCGCCGCCATCAGTGCCTCCAGCACCAAACGTCGGTGGGCCGTTAGGTTAATTAGCAACACCGCGCCCGAAGCGATTATGAGGCAGTTCACCACAAGAAAAAAAACTGCGGACAGCCCCATACTATCATAAATCCCCAGGGTACGAGTCAGGTGGTCTATTGTCGGCCAAAGAAACGGCATGAAGAAGATCAACAGGACCACGTCCCCCAAAAGCCGCAGATATCGCGACAATGCATTGCGCATAATTCAACTCGTGGGCATTCAGCATAAGCCAATTAAAAATTTTCTGTGCCTGTGACTTCAACGACTCTTGAGCTTTCTTCGTATCCGTTCAGACCCTCTGGCTCCTCCGCCGCCCCTGCGGACAAAACTAACTTAATGAAACCGTAATTGCTCAATAACCCCGGGCAAAAGGAACTTGCTTGAACTTGCACTTGAACCGCTCCTGATTCCTGCCCCTGCTCCTTTTCCTATTCCAATCAAGAGGATAAGGGGCAGGAGCAGGAATCGGGAACAGTTCCAGTTC
>CAIXSY010000350.1 GCA_903922175.1 uncultured delta proteobacterium | reverse complement strand
ATAGCGGATAGCGGATAGCGGATAGCGGATAGCGGATAGCGGATAGCGGATAGCGGATAGCGGATAGCGGATAGCGGATAGCGGATAGCGGATAGCGGATAGCGGATAGCGGATAGCGGATAGCGGATAGCGGATACTCTCCCGCCGAGTGACTCGACCTGCAGTCCTACGAGAACCTCCCGAGAAGTACCTATTTAACCTCAATAATCGCCCCAACGGGGAGCATGTAATATATCTTAGAGAGGCTAGAATCATCGACCTTAACGCCACCGACGTCCTCTGACCACACCGGGCCACTGTGGATGGGCGTATCTTTTGTTAGGTAAAGAACGAAATCGCCGAGTGCGCCTCTTCTAAAGCGAGATTTATCTCCCTCTGGAGGGACGGGGAGGTTGCGCTGTTCGAAGTAAGAGGCTGGCGCATACCACAATGGATTACGTTGTTTATGAAGAAGCTGAAAACGCCCCGAATGCAGTAGCTGCGTTCCCTGAGCCTGCGATACGAGGGTCGGCTTTCCATCTTCCATCAGGCTTATAGTTTGCGAATGTGGGTCAATTCTAAGCCAGTGAGTGTTCTCAGCCTCATAGCTCGGGAGTAAGCCGAGGGCTATAAGCTTCTCCATCGCAGCCGGAGCTGGTGCAGGACGTGAGATCATGATCGAGCCGTCGGCGAGATAGCTCTGCGGCTGTTCGTTGCTGGTTGATGAGCAAGCGCAGCACGCAAAAACAAGGACACAGGTAATTACTCTCTTTGTGCAGCTCAACATAGAATCACCATTAGTCTGCTATAGATTGCCTATTGCCAAAATCGCACGTCTAACTCTTTGTCTGCCTGCTAACTGTTTAGCGAGGTTTAGGGTACCCCCTCTTTGGCAGGTGTGCAAGCCGTTAGTATTCCGTAATTACTCAATAAATTGCTGAGTATTCACCTGGAGTTAGCTCTAGATGAATACTCAGCAATTTATTTGGTGGTCTTCGTGTCCTTTTTCGTGCCCTTCGTGTAACTGGATTCCTTCCGCTAGTTCAATTAGTTAGACCCAGTGAACGGTTACCCACGATCACGAATTATTAAGTTACGCAGTGGTTTACGCAGGGGTTATTGAGCAGTTGACACACAAAAACTACCCAACTGTGAGGCTGTAAAACTGGTGGCTTGACTAGGCGGCGCAGCTGTCACATAGATCTGGCATGAAGATTCCATTGAGATCTCTCTCGTTGGCCATGATGTTGCTCGGTTCGGGCTGCACTTTATTCTCGTCGGTGCAGCAGTCTAACCTCGGAGTGGTTCAGTCGCCAAGCTCTTATGCTGGGAACGCGCTCAATCTTGGGGAGCTGCAAAGTTTTAAGGATTATCAGGCATCACGTCAAATTGCGCATTCCCGCCATGTAGAGAAGCTACCCGCGCCGGCATTAGTTGTTAACGCAGAGGTCAAGAAGGAGCTAAACTCGTTCCTCAAGGGAAATGGCCGCTATCTTAAAGGATGTCTTGATCGTCGCGGGAAATACTACCCGGTGATGGCTCAGATATTTGAGGATGAGGGAGTTCCGCATGAGCTGATAAGTCTTGCGCTCATAGAGAGTGGTTATGATGTGCAGGCTAGGTCCAACGTTGGTGCTGTTGGAATGTGGCAGTTTATGAAGGGCACAGCGCGCTTGTATGGCTTGTCGGTCAGCTTGTTCGAGGATCAGCGTAAAGATCCGATTCTTTCGACCGTTGCCGCAGCACGACATTTAAAAGACCTCTACCGAGTTTACAAGGATTGGTATTTGGCTCTAGCCGCATACAATGCAGGTCCGGGCGCTGTTCAGCGAGTGGTTGGAAAATCCGGCACGAATGACTTCTGGGGGTTGTCGAGACGAGGAAAGTTCGCTAAGGAGACGCGCGACTTTATTCCGCGGTTTATCGCCGCAGCGCTGATTGCTGGTAATCCGGAGTCGTTTGGGATTGTGAATGATCAGGGTGGTGAGATGATGGCAAGTCTTGGCGTTCTGCCCGAGGAGAGTGATTCGCATGAGAGTGAAGAGGTTGTCGGGGCGCAAAATGATAAAGACCAAGACGAAAGTAAAAAAGACCCCGCCGTTGTTGCCCCAGCTAAGAGAATTGCGGGTTGGCCAGGGGATCGACATACACCCCTTAGTTAGCGGTCGTCGATTTATCCTCGGGGGAGTCCCCATACCGTACAGCAAGGGCCTGGCAGGGCACTCCGATGCCGATGCCTTAATTCACGCCATTGTCGATGCTCTTCTGGGTGCCACGGGGCAACCGGATATAGGTTCGTTGTTTCCCAATACGCAGAAGCGCTGGAAGGACCTAGATAGCCGTGAGTTCTTACGCATCGTCTGGGGGAAGCTAAAACGGCAGGGGTGGGAGGTTCTTAACATCGACGCGACCGTATTGGCTGAGGCACCGAAGCTTAGTCCGCATTACCCCGCCATGAAGGCAAGCCTCGCTGGTTTGCTTGGGATTACACCAGATCGGGTTGGCCTCAAGGCGACCACAACCGAGCAGCTTGGTTTTGTGGGGCGAAAAGAGGGGATCTTGGCCTCGGCTGTGGTCCTGCTGATGAGGGGGTAGGTGATATATGTCCTGCGTTAGTGCTTTTTAAGGTGACTACTCATTAGCCCGGTATTTGCTCAATAACCCGGGAGAAAGTGTCTGGATCCTAGTCCTGGTCTTAAGTTATCATCGTGTTCTTGGCCGAAATCATTGACCAATTGACCACGACCAGGATTTAGGACCAGGACCAAGACTAGGATGAAAGCTACCCGGGGTTATTGAGCAGATACAGGGGATTTACCCATAATCCATACCCTCCCCTTGATACTTTCTTGAATAACGAATAAAGTGTAATACTTACCGGGAATACTGGTCCTCTATTCTCCCTTTTTTTGGGGGTCATGTAGGAATGAAAAGAACATAAGTTTATTTGTTGGGTTCGCTAAATGGCACGAATTACTGTCGAGGATTGCCTTCAACGTGAAAATAACCGCTTTGCGCTGGTGCTACTGGCCTCCAAGCGTTCTAAGCAATTGCTTACGGGCTCCAAGGTTCTGCTCAAGGAGCACCGTAGCAATAAAGCTGTAGTCACAGCGCTTCGCGAGATTGCGTCCGGTGTTGTCCGATTTATGACGACTGAAGAGAAAGCTGCGCAAGATGAGGCACGCGTAACTGCGCAAGCCGAGGCTCGAGCAGAAAACGAGAGGCAGAATGCCGCTGGACCAGGGCCAGAGCTGCCCAAGCTTCCCACATTGGCCGTTGTCGCTGAGGACACAACGCTCGCCCCGGCAAGTGGTGAAGATGCGACGACGACACCCGCCTCGCCGGACAGCAATGGGACGCACTCCTAACGTAAGGGGGCGAACGGCTGCGCCGACGAGCGCCTTTGTTCGTGCATTTGAGATTAAGGTATGTCGTTCGAGAAACTAGCAGGGGCAGTTCAGCGATACCACCCGAGTCCAGATCTTAAACTCATAGAAGATGCATATAAATTTGCTGAAGAGCAGCATAGCGGGCAGGTGCGCGCCTCGGGCGAAGCCTATTTTACGCATGTCTTTGAGACCGCGCTGCTCACCGCCGAGTTGAAGCTCGATGTGCCCTCCATCGCTGCGGCGCTTCTGCACGATACGGTCGAAGATTGCCTCGTGTCCCACGAGACGCTGCTAGGTAAGTTCGGCCCCGAAATTACCGATATCGTTGAGGGCGTAACGAAGCTGACACGTATCGAGTTCGACTCTCAAGAGGAGAAGCAGGCTGAGAATTTCCGCAAAATGCTCTTAGCCATGGCTAAGGATATTCGGGTCGTGCTTGTTAAGTTGTGCGACCGCCTGCACAACATGCGCACGCTCAGCCATAAGCCTGAAGACAAGCGTCGGCGGACGGCGCAGGAAACGAAAGATATCTATGCCCCGCTTGCTAATCGTCTCGGTATTCACTGGTTAAAGAGCGAGCTTGAGGACCTGTGCTTGCTCTATCTGCGGCCAGAGATTTATGAGTTGATACGCTCCAAATTCGACAATACGACCAAGGAGCGCGACAGCTATATTTCAGAGACTACGCAGAACCTGATTCATGCGCTCGAGGAATCTGGTGTGTCGGCCGCCGTCAAGGGGCGCTGCAAACATTTTAATTCCATCTGGGGCAAGATGGAACGTAGCAATATCTCTTTTGAAGAGGTGCACGATGTTATCGGTTTTCGAATCATCGTCCCAACGTTACGCGCCTGTTATGAGGCTTTGGGGATAATCCACTCCACCTACAAGCCGATCCCGGGAAAGTTCAAGGATTATATCGCGATGCCCAAGCCGAATATGTATCAGTCGCTACATACGACGGTAATTGGTCCGGGTGGGCAGCGTATGGAGGTTCAGATTCGTACAGCGGAGATGAATCAGGTAGCGGAAGAAGGTATCGCCGCGCACTGGCGTTACAAGGAGGGTGGTGGTCTGCCCGGCTTCGATCTGCAGTGGGTGCGCGAGCTGGTCGAGACGCAGCAGTATTTGAAGAGCCCCGATGAATTCATCCAGTCAGTCAAGGGCGAATTGTTCCCGGAGGAGGTCTTTGTCTTTACACCGAAGGGGCAGCTTGTTCGGCTTTCGTTCGGTGCCAGTCCGGTTGATTTCGCCTATGCCGTACATACGGATGTTGGGCATCGTACCACGGGGGCGAAGGTCAATAACACGCTCGTGCCGCTTGATCATCGGTTGAGAAACGGCGATACGGTTGAGATCCTCACCTCTAAGACGCATGTGCCGAATAAAGATTGGCTGCGCTTCGTCAAGTCTTCAAAAGCGAAGCAGCGAATTCGCGCATTTCTTAAAGCCGAAGAGCACTCGCGTTCGCTGGCGATTGGAATAGACATTTTGTCTAAAGATCTGCGCAAGGTTAAGTCTAGCCTGAAGCGGGTGGAGAGCAGCGGCAAAATGCTTGAGATTGCGCAGGGCCTGGGCCTTAAGACTGAGGGCGACCTTTACGCAGAGATCGGCTACGGTAAGCTTAGCTCAACGAAGGTTATCGCTAAGCTATTGCCGGAAGGCGTCGACGTCGAAGAGAAGTTACAGGCTAAGCCGACGCCGCTGCAACGAATCTTTCAGCGAGCGGCGCAGGTCTCACGCGACAAGGTCGGGGTCAAGGTGAGCGGTTTCGATGATATCCTCGTACGCTTTGCCAAGTGTTGCGAGCCGCTCCCCGGCGATCGCATCGTCGGCTTTATTACGCGTGGTCGAGGGGTGACGGTACACTCCGGTGAATGTCCGCGTGCACTAGAGTCCGATCCACTGCGATTGGTCGATGTCTTTTGGGACGATGATATGCATACCACGCGCAAGGTTCGGCTCTTGGTGTATTCGCAGGACCAGATGGGGTTGCTGGCCAATATGTGCAAGGCCATGACCGATAGCGGGGCTAATATTATCAGCGCCCATGCCAAGACGAGCGAGCTTGGCCGTGCCGAAAACACCTTTGATATCTCTGTTAATGACGTGCGCCACTACGAGCGTGTTAAGCGTAGTATTGAGATGGTTCCGGGGGTGATCAAGGTCGAACGGCTTGGTTCGGGAGGAACAACCGATGATGACGGAGCCGTGGATCCGCCCGAAAAAAAGAGAGCGCCGAAAACAGGCCACGTGCGCTTGAAGTGATCGGGGTATCTGGGCCATCTGTTATGTTTTGCCTGACTTGCTGCGTTGGTCGTAATTGCTCAATAAGTCCGGGTACTACTGTCTTGGTCCTGGTCTGGCTTCTTGGTCTTTTCCATGGTCTTGGTCGAATAGGCCAAGGAAGTGACCAAGATAAGGAACATGTTAAGGACTTATGATCACGACCAAAACTAGGACTGCGACAGAATGTTGCCCGGGGTTATTTAGCAATTACGTTGGGTAGAAGCTACGGAAGCCACGGAAAATAAGATTAGGTGTAGGACAAGCAGGGGGACTTAATGGACATAAGACGTCAGAGCTTGGTCGTGGCATTTTTGCTGGGAGTTGTTGGGTGCCTTGCCTCGTTGGTGCTGGCTGAGAACGTGATCCCGATTGCAACTCGCACCGACGAGGAGAATCGTACGATTCAGGTCTACAAAGCGACGAGCGAGGCGGTTGTCTTCATTCTCACCAAAAGCTTGCAGGTCGACCCGAATGATTTTTTCCCTGAGGTGCGCGAGGTTGAGGGCTCTGGTTCTGGTATCGTGATCAACGCCGAGAAGGGGATTATCATCACGAATCACCACGTAATCAAAGATGCACGAGAGGTGGAGATCCTCCTTGTTGCAGGTGACAGCCACCCCGCCCGTCTGGTTGGCTATGACAAAGAGTACGACATCGCCGTGCTACAATTGCGTGATCCGCCGCCGGGGCTCGTTAGTCTCCCTTTCGGGGATTCCTCGAAGCTTGAAGTCGGTCAGCGTGTGCTTGCAATTGGGAATCCGTTTGGGCTCAATCGCACGCTTACCACAGGCGTTATCTCAAGCCTTGAGCGCTCGGTACGCGGAGTACACGGATCAGTTATGAAGGGGCTGATCCAGACAGACGCAGCTATTAACCCAGGAAATTCCGGAGGGCCGTTGCTTGATGCCGATGGGCGGCTGATCGGCATAAATACGGCTATATTAAGTCAGTCTGGAGATTCGGCAGGGATCGGATTTGCCGTCCCGATAAATCAGATCCGACGGGTGCTGCCGGAGCTTATAGCTACCGGCAAGGTCCTACGGCCGCGTATCGGTTGGTTGTTAGCCGACACCAACCACGGGCCGATGGTTTTGTTTATCGGCAAAGGGAGTCCGGCCGATGTTGCTGGGGTGCGTCCGTCACGAACCCCCTCGAATGCTTTTATGAGTGGGTATATCGAACGCGCCGACCTAGCCGACTTTATCTTCGCCGTTAATGGTAAGCCAGTTCAGAGTAAAGAGGAGGTCGAAGATCTTGTGGCTGACAGTGAGGCCGGTAAGGCGATTGAGTTCGAATTGCGTCGTGGTGGAAAGGGTGGAAGGGCGCGAAAGGTGATGATCTCCCCGGTCCTAAGGTAGTATGAAGATTAAAGTACTTCCAGATATTGTGGTTAACCAGATCTCCGCCGGTGAGGTGGTTGAACGTCCATCGTCGGTCGTGCGCGAACTAGTCGAGAATGCCCTTGATGCTGGAGCAGCCGACATCGCGGTCATTCTTGAGCAGGGCGGACATAGTCTTATACGCATCGTGGACAACGGTTGTGGAATGGAGCGAGACGATGCGCTGCTCGCCCTTGAACGGCACGCTACCTCTAAAATTAGCGCTGCCGATGATCTGCTCAATATTCATACCCTCGGTTTTCGCGGCGAAGCGTTGCCCTCGATAGCGGCGGTGGCGAAGCTACGTATCCGTACGCGCATTGCGGAGCATGAGTTGGGCACGGAGGTTGTCGTGCACGGCGGCGCAATCAAAGCGGTGCAGCCGGTGGCTTGCACGCTCGGAACGGAGATTGAGGTACGCTCTCTGTTCTTTAACACCCCGGCACGGCGCAAGTTTTTAAAAAGCCCGCGTAACGAAGAGCTCCGCGTGCGGCAGTGGTTGACCGGGACGGCGCTCGCTCACCCACAGGTGCGTCTACGCCTTACGCTTGATGGACGGGAGGTACTTAACCTGCCACGTCGGGCGACTAGTGCCGAGCGCGCTGAGGGGCTATTTCGAGGTGCCATGGTCCCCTTTGAGGAGAGCGACGCTTACGGGACGGCAGCCTGCGGTGTCGCCGCGCATCCTTCGCAGGCGAGTGCTGACGCGGGGTCGTTTCTGATCCTGGTCAATGGGCGGGTGGTCTCTGATCGCCTGATATTGAAGGCCGTGAAAGAGGGCTTCTCTTCGACCCTCAAGGACCGCGAATTCCCCATCGGTTACATCTCACTCTCGGTGACGCCGGCCAAGGTCGATGTCAATGTTCATCCGCAGAAGAGCGAGGTTCGATTCGCCGATCCGCAATCGATATTTCTGTTTGTGCGAGGCGCGCTGCTTCGGGCAACGGCGGAACTGCGCGCTCCGTTGTCGTATGCGCAGGTGGCGCGCTATCCTGCGGCAACCCCGCCTGAGACCGCAGCTTACGTACAAGCTCCCGGCGTACAAGCGGCTTTTGACTATCGCCCCGCGGCGAGCGCCCCTGCGCTATCGCTACAGATTGCTGAAGGTGGAGGGGGAGCAGCCGAATTTGAAGCTACGCCCAAGCCTTCGTTTCGTTTTTCGGATCTGCGTTATATTGGCCAAGCCCTGCAGTGTTATCTCTTCTGTGAGTACGATGGAAGCTTGTACGTCGTCGACATGCATGCTGCTCATGAGCGATATAATTATAACCTGATTCGCAATAGTTCGCGTGCTCAGAGCGTCTCCAGTCAGCAGCTGCTCATGCCGATGAGCGTCGATGTCGGGCAGGCCGGTATCGATCGTTTTCGTGAGAATCGCGAAATATTCGTCGCCTATGGCTTTATGATCGAGGAGAGCAGCGAAACAGCGCTGCTCATACGTGCAATTCCGGCGCTGCTCGTCGGTCATGACGCGGCTGGTGTTGTGCGTGAATCTGTGGCGCTCGAAGAAGGTGATGTGGCGGGAGGAGCGCTGAGCGAGTATGTTGACCGCGTGGCGGCGCGGATCGCCTGTCATGCCAGTGTGCGCTCGGGGAAGAATCTTTGCGCCGAAGAGGCCTATGCACTTTTTGCTGCGCTCGATCGCACCGAGTTTAGCGCAGCCTGCCCCCACGGACGCCCCATTATCGTCAGGTTTGGTGAGAGCGATATTGAGCGCTGGTTCGGACGAGATCGCTAGATCCCTGTTGCAATCTAACGAGGTTCTGCCTCAGGCCGACGAGCGTTGATCGGTTATCGGCTCTCCGCGATCCGAAGTCAGTTTTCTGCTGACTGCATCCGATGCAGCTAAGGCCGTGGGCTGCGGCCGAAAGCTGCAGCTGCATCAGATGCAGTCAGCGGACAGCAGATCTCTGAAAGCAGATTACAGAAGGCAGATAGCGAGCAGGGTCGGTTTAACACTCGTCGGTCTGAGGCGAAGCCTCGCTAGATCTCGCTGGATAAAGCATTATGCCTACGAAGGAGAGTCCTCCCTGGCGAGGATGTCTTTCCAGCGGCGATAGGTAAACAGTGCAACATCGTACTGCTTCATGCAGTGGTAATCATCCGCATCAAATGTTACCGGCTCATTGGCAAGGGGCGCGCAATCTTTAGTGAAGACGAGATACGGCCACACCAACCCTGGTAGTAGGTAACGTAAGACACACACCAACCCTGGTAGTAGGTAACGTAAGACACCTGCAAAATTCAACTGCCCCGTCGCCATCAAATGAAGCAGGCGGCCGTCAAAAAAGACAAATTAGCTGCCGTGTCGAATGT
>CAIXSY010000349.1 GCA_903922175.1 uncultured delta proteobacterium | reverse complement strand
ACATCTCGGCGCGATGTTCCTCATCCTCGCGAGCCAAGAGCTTTTGATAGTCTGCGCACTCATCGCAACAATTCATTTCCTTGTCGCAGTCCTGGAACTGGCGAACATCGCCGCATACTCGGCAACGCATGCCCTCGGCGGTGTCGATAATTAAATCTTCCAAGTATTTTAATTGATCTTCTGGGGTTCGTTTGTTGCGCATTGTCGTTTTCTCCTAAACTCAAAATAACTTGATTAGTCAAGTTTTCTTGTCTATAATGATATTACGTCAAGTTTCTTTCAGTAGTCAAGTTATTTTCATGCGCTAAGTGAAGATATTTTGAGTAGTGCGGATATATTAATAAGGTGACTAAATGCCAGGGATGAAGGTCTTTAAGATAGTGCGAGAAAAGCTAGGGATTTCAGAGCCTTGGAAGATGCATAAACTTCTAGGAATGAGCAGCGTACAAAGATATTTGTATATAGAACGTAGTTCCACTAAGGTTAGTTTGAAAGATTTAGTGAAATTATATCGGTGCTCTGGTATGTCCGCTAAGGATTTTTGGTCCCTAATAGAGAAAGAGGCCGATGGTAAGCTTTAACCGATTTGAAGTTAGGAAGTAATCGCAAGGAAGCATAACAAAAAGGGTACGTATATGAGAAAGTTAGTAAGTGTTATTTGTCTTTGTGCTTTGGTTGGATGTGGCGGTGGGGGTGGTGGGGGCGGCGATAGTAGCAGCTCCCAATCAAATTGGTATGCCGGAACATATTCGGGAGATATCGGAAGAATCAGCAACACGTGCCCATCTTCATCACCCTCGGTGACCGGCCCTACTTTAGTCGTGAACCAATCTACCGATACGATACGCATGGATTTTGTAAATCCCGGCGGAACACATTTGAGCTTTCCTGCATACGAGACTGGCCCGAATGTTATTATGGGGGCTGGTACCTATACCGATGGAGTGTTTGAGGTGGAAGATACCTTTACTCTAAGTGAGGTAGAGAACGAATCCGCTCAGATGGAATTTGATTTTCACATCGTCGGCGGGGGCGTAAACTGCATGGTGATTTATAAAGGATCGGTAACGAGGAGCTAAGCAAGCACCGAGCGCATAACGTGCGCTCGCTGGTTGTGACAGCTGTGCGCGAGTGGCTTAAGCGTGACGATAGCGAAAATCCGGGGTTGCGAAAGCGTAATTGGGCTATCCCTGAGCTCCCTGGATCGTGGGTTCGACTCCCACCACTGTTGCAACTATTAAAGCGGCACCCCATTTGGAAATTATGAAAGGGTACATAGGATCATTGCCCGGCGTAGATGTTTATGGATGCACCCTTCAACATACGGGCAGGCTTGCACATTACTGGAAATCTAAGGGATGTTGGATCCTTAGCTTCGAGAAAAATAGAATGACATACGCAATGACTTTTAAGTACAAGCGCGACCTGATCAAATACGCAGTATTGGAGAATCTAGAAATTCGACAAATCTGGCTATAGCGGTGCCCCATCCGGTGGAGTATCTCCCGGTGGTGTCGGCTCAACTATCGCCGTAGGCTCTGCGCCCGCCGCCTTGCAGATTGCAAGCTGTGCATCAATCGCGTCGATCTCCGCATTTATATCAGCGACGAGTTTCTGCCTGCGATCTTTAAGCCCATCTCTTTGCGTCCTGAGCCTGTTTGCGTCGAGGAGCCTTACCCTACGCTGCTCGGGCACGATCTCTTCTATCTCAATAACAGAGTTAGTTATTTTTCTCGGCATAGCTATTCAGGCCCTTCAATGTCTATTAGCCCCGCTATAAAATCACATAGATCGATCTTCCCCATGCCTGGCTCTGTACTAGGGATCTCCCGCTTGTGCTCCTTGGGAATGCCACGGGGATTATAATAGCCCGTTACATAATCCGTGTAGCCGAAGTGCGCCTTGATTGTCTCAGTGTATGCGCTGCCATCGTCAATAAAGCTCGTAACACAATACTTTTTAAATGGCGCTACAGTTTGCTGCTTGTTGACAACAAAAGAATCGCCCACGTTTAAAAAACGATCTGTTATCCACTTATTCGACTGCGCTAATTTGTTTTCTGGAATAACAACATATATCATATTAAATCCCCCATTTGGCGCGGAGTGCCGTATTCAATCGTCCTATTTCCACCGCCGTTAGAATTCTCGAAACTATTCCAACCTCGTCGATGTCGCCATCAAAGCCGCGAGTGCCTGCCGCCGTGTTGCCAATGTAAGTTGCAAATCCCGCCGTGGGCGTTCCTGTATTCTGGTCAGCCAAACCAGAAAGCACACCGTTGATATAGATATTTGCTAGCCCAGGGTTAGCGCTAGTTCTTGTCACGATAACTACGTATGGTGTACCAAGAGAAATAGAAGATGACCCTGATGTCGCGATAGTTGATAAATTATCCGAACTTACTTGCACTATTCCAACAGAAGAAAATCTTAAGTGAGTTCGTGCGTTATTTAATATACTTCCGAGGGTAGCCCCGCCCCAACCTCTAGGCTTCACGACAGCAAACACCGTAACATCCCCAGTCCCGATCAAGTCCGAAGCGTTGTTAAGATTCTTCGTGAGCCCATCACCCCTTAAGACCGGCCTGCCAGCTTGCGCGTTAGTGACATAGAGAAGTCTTGCTGACTGCGTGGTCTGAATCAAAGTCTTAGCGTTGCCGCTATTATCAAGCCAACGACTTACCGTCCCCTCGTAGTAATTTACCCCCTGACCTGATGGAGTGTTGCCTACGGATGTCAGATGCATAGCATTATGTGTGGAATCGTTACGTGTGACTGCTCCCGTGCCTGCGGAGTACTCGTCAAGGTTCCAGTAACACAAACTTGCAAGAACCGAAGTCGTTGTGGTGGCTACATAGGCGGAAGATGCCGATGATTCCCGCACTTGGATATTTGATATACTTAACCCCTTGGTTATATCCCCCGCGTACGAAATTCCCGATGCGTTGGCAACGAAAACATATATCTCGGTTTGCGCTGTCGATTCAGTAACCGTCAACTTTAAGGTATAGCTCCCATCACCATTATCAGTACATGACGATGTGCCCCCGGCAGTAATACTGCTACTCAAGACAGCCTGCGTGCTTAATGTGTAGATTACATAACTAGTACTGTTCCCTATACCAGCATTACGCCCACCCACCGGAGTCACTTTTGCCGAATAAGTAAAGCTCGTACTTGCGGGAATAGAAATTGAATTCTGGTATAGGGTGTGAGTCCCAGAAGCAGCAGTCTCTAAAATCCCGCTTGCACTCCTTGTTGCTCTTTGGGCGTTCCACGGTGAATGACTAGGATCGTCAGAATAAATTACTCTATTCTCTAAGGTCGATGTTAACGTGCTCGGAAGCCCAGCGTACTTGACGCCTTTGCCGTTGTTGTAGATGGCTGTGATTTCACCAGCCGTTAAAAGACGCTTAATGAAGCCGAATCCATCTAATCGCCCCGCGAATTTATTGTCAGCAGCAACAGTAGCGCCGATAGTTAATCGAGCATCGGAGACGAATATTCCGCTAGCATGAGATACTGTGTCCGCCGTGCCACTGTTAAACGTGAGCGAGGCAAGATCTGTAGTGCTGTTGTATTGCAATACAAAAAAGTACCACTGATTGGGGTTAGGTGATCCGAAATTGTTTGCCGTCAATGTTGAGACGCTACTACCATTTGAACTAAGTAAAACGCGAAAGCGATCGGACGATCTTAAATACTGAAATTCAAGCTCTCTTTTGTTTACGTAGCCGTCGTATTTATTGATAATGTCTTGACCGGCGGATATGGCCTTATCTGCCATATTCAGCCAGCCAAACCAAGTAAAATCAATATCCCCCGTCTGTAAACTCGCATTACTCGCCACACTCAAATACTGCGTCGTCCCGTTGAAGCTAGCGCAAAGGTTCCCATCAATCGAAAGGCCGGATGCTATTCCTGCGGTGGCGGGAATTTCGGTGCAGATTAGAGTTACGTCGTCGATGTAGATGGATTTGGAAGCATCACTCGCAAAGAATCCAATATCAGTCGCCGTAGCTGTGAAATAAGCAGAATTTAAAACATAACTTGTCGTTGTAGATAATGTTACAGGTAATGTAGAAGTATCACCTGCTCGTATGGTAGATGCTGACGAACTTTTGATGTATGCGGATAATTTATATTTTGAACCTATCCGTCCAATAGCAGTTACATATTGATAAGCAAATCCCGAAGTCCCTACATCTATTCGTGCAGCATACGTACCCGCATAAGGAGCAGTAGTTTCAACATCGACTGTTGATAATCCGCTTGGAAAACTAATCCAATTCAGAAACGGCACGTAGGCCGTGACTTGCTTGATGGAGACGTCGTCGAATTGAGCGAAGCCTGCGACGGAGGGGGAAAATAAATCTACTCTTGTCGAAATACATCCAGATGGGGTTGTAAAATAAGCTGTAACCAAAGTCCATGTGGCTGCGGTTACGCCTGTAGTGACTGCTGTAATAATAACTGCTGCATTGGTAATATCATAAATCTGATACCGTCCAGCATTTGTTCCATCACCTTTAGTCCAAAAAGTTACTTTATAGCGAGTAGATGCTGTTGTTACAAAAGTATTAGTGACATAAGCTTGTCCTGTAACATAAGTAAGCAACGCATCATGCGCCCCACTATGAGGAGTCACGACATCGTCTGCTATAGCTCCACTTCCCGCAGTCTCAGCCCAACTCCCGAACACATCCGCTCCACCACCACCAGCAGTCTCAAACCCTGGGTTACTTAGCAACTCACTCCCCAGCGTCTCACCAGCTCCAAGAGATTCAAAGCCACCGTTGAGGTTAGTTTGAGTTAGGGCTTTGACAGAAACCGTATCAAACAAAACGGAATCTCCGTTAGCGTTCCCATACTGAATGAAATCAACCCACGTAGTTGTTGTAGTAGCCTTGAAGTTGTAAGTTTTTAGTGTCCAGTTTGCATTTGATACTTGACCTACGTCCGCAATGTTTCCCGTTCGTATACCAGTACCAATTAAGGCTTGTCCGCCCGTGGGGCTTACGTTCTTATGATAGAAGCTTAGTGTATAGTTCTGGTTAGCAACTGTAGTGAATGAAGTGGAGGCGAACCCCTGACCACCAGCGTTAGTAATCTTTAAACAGTTGCCAGACTGCCCACCTGCTTCGCTAGTTAGTGTTGCGTTTGCGGATGTCCAGCCTGACATTGTGACGGAGACGGAGTCAATATAAGTAGTTGCTCCAGGAACTGCATTTCCATTATACAGAATAATGTAAGGAGATGTATCTGTTGCGACAAATGTCGCACTCTTTGCAGTCCAAGCAGCATTGTTCCCATTATTTAACGCGTTTCCAGCTATTACTATGTAAGAACTTGCTCCCGATGTTCCATTCTTGTGTTGCCAGTTTATGGTGTAAGTTACTCCAACAACCGTTGCGATTGCTTGTAAGGCGTACCCCTGCTCAGAACCAGAATTGGTAATTTCTAGGCAGTTACCACTAGCACCGCCAGCTACGCTAGCAAGCGTTACTGCTGCGGGAGCCCACCCCGTCGTGCCACTATCAAACCCACCATTCGTGACCTTCTCGGTGAACACATCAGAGAACGTCCCATTCGTCACCAACTCGCTTCCCAGCGTGCTAGTGTTGTCAATGATATTGCTAAACACTTGACTTAGGTGATTCGTGCCGTGCGCGTCATAGCGTATGCCGCTTTCTTCGTTGAAATTCCAGAAGGAGACTATGCTTGTCTTCTCGCTAGTAGTTAGGTCTGAGTAGGTTTTGCCGCTTCCAGAGTTGTATAGGCTTGATACTTCAGCCGCCGTCAACGCCCTGTTCCAGAATCCGAAGGAGTCCATGGAGCCGTTAAAGTACAGACCAGATCGATTAGCTAATGTAAAATCCGCAGAAGCGTTTAAACTTCCAGTCTTACCAGAAATGTTAAGAGTAATAACGGGGCTTGCAGTATTGCCATTCTTATAAACGTAAAGATTCCCCGCCCGATTAGCTACTACGGTGTAGTTCTGCCACGTTCCAGTGGTTAAAGTTCCCGTAGCGCTATCCTGCACAGCATTCCCTGTGCCATCGCTGTGTATTACTTCTATAAGTCCTGATGCGTTGTAATCTAAAATATACCCTGAACCATCAAACTTCCCAATAAGATTACCACCAACCAAACTAGTAGGATTAACCCAGAAACTATAACTATAATCCCCAGTGAGCGGATCAAGCCCCGTCTGACTAGCATCAGCAATCGACAAGTATCCCTTGTCACTTGCCGTAAACTGTATGGCGCCGTCGGTGTAAACCTGCGCGTCAGCTTTATAATATGCTCTTAGCCCTTTAACCTTATCCGGTGAAAAACCTACCTTTGCGAATGGAGGCGAGCCGAACTTGTATCTGTCTGATCCAAACATATGTCACCGGATAAGATTAAATTACTCTAAATTAACTGCGGTTATGGTTACCACCGTCGAGGCCGAATTCGCTTCTACGACTTTAAACCGCACGTATGGGGATGGGACCGGATCGTAAGTTATGTACTTCGTGCCCACGGTCATCGCCGTTACCACCTGCCCCATGGCGTTGCCGTTAATGTCAACCGGATCGTAAAAGTTAGTGCCATCGATGCTACACTGTCTAGTCACTGTGATGCTCCCTGCCGTCGACGCGATCTGCACGCTCGTGTAGCCCTGGGCGTTTACGAAGTCCCACGTTTCCGAATAGGCCGTGGCTGCCTGCGCAACTGCGCCCGCCACCCCGACTACCAATGTTTTGCTGCGAATCATATGAGTCCTTTAAAAATTAATTGCCCTACTCGTTTGCTTTAGCTTTAACATATTTATGCAAAATACCAAGAACGAGAACGGAAATCGCCACCCAATTTAACGGGCGTGTCGATAGTGCTTCCATTAATTGTGCGCCGTCGGCTGTGGTTAGAATTGACTGCACAAATAGTACAATAGATGCTGTCGATCCGACGATCGTTTTGTATCCATTGCCCGGAATGAATGATAAAAGTTTATTTAGTATATTCATAAAGCTCCTTAATTGTTAGAACTCCAAAGATTCGTAAGCCCACCAATTATACCGCCCGCGTCAAGCACGCTTTGCGAAGACTGGGGACAGTTGCATGAGCAGGTTTTCACTGTTTCCGTTGCGCCTAAAATGTCCCTCTTTTCCGTCACCGTATTTGTGCAAGTCGCTATTCTCTGCGTTGAGCAGCTAAGCAGAAAAGCAGTTGATAAACTCAACAGAAGTTTCTTTAACATCGCGCATTGCCTCCATGAAAAGTTTAAACGCCGCCTTTGACGCCCAGATATGCCCGCCGTCTGTAGCGTCAATCTGTAGGCCAACTAGCGGGCATCCTTCAGTGTCGTCCGGACCGTTGCCCCAATGAATCCTTAATAGGTCGTGACCGGGCACCCCGATAACGGTAAAACAATTACCAAATCGAGCCGAAACGACGCGCACCAATCTGTATTGTCCTGCTGGGATGCAAAACTCTTCAGGGTCTTGCAATGTCGGCTCTAAAGTAAAGCAAATCGGCCTATCATCAATAAGAAGCACGCCTAGTGTGGCGCGCTCAGTGCTAATCATTCTCTTGATTGTTACGAAGCGCACACTGGCCTGTTTTTTACAATCGCTTTAATCTCGGCTAGGGTTTCAAGTATCTGCGCCTGGCACGATTCCACTTTCGTGACTCTTATTTCAGTAAGCTGCGCCCATACGGTCGAGGAAACCATATACGCCTCAACTTGATCGATCCACCTCTTTGATGCAAAAGAAAAGAACGTAAAAAGAACCAAGACCACTGATATCAGAATGGTATTGATATTTATTAGTGGCCTTTCTTTGTGTGTCATCATGCGCGCAACACGAGTCCATGAATTTGAGCATCGTTGCAGTAGGCCGTGCCTGAGTTAACTTTCCAAAGAATTCGGTACGTATGCGCTCCAGTTCCCGATGCGTGAATTAAAAATATTGGTAGCGTTGTATTGTAGCCCGACCCATTTGCGTTACCTTCCCTATAAAGAGCCCGCGCTGATGTGATAACCGTCGTTGAGTCCACCGATATTCCCAACTCAACATAGTTAGTATTTACGCTTAAGCTCACCGATGCGCTGGCCATAATGATAGCCTTAGCCGACGCTGGCAGCGTTAAAGAAATGGAGGCTACCCCAAGGGCTGCATAGCTTGACAATGTCGTCGTGAGCCCTAGTCCTATGTTTCCATAGGAGGCGCTTGTTATAAGCTGCCCCTCAATAAGTGTCGCCGCGTCAGCAAAGTCTGCCGTAGTGGCTCGTAATATATCAGCGTATGCCATAAAAGCCCTTTAAGTTGGATCGTTTGGATAATTAAGTAACAGCCGACACGTCAGGATAGTTTCCGGCGTGTTGGTAGAACTAAAATCTGATTCGCGCCCTTCGACCACTGCCCTGTATCGCTTCGCGCGCTTTAGATACGTAATGCCGTCTACTACAAACTCGTCACCCGCGTAGTGTGCGCTTTTTGCAAGCGCCGATGTGCCGAAATAGGCTGGAAGATCGGGGAACATAAGTTCGACAACTTGGTAAAGCTGAACTGTGCTGTTGTCTTTTAATGGCGCTCGGATCGTAACGTACCAGTGCGGGAATGGATAAACGGCAAGTAAATAACGGGCCATAAGAGCGGCGCTCGTGTCGTCATTTATAAAATCACACTGCGCCTTGTCGTTTGGCTTAGCCCCGAAGATGCTTTTACTTAGCGCCGCTAATATCGGATCGGTCGTTGCGTTTCTAGTAATTGCGCTTCTATAGTTTTTAAACTCTTTTGAAATAGCGCCTTGCTCAACCGATAAGCTCTGAACTGTTTTCTTGTATCTTATATTTATGTCGTTGACTATCGTTTCAACGCCGCGCTGCTCGATACTTACTAGCTTCGAGTTTTCATCAGTCAGAACCTTCTCCGTAGGGATCTCGTAGCCCCATGGCACTAATCCAAAGCCGCCGGTTAATGCTTGGCATATTCTGCATGCCGTATTTTCGCATAGCGCACTAAAGGCGTCTTTCACAGAGGCCCTCGAATGAAACGCGCCTCTGAATTCGCGGTAGTAGGTTCCAGAGGCTAGCACGCCTTGATAGATATTGTAATTGCCGGTGCTGTATCCATCGCCTGAAGCGTTTACTGCCCAAGTGCTCCCATTCCACTCTTTCCCCAAGACCGCTGCTACTTCATCTGGCTTTACGAAATATGCATGACTATAGTATATGCCGCCTACGCTGAAAATATAATCTACTTCATCAAGATTGGGTAATGTTTGATTGGTAACCGTTCGCTGTTCCACACTTACGTACGAATAGCCCAGTCCGTTGCTGTCTTCGGCTCCGCCAGACGGGGAGTCTGTATAGCATGGCCCGTAAAGGTACCAGATTGGCGTGTCGCCCGTGGTGCCTTTTGTCCACTTTGTAGAGTTTGCCGCGGTTATATTTTTATACCAATATGGCGTTGCCGCTGCCGTATAAAGATCGATGCTTATATCGTCCGTCGGTACTGTTGCGCTATATTGAGAGTGGGCTAAATAATAGTGACCGACGCTAGACTTTAGCAGCACCGGATTGTCGAAAGTAAAATCGACAGTAACCGGTCCCGGCCCCGTGCCGCCTAGTGGCGTTTTGCTATAAACGGCAGTAGCTAGCGGCTCATTCTGTGGTATCCAAGATCCGGTATTGGTCTGAACACCCTCATACAATGCCCAGCGGAGTTCACCTGTATAAGTCGCTGCTGCGCCAACTCTCATCTGCATTCGCCCAGAAGTAATTAATACACTATTCGTTACTAATATTACTCCAGAAATATAATCGTCGTACGGCGGGCCGAGCGATGCGGTCCTCACTCCTGCCGAACTTAGCAGTGCGGTTGTCGTCGATGCCGGCCCAGTGATTTCGTAGTACGTGCCCTTAGGATCCTTAACTAAAATAGTTGCGCTTGCGTTCGTGTATCCTCCGAAATTTGTGCCGTATGCATAGCTCGATGGATTCGCATTATCTGCTGAAATTCGAATTGGCTTAACATCAATGTCGTCGCCGAAAACTACGGGGATATACTTCCCGATAGAATCAATTGGAGCGCTCGGGAATGTGACTGAATCAATTAAGCGCGTTATGTCGTTGGTTTTTATCGGCGCAGTTATCAGCTTTATTTCATACGTGTTGCTATTCAGATCTGCGCTCGCGTCTAATACCCGCCCATAGAATACCTGAGATCCTGCGGTCTCAACTCCAAGCGGGTTAAAGCCCGCTGTCACTGCGACAGGTTGATCGATTATCTCATAGCGATCTAAGAGGTCGGTGAATCGCCGCTCGAATCCGATTGAATTAGGAGAGTTTTCCAAGGTAATACTTCCGCTCATGCTCTGCGGTAGGTACTGCCCCATCTTAGCCCCGAGCCCGCTTACATCTTTGAGAATAGGGTAAACCCTCGTAGTTGTGCTAATTACTGGCCGATTAGAGATAACTACAGCAAGAGTTGCGCCTGTTGTGCGCTCTTTTAGGGTAAGTGTGGCGTAAAGCCAGAATGATGTAGAAGCGGTGAATATTTCTGTCATATCACCTCTTCGAAAGTAGCCGTGATTGCGGAGGTCGTGACCCTAGGCGTAATATTTGCGCTTGTTAGCCGCGCCGTGATGCTCCCTCGCCCGTCAAGCACGTAGTTGTTTGTGTCGTAAATCACAAATGGGGTCAGGTCGGCATAGTTAAGAACGCCCGACACGAAGGCCGCGCGCTGCGCGTCGCTTACGCCGTCCCAGTCGAGCTGAATAGTAAAAGCTGGCCTTCTTGCGTTTGGGGTCATGCTTTCAAGGCCGCGCGTGATTATATATTTTGGCTCTCTGCCACAATTCCATGCGGTTGTGCCGTAGGCGACTGTTGAGGGATAGTTGATTAAGAGGTTTGTGTGGCTTGTGTTGATCCACTGGTCGGCTAGGTACTCTTCGATTGATTGGCGCTCTGTATCTGTGAGTGCTCGGTTGTAAATTAGGAGTTCGCAAAGATATGCCGGCAAATATCCCGAATATACGCCTGAGTAATAATTAGCGCCGATGATAAGTCTGTCTGATGTCATCGCACCGGCATCGAATGCCTGAAGAGAGGAGCCATCGGACACGCCATTAACATATGCGCTTATCGCCGTCCCTGTGCATACAGCCGATCTAACAACTATACTTCTGGTCGCCGTAATAGTGAGCGTCTCGGTCAGTCCTGTGCCTACATGATCTCGCTTTATAATATCGGCCTTTCTAGAGGCTGAACCTTCCGCGTATAAGTTTACATAATCATTATCTTGATTCGCAGCGAGATATGAGTCTATTAACAACCTATTCGACGCTGAAGTGGTGGTGAGTTTATAGACTGCTAAAGTAGAGAATGCCGCATCGGTGCCAGTAAATACGCTGGATAGCGCGTCACATCGTAACACATTCGCCGTCCCATTAAACAGTAACGCTGACTTGCTATTAATTCCCGCGTATTGCGGGATTGTTGTTGTGGCGAGGTAGGTAGATGATGCTGATGCTGTATTGTGGGATATGCTGTAGATGTTTACCTTCTCGGTCCCTGCTGCGGTAAAGCTCTCAAAGCTTGTTTGACCGCCTGCCGTGCCCAGGCCCACGCCTAGCCGCAAATTGCCATCTGCCACGGCGGTCCAGGTAATTGTGACGATATAGCGCCGACCAGAAATAACCGAAATTGTTGCCGATGTGAGATTAGTATTTCCGCTTACGGTCCCATTGAGTAAATCTACATTAGTAATGTGCCAAGGGGAGTCGCCCAGGTTTCCGACCGTTGCCCATTGATTATTATTATACTCGATGTCAAACCGCTGCCTTACTGCTTCGCCCGCCCTAAAACTCCCGTGAGGGCTTGCTGATGAATAGATTGCATGTATTGCGGTCCCAGCCGTTGCGGTCATAACGCCAGCCGCAAATGTGACGGGGTAAGTCGCACGGTCCCACTCGGTCCCGGTAAACACTTCACTCTGCGCAACTCTATTCTCTAAATTATCGCTTCTCGTTAGCGTCGGCCTAGCCGTGCTCGTTGCCGTTGCAGGATAAGTGCCAATTAGGGAATCTAGATTGCTAACTAAATTCGATGCATCTTTTGTAACCGTGCTGGCTACGCCCGCGCTGTGCCACGCTACCAAATTGGGAATTAGGCTCGGATTCATCGCGGCTGTCATCCTAATTCCTCCTCAAAATCAGCCGTGATGGTGTTGAGGTTATTCCATTGCTTTTCTACTTTGTATTTTGTCAGAGATGCGTGAAGGAGTCCGACATTATTTAGGGCCTGATGCTCTGCCGTGGTGTAAAGAAATACCGGGCAATAGCGCATGTACTTAGCTATCTTGTTTTCGAAAGCGTATACCGTCGCGTCTGATTGGTGCTCCCAAGTGCAATATACTTTATATAAGGGCTCGTCGTTACGCGTGAAATACTGAGCGCCCGCGCTCGAATACCAGACTGATTTCTTGAGTGGGATCTTTTCGAAGGTGTAATGACAATCAAAATCAAAGGTGAAGAACTTGCCGAAGTAGCATTTAGAGTGTTGAAAGGTTGAGGTACCCGCCGAGGTCCAGGATAGCCGCCAGTATCTGTATGCGCTCGTCGTGGCAAAGGTAGTTATGTAATCATTTGACCTCGGCCCCGTTGCGCCGCTTACGGTCGTTACTGAGGTCCAGGCGTTGCCGTCGCTTGATCGGTATAGCGTAGCCGTATTGGTGCCAAGGCTAGCAAGATCGCCCCTGGCAATAATTACGTGATCTGCTGTATTCTGCTTAGTTGCGTAATCAGCGCCGAGGTCAAAGATTATTGATGCCGCCGCGCCTGCGGATGAAAGCATTGTTCTGTAATAGCGGTGACCGGCTACGAGGTCCCAGGCGTTAGATTGCGAGTCGAGCGTGTAAAGTGTCGGGGCTGTTATTACATCCTGCGTTAGAATTCTTGCGCTATTAAAGCCGATATCGGCGTAGGAGATTTTGAGGTTGGTCAAGGTGTGACTCCCTCTGTAGTGCCAATTTTAGTGTTAGTTAACGCTAGGCCCTTGTTGGGATCGTTTATCTCAACGTCGATAACGACCTTGGTATGTATCTCCTTTTCGAGTTGATTGATCTGATCGATAAGCACTGCTACGTCTTCGCTTGCTTTAGCAAATGGAAAGTTGGTTGCCTCAAGCTGTGCAAGTGCGGGTAGTAGCTGCTGTGTCGTTGCGGTGGTTAGTGCATCAATAGAAGTGATTCCGCTATCAGCGAGTGCATTGAATAACTGATCTATCGCGTCTGAGCTTTCGGGCAGTCGTCTCTTTAATTCGGCCGCTATGCCGGGCAGATCCTTAATACCCAACTCCGTAGCCTCTGCGCCTATATCTTTCATGGCGTCGACAAGAGTGGCGCCGCCCTTAGCGCCCGCGGCTTCGAGGTTTTTGAACGCCTCGTCGACTAACCCTATACCATCAGGAATGCCGACTTGCGTGACTTGCTGAATGCCTAATAGCGCTGACTGCGCGTCAAGCGCGCTCATCTTGCCATCCTCGAATGCTTTAACGATCTGCTCGTTTAGCTGCTCAGCACTTAGCCCGGTTGACTGAATGAGGAGTTGCAGGTTATTGAGTGAGCCGCCAATATTGTTGGCGAATACGGCTCCGAGGTTCCCGCCGAAGTCGTCCATCTGCCCATTTAAGAGCGTAAAGGCGTCGCCCACGCCCTGGAAAGATCTCTTTGCTGTATCGCTTAGGCCCTGGAACGTCGCGTCCCATCCTTCTTGACCGATATTGAGGCCGCCACCGTTCTTGCCAAGCTGACTGCTGATACCTTCGCCAATCCCAGCACCGATTTCAGCGCCTATCTTGCCGCCAATCATATAGCCAACACCGCCACCAATCGCGGCGCCGTGCCCCTTTAGGAACCCGCCGCCGCTCTTTCCGGCGTTAAATACAAGATCGTCAATGCGCTGCATCTGGCCGTTTACAATCACGCCTAGCCTCTTGCCGTCAAAGAGATCTGCGAAGTATCCATCAAGTTGCTTGCGCGCCTTCGTGCCTGCGCTATCACCCCCACCGAATGCAGCAAAGATGCTGGAAAATAGCTTTTCGCCGACTACGCTACCTATGGCCGCGCCTACGGGTCCGAAGTAACTACCAAGAGCCGATCCGACTCCTGAGCCAAGGTTCTCAGTAAACTTCTTCCAGTCTGCGCCGGTAGCACTATTATCCAGGGCTAACTGTAAGCCGTCGTGAAGCGCCTGCGATAATTCCTGGCCTAAGCTATTTGCCATATCCTGCGTGCGCTGTGTGCTATCGCCAGTACCGAAGAGCGAATCGGCTAAGCTTTGGCCAAACCCCTTGCTAGCCTCTTCGATCTTAGCGTCCATCTCCACTACGGCTGCGGCTGCTTTATCTGAGTTGATGACGACGCCTTCAAGCGTCTTGTTTAAGGTCAAATCTATGGCCTTCGATGCCTCTTTTGCAGTTGCGCCCGAGTCTTCAAGTGTCTTTTCTAGATTCTTTAATTCTATATTTGCCTGTTCCGTAGTGATGTAACCATCAAGCATTGCCTTCGTGATCCTTTCCGTTCCTGACTTGGCTAGGTCCATGCGATCTAATACCCGCTTGTAAGCCGCTGCCCTATCTACCGCCGCCTTTGCTGCTTTTTCGCTGGCTTTTTTTTCCGCTTCGGCCGCTTCGGTGAATTTGCTACCTAGCGCTGTGATAACCTTATGCGTGCGCTCTATTATTGCGCTGTATTCTTGAGTAGTGACGCCATCTTGCTTAATGACTGCCGATAAGTTGCTTAGACTCTTTTGCGCCATAGCGACGGCTGCGGGCGTTTGTACTTTGAGCAATTCGTTTATTTTATTAAGTGTTAATTCGGCGGTACCCTCTATGTTCAGTCTTAATGATTGAGTTGCTGCCTTTTCTGTCGGCGTTGGACTTGCTGCGCGGCTTGCATCATAGCGGCTCTTTATGCTCTCAAAGTAGCCCGCCATTTTGTCTATAGGCGTTGCAATGTAATCATCAATAACACTTGCAAACTCATAACCGATCTTAGCAAATGTCCCAACCATAGTGGCAAAATTGGTCGTTAAGTTTGCCCAATCTATATTACCGATTGCTTTACTTATTCCGTCGAGTGATTCAATGACACTTTTGTTTTCTACTATTGCCTTGGAGGCATTGTTCTTGGCATTAGTCCAAGCTGCCCCCATTTGTAACACCTTGTCGCCTGCATCATCTGTTATTGTCCCGACTCTGGCGGTTTGCTCGGCTAGCGCCTTCAGTCCAGCCGTCTGCATGGCGGTTTTCTTTTCCGTTTCGCTTAAATCTTTGGCTAGTTTATTATGAGCTAAAGCGTATTGTGCAAGCACAACATTGTTATCAATGATGACGCCTCTAGCCTGTAACCATTTGTCATTGCCCCGCTGCAACGAATCAAGAATCCCATCCATGTTATCTTTGAGCGAACCGCCGAAGGTTTCGCCCATAGCCCGCGCTGCTTTGGCGACCTCAATGATCTGATCTGGCTTAAACCCAGCATTAAGCGCCTCGTTTGTGCGCGTCATTAACTCAAGTTCGGGTATCGTGTTAGCTGTAGATGTTTTGAGCTGATTTATGAATACATCTGAGGTTGTACCAGCTGCCGATGATAATCGGTCAAAGGCTTCGCTCATGTCTTGAACTTCAGATCCCTTGCTTAGTGTAGAGGCTGCGGTTGAGAACGCGCCACTAAGCATGCTAAAGGCTTCCTTGGCTAACCCTACGCCCGCTTGCATTGCTACAAGCCGCGCCCCCATCGTCGTAAACCCTTCCAGCGCCTTCTGGTTGATGACGTTAACGCCCTGGATCTCCTCGCCAAGGGTATTAAACGCCTTGATTGCGCCCTGAGCGTCAACCTTGACGGTTATTTGTACGTCATCTTGTGTTGCCATGGGCTAAAATCGTCCTGCAAAGCTTCGTTTATTCTGCTTTAACTCTTGCTCTATAATATATTTAACTGAAGTCTTTATTCTCTCGCGCAGTTTATGATTTTCGGTAATTAGTTTGTAAGCAAGCAACACCACCTCTATTGTTTCCGCGCGTGTTAAATCGCCACGGCCCAAAGCGAGTTTAGTGTAGGCATTTAGCATCTTATCCAACGCTACCGGCGTGCCAACAGTGTCGCGCTCTTGACTAACGTCCTGCGACTGCTTCATAGCCTCGCGGCACTGGTTAGCGACTTGATGGTCTATGATTTCTTGCATGGTTTTGGTTTTGATATACGCGGTAAATACTTTCGAGCCTTAACAAGAACAGATTGTCTCGGTCTAGGCCAAGCGCTTCGAACTCCCGAAGAAGCAAAGTTTCGATTTCGTTTACATCGTAGAGCACGCGGGCAACACGGTAGCGGTCGATAAAGCTATTCACCGCCGCATCTGTTGCCAGATCTTTAATGGGGCATCCTGCCGATGTTCTGCACATCGGTATTATCTGCCCGTCGTTTTCCTCGTAGAGCTTCCAGCAATTCGCACAATTTAAGTTAGGCGAATCGACTAAGAGCCACCGAAGGCGCCTTTCTACTCGGTCTTGGAATTCTCTTTTTTTTGATCTACTTCCTCGCCAGCTTTTTTGACTGCCCAGCTTGCCGAGGTGATGGCATCGAGCAGGCGAGGTGAGATCCGCTTTGCGCGCACGCGCTCCGCCGTAACCTCTCCTCGCCCGTCTTCCAAACCCTTGACGCTGACGACACTCTCACACATCGCCGTTTGATAGCGCTGCACGATCTCATCAGGGATATTGTCGCCATCTTTCTTTAAGCGCAGGCAAGCCCGCACCTCGTGAAGGATATCAAGCGGTAATTCCTGACAAGTAATGGTTGCATTTCCATCAGGGGACTCTAAAGCAAATGTAAAAGTGTCGTCGAATTTCATTATTTAGTTCTGCCAGTTTGGTCTAAGGTTTGTAACAATAACGGAAGGATACACGTCAAGCATTCCAGTTGGCGCTGCCGACGCTACAAGGCCCTTAAATACAAGGGTGATCGGGTTAATCGCCGCACTGGAAAGATCGTATTTAACATCGGCCACAAGCTTTAGCCGTGGCAACATGAGCACGTACTTGTAGAACACCGCGCCGGAAATCTGCGGCCCCGTGATGGTTAGCTGCCCTTTATATTCCGTGCCCGCCTGCATGGCCGTAAACCAAGTCATATCAGCATTACGCGCAATATTGACAGTAAGCATCCAGTTGAGCGGGGGCGTGCCGCTAAGTACCGGCTGCCCGTTTCCCGTTGAGCCTTTCGCCTCTCTCACGTGCGACTGGTCTTTTGTGATCTCGAACTGCACTGAGGTTACATTGATACGGTCGGTTGGTGAGGTTAGGGCGCCAGTTGCTTGAGCATTGAGCAGGAATTCATCAGAGGGCTGGAAAATAACTCGCTGAGTGGTTTCCATGGTGATCGCGTCAAGGCTTGTGATTGCGTTAACCTGCCCCGTGGTAATCAAGGCGTTGCTCAAAATGTCAGCAGACATCTTGGTATAGTTCGGGGGGTTCTCGGCATTCAGGCCAAGCTTCGTAACGGTACCAGATTGATACTCAGCTACGGCGCCGGTTGCCGATGCCAACTCAAAAGCGGTCGTAAGCCACGATGCATTTTGATACTCGTTAAAGATGAAGGAGTGTGTAAAGGCCGAGCCTGCGCCCGCCGAGGACACATTTTCAGTCCCGAAGAATTGACGATGGATTGCCATTTCTGGCCCTGCAAAGTGTAGGTTTTTCTCAAGTGAAATAGTCGGCGAAGTAGCGCCGCGCCGTGCATCAGACGGCCCAAGGTCGCCCGAGCCGATAGGGGAGGTTTGAAGCTCCTCGGCATTCTCGCCGTGTGTCAACGCGAGCACTTCCATTTTATCGCCCGTGGTGCAGGCGATGGCGGTGCCAAAAGTAGGCGCGATTTTGCACCCGAGTACTGTCCTTGCTCCTGAAATTTCATTACCCATAAAGTCTCCTAAAAATTAGATCGTTGCTGTATAAACAAAACGTGCACGCCAACATTTGACGCCTTTAATATCTGTTTCTGTGATTTCTAATGGTTTTTCTTGCCCTACCCAAAATGCTACGGTCGAGCCCCACGTGGTGCCGAGTGCGCTTACAACTAAGTTGTAAAGCGTCTCCATGTTACCCCTAGCTGCCGTCCAATTAGCGCCGCTTGGGTCTTTCTGCCGGAAGTAATCGACCGCTACCTGAATTTCCGTGCTCGTAACGCTTGCGCCGATGTACTTAGCTGATTGTGAGGTAAGGGCCATAAAGGCGTTAACCTCACCGTCTTGGTAAAACTTGACTATCTCTGTTTCTGAATCTTGAATAATATCGTACTGAAAAATCTTAGTGGTCAAAGCCTGGATAGTGGCACTATTCCAAATCGTGCTTAACCAAACTGCATCAATCGCCGCGCTTGTCGTCATCGGCTAGCCACCATAGCGTTACCTTGAATCTGTGCTGGCCCGTCTTCTTTGCCGTCCCTGTTAGCGTCGGCCATGAATGGGATAGCGTCCCTAAGCTTCTCATACTGCGCTTTATACTCGTTAAACCTGCGCTCGTGCCTATCGCCCTCTTCTCCAATTAATGAAAAGCAGGCATCGGCAAGCGCCCGATAGGCTACGCACCATCTAGCAAGTTCAAGGTTCGTAATGTCGGCCCACTCAAAGCCCTTGGCCAAGAGATCCGTCTTTAACTCTTGTTCTCCAAGGGTCAGGAAACTTAAAAGCTGTGCATTGCTCTTATACTGGTCAATGTCAGTGTAAATCATCGTTAAATCGGCGACCGAAGTACCCGGCACACTTGGCACCGAGCGCGCCCTAGTCAGCTCAAACGTCCTAGTGGTGGTTTGAACCTGACCGGCGGCTTTAGTTATGTAGTTTATAGCCTCGTAATAGGTCTTAGTGTACGTGCCCCCAGTGGGCTCAGGGTCGTTTATTGCCGCTAGGGTATACGTCCGCCCCCACGGCGTTGTTGCGGCCTCTGTCCACGTTACCACGGCTGCGGCAAGGGCATTGGTGCCCGATGCTGCTGCTGTCCTAGTGGGCTCTAAATCAAATACGTAAATCGTGGGTGTTTGGGGCGGTAGCTGTATCGGGTCGTTATTTTCAATTGCGTAGAACGCCCGCGCCACAGCCTTGCCGTAAAAGTATTGGTTACTCATCGCTCCCTGTCCGCCTTGTTAGCTATTTTTTCCATAGCGCCCCTAGCGTCCTCCCAGGACATATCCTTGCCTTGCTGCTCTGCCATGCGCTTCATATCCTTGGCCATGTACTCAATAGCATCTACATCGCGTTCTGTTTGGCTCATGTTTTTTCGCTGCGTGTAGCCTGGCTTTGCCTCAAGCTCTGCCTGTCTATGCGCCCTAGCCTTTGCCATGGCGTGCGCCATGATTGTTTCCGCACTATCGTTTTTGCTCATTCGTCCTCGTCTTTATTGTCGCTTCGTACTCGGCGATCTTCTTTTTCATTACAGTGTTCTCAGACTCCAGTACAACAACGCGCTGCGGATCTGAGTTTCTCAAAACTGAAAGTAGGTTATGTAACATACCGAAATTATCCGCCCTATCTGCCATTTCGATAGCGCGCTCTGGCGTCAACTGTTTGGGCAAGTGCCAATCAAGGATCTTGCACCCTTTCATATGGTAGTTTCTAATCGTCATCTCCTGCGCGTGCGTACCTTCCATTGAAAGCGCAAACGCTTCGGGGACGCCCTCTTCTAAGACTGAGCCCTTGAACTTGTTTTTAAGGTGCCCAAACAAAACATAGAATCGCTCTAGTTCTTTCTTCGTAGAGCCCGCTTTCCAATTCGCTGCAATTTCTTGCCAGTTAATGTCAGTCATAATTTTATCAAGTAAAAAGAGGTGCTGGGCATCACCGCCTCAGCACCTCCCAAAGGAAGAACCATGAACAAAGCCAAAATTACGTATCCGATTTCAAAAGCACGCCTGCAAGGTCGTTCCATTCGACGACATTGCTAAACACATACGAATCAAGCTCGGTCCAGAAACCGCCGATGCCGACATCGATCTGTTTGACAATAACGGACGGGCTATAAACACCGGCAAAACAAGTTTCCGGGTTGAACACAGCCGCCTCATCATCGCCGCCATTAGTGGCAAGTCCCGAGGTCTGAAACACGTCAATGCCAGGAAGTTGCCCGGCGTAGCCGTTTAACTGAGCGAGCCCGGACAGAAGCGAGGTCATCCCAGGCTGAGCCAAGACGGCAGCGCCGGAATTCATAAGCTCTTTTTGAAGCTCGAACACTCCTTTATAGTCAAGTATGGCAACCAGACGCTGCCCTATACCGCCCGCCAAGGATGCGCGTACGCTGTATGCCGCCTGTAAAACATCATTAACAGTGAGAATTGAGGTGGCAGTAACGACGGTAGCCAGCGATGGAAACAAGGCGTAGAGATCCGCATCAAGTTTTCGAGCAATCGCCTTGCCCTGCTCAACCGCAAGCTTAGCCAGGTCGATGTTTCCAAACTGGGCCGCCTCAGCAGTCAACTTGCTCATTACCACTGTCTTTGTTGCCGTGGAAGAAATAGTGGTCTGTGTAAACTCACTATTTGCGCTCGGTGTATAAGCCGCTGATTCGCTAATCGCCTCAGCGGTCAAACTTCCATCCTTCCTCCAAAGCTTGATCGCGGTGCCCTTCGGCAAGTCCTCAGTATGCACATGGGGCAAGCCAACAACGGCCTGCACCAGGGCAGCGCTGATACCATCTGAGATCACATTTGTGACCTTCGCGGAATTGCTAATTTCAGTTTCGTAAGCCATATAAATCTCCTAAAAACAAAATTGATTAAAGATAATTACCTTTCAAAACTCCCACCTGAATTAGGTCACGGACTAAGGTGGCAAGCGATGCCGCCACATTAGCCGCACCTGACTCGGTGCCTGCAATAGTGCGGTCATAAGCAGCTAAGGCAGAAACACTCCAGCCTTCGTTGCCAACCGCTATCGCCGCGCCCATTGCCGAGTTGGCAAGGTTGGCGATAGATAAAGACGCAAAGAGATATTCCGGCGCTCGTCTGTCGGTCATAAAAAATCCTATGTAAAAATTGGTTTACTTTCTTAAAGCTTGTTGCATTAAACTAATACGTTCAGCGGGTGGCAATTTGGCGCGTTCGGCTTGGCTCATATTTTCATAAGCACTAACTGATACGCCCTTTACTCCGGCGCCAGTTGCGGCGCGCGTAGTACCATTCGTTGCAGCGCCACCCGTTGCGTTACTTTTTGCTATGCTTGGATGAGCTACAGCTAGCGATTCCAGAAATTCGTCCACGCTCATATTTTGACGTGGGTCTTTAGTGCTTACGACCGGCTTGCCGTCTGCACCTTTAACGATAATACCGTCTTTGTCCCAGTCGCATGACGCATCGATCTTGTGTTCGATAAGAGCAAGAGAATCAGCGGTAAAGATATTGGCCGCCTTCTGCATGGCGACATTTGTTACCTTGAGCTTCTTTAGCTCAGCCGCCTGCGTCTTTGTCAGCCCTTCGAGTTCTGTGTATTTACCACTAAAGCGGCTCGTGAGTTCTTTTTCTTTGTCGGCAAGGAGCGCAGCAACCTTGTCCTTATCGCCAGCTGCCGATTCTTTTCGGAGGTTATCATAATCTTCTTTCATCGCTTTGAAGGCCACCGGGTCGATGCCGTCAAAGGTTTTAATCTTGTGCTCGTAGTCTGTCAGTTTTGCTTCGAACGTGCGCGCCCTGTCGAGCACCTTGTTATATTCTTCTACTGATACGGTTGCCGCTGCCTTGGTTGCTTCTTCAGCCATTCGAAAATGCCTTCTTAACTATGTTTTTTACTTTCTTATAAAACTGCTGCGAAAATCCTAAAAAGTCACGCCTTGGTACGCCGTCGCCCTTGATGTGAAAAAGCGCTATCTTTGCCTCCTCGCCTGAGACGAAAACCCGAAGCAGCAAGCTCGATCCTTCTCTCTTGATATAACTACTCACTGCACTCATCATTGCGCCGGTCATCTTTAAGTTAACGGTATCGCCTCGCTTCTTAGCGTTCTTTCTAACCACGCGCCCAGTGTTGTCTTTGCGCGCCTTATAGTTATCCGAATAAGGCGCAAAAGGTTGATCGTTCTTATCTCGCCCGCTATTTGTCCTGCGCTGTATGCGCGTTACTTCTGATTTAAGCTCGGTATCAAGATCTCGTTCAAGCCCTGCCGATTCTATCTTTAGGGCGAATTTCTTATACTTATCGGCTAGCCCGCCGAGGTCGTCTTTGTAGTTCAATTCAGCATGCTCTTTGTGGGCTGCGTATCGCACGCAAAGTTAATCTCTTCCTGAAACGTGCGCATCGTTGCGCTCAGAAGCTTCTTAGCATCGAGCTGTGGAAACTTGGCGCTGTCCACAATGATAAATACTCTGACTGCTGTCTCGCCTCGAAAACTGAAAGACACATCCAAATCACCCTTTCCAGCCGAGAGATCTTGCCTCTTCTTCTGTAACGGGGCTCCAAATGTGTCTGCATCGGTAGCCGCCCCCGAATTGGGAGACGGGCAATCCTTGGCCGTTGTCGAGCTTGCTGATTTCTTCTGTGCTATAGATCGGAGGATCTCGCTCCAAAAGCCCCGCGCAAAACTTTCGAGTAACTTGGTCATCTGGTCCTATGTACTCAAATAAAGTAAAGCCTAAATCCTCAGCGCTCGTCAGCGTTACGGTCCTGTGAAACGCTGCAAAGGTTGTAGACATTTCAGCGCTTAGTTTGTTGTCCAAACTCTCGCCCTCGTCGTCAACGATTCCACTTACATCAGGCTTTTGCCCTGACAGAACCGAAAGCGCTACTTGCTGGCGCACGTCGCCAATGTGCGATTCAATAAGGCTAGCCGCCTGGTTAAATCCACCCTTGATGAGCGTCTCAACCATCGGCCTGTTAATGTCGCTAATCACATCCGAGCGTTTGATCTGCGATACGCCGCCTTGCGGTCCAACAGTTACGCCCGCCTGCTTCTTACCAAGCTCTTCGAACCTATCAACTATTGCCGTTAGGTCCTTGCCGTAGATCTTCTTTATCTCGTCAAGCTGCTTTGTCAGTCCCAGGGCTTCAAGTTCACTCTGCAAGCTACCCAAAACCTGAGCAGCCCGAGCGCCAGCAATTTCGCCTGACTCAAGCTGCCGCAAAACCTTTTTGAGGTTAGAGGAAAGAAACCCTTTAACATTGGAGACGAAAAATTTTAATTCTGCATCACTTGCTATTAGGCGGTCGCGTTTGCCCATTCATGCCCCCGCTCATAGCGTTATTAACCACATCTTGCGCACTCATAGCCTGCTCGACCTGCACTTCTAGCGTTTTGATTTCCTTAAGCGCTTCATCAGACAAATCTAATTTCTGAGCAGCTTTGAGCATCAAGTCTTTTTGCGCCAAAGGGTACTTACCAAGCTTGTCCATAAACGCCTGAGACAGCGTGATAAACTGCTCAACCGTTTGCTCTGTGCCAGATCTTGAAAGCTCGGTCTCTTCTTGGAAGTCTTCAATGCCTTTAAATAGTGCCGCATTTCGGATGGATTCATTTACGAGGTCCTCCACGTCATCAAGGGTTGACTCAACGAGCGTATAAAGGTTTTCCTTTTCGGCTGCTAATGACTGAGCGCTTAAGCCTTCCCTGCTATCCGCAGGCAAAGTCCTAAGCATGTTAAAGCCAGCCTTTAGCGCGTTGGTGAATGCTTCGGCTTCGGCTCTCTCGTATGCTCCGAGGTCCACGGGGTCAAGTTTAAAGGCGTCGCCGTTCTCAGGTAGCCCAACAGTGGTGTACTCAGTAAGCGCCTGCACTGCTGCCGGATTGCCGTAGTCAACGCCCTTAGTAAATACACGGTCAAAACCCTGCTGAAACAGAATATTATCGCGGTTGCTGCGTATGTTGAAGTGTCGCAAAATCTCTTGATTCGCTTCTCTTAGCCATGGCCGCTCGATGTAGTAGGCAACGGGAATCTTGCTAAGCTTGGTAACTATCTCGACAGGATTAATCCAGTCGCCCGCCTGCTCATAGGACGAATCAGAAGTGTAATTTGATTGCCCAGGTACTAAGGGCTGATTAACCATGCGTGACTGCTTTGCTTCTTGCTCGTACGTGCGCACAATGTAGGAAGGGTTAAGGGTTAGCTCGTCGCACTTATAAATCTCTACCGGCTTTTCCTGCGCGCTTAAACGGCGCTGCAAATGGGTGTACTCGTGCCGAAGCATATTGAGCTGGCCGAGCCTGCCCGGCTCAAGCGTCTCAATGTCCCAATCGGTGATAGCCATCGGGTGAAGTGAGCGCAGGCGGGGATAGATGCCCATCGCCAGTTCTTCGGCCTTAGTTGTGGGGCTGCCTTGTGGCGCATCGGCAAGAATAAACGCGCGCCCGTATAACAGAATGTTGTTGAAAATGTCTGACTTGATAAGGGTGAAGAGGCTTTTTCCCGAGCCGTCGATGTTGTCGGTGCTGCCACCGAATAACTCCTCTATCTGTTGAGGAATAGTCGGGTCGTCCCTGAAAAATAAGGAAGTCCAAATCGAGACAAGAATCTCTGAAATGTTAAGATAGCGCGTGCGCTGACAGCGCCCGGCACGTAACGCGATGGCTTGCTGCTGTCCTGCGGGCTGCTTGTTGGTCGTATCCTCAACGCCGTGAAGCCAGAGATAATTGGTGCGCGTAAGAACATCGTGGCGCCCTTCGTATAGATCGAAGGCTTCCTGGAATTCGTCCTTCCAGCGAAGATATTCGGGGTTATAGTAAAGCTTCATAGTTGCTTATTCATGCCAAAATTCTTGGGCTGGTTTGGTGCTTCCAAATCCATGCCTTTAGTCAGCCGAAATATCGGCGCTCTTAGTGCGTCTGCAAAATGGGTCGGGTCTTCTCCTCTCTTCTTAAGAAGCCCCCAGGTGCCCTCTTTAAAACTTGATTGCGTCAAACTCTTAATGGTGTTTCTGCACCATGCCGCCACCACTAAGATCTCATATGCAAAGCAGGCGTTAATTTGGTTGAAGCTCTCTTCATGCCCAGGAGCGCTTCTGCTCGCCGCTATCGTTACGTTCGAATAGTACTGCCTTAGCCTGCTCAATATCTGGTCAAAGGCGCATGACTCGCTTAAGTGTGAGCCATGGAAACCATCGTGACCGCCATCAATTACAATTGGCGTGCCTGCGTACGTGTGCGGGGGGAACGTCGCTATAAACTGCGCCACGCCGTCTAGCACGCCCTTGGCCTTGCCGTCGCCCTCGCCTATCACCACAAAGCGCTTAAAGTCCCTGTTCTTGCGCCTTATCGGCTGCTGTTGCAGCGTTACCCAGGGCAGAGGCGAGACGCCAAAGTCCCAAGAGAACACAATCGGCAAGTAGGGGCTCGGCTGCACGTCGAGCACCACGTTTCTGGAATCAAAAAACTCCCAATATGCCGTTCCCTTCGTAAACGGCTTAAAGCTTCCGTACAGGTACGACTCAAGTTTAACCGCGTCGTAACTGTAAGCACTCTTTAAGTTCTCGACATAGGACGGCTTTAGGTGAGTGTTATCCTCAGTCCAAAGAATCACCCGCCTAGCGTTTTTCTCCTCGTTCACGCCCTCCGGGAAGTCGGCCTCTTCTTGCCATCGGTTGCCTAAGCCTTCCGGGGTGCCTTCCCATAACTGCTGTAAGCGTATCGCCTTGGGGCACCGTAGGCGCGCCGTAGCCTTCTCAAACGCTACCGGCTGGTATAGTCCCGGCTCAGTCATTGTTAGGTGACTGATTGAGGGCCCTACGAACCTATCAGCGCGGTTGGCTGACTTAAAGTGTATCGTCTGCCTGTACTTCTTAAGGTAAAGCCTCGGCCTACCGCTTGCCGTAACCTCGTAGTCTTGATTCTCCTCCAGCCCAAAAACCGTCTGTAAAACCTCTGCAAAGGTCGGTATCAGCGTGTCTTGCACCTGTTGATACGTTGGTGCCACTGCCCAGCTAAATGCGCTGTGGCGGTTGTATAGGCACATTAAGTAATGCCAGCACGCCGCGCCCCAGGTGCCACCGCTTCCTAATCCCTTGGTTATGTAAAAGCGTCTATTCTCTGTCGAGTCGTTTAAAATCTCGCCAACCCACCAGGGGAGCGCTACATCAAGCGATCTTCTTGTCGGTTCCGGCTGTATCTGCATACCGAGCCGGTTTGTCCTCTGAGTAAACATTAATCGTTATGGCTTCTGTTGGCTTGTCGCCTTCATCCTCGGCCTTATCGCCGTACTTCTTAGGCTGCGCCTTTGACATCGCCCACTTCCGAGCATCAACCCTTAGCTTAGATCGGTTTATAACATCATGATCGGTGCGCGGGTTCCCTTCCTCGTCGAGGTAGGTATCATTCGAGCCGTCATCGGCTATCTGAATTATCTCTTCTAGCCACGCATCGGCCCTAATCTCGCACGCGCGCGCGTATTGCTGACGAAACTTCTCATTTACTTCCAGCCACCTAAACACCGATCTAGGTTCAACTTCCTTTAGGCTTCTGAGACTCCCGCCGTTCTTGATGTGCTCTAAAACGATCCGCGCCCTCGATTCGGAGAAGCTCGTTTTTCGTCCCACATTGCCCTATTCTTGGGTAGTTTCTGTTGTTATTTCGATAAGTTCGCGCCTTGCAAACTCATTCTCTAAATCGTCGTGTATCTTATTGAGATATCTATAAATCGCGTTAGTGCTCCGGCGCAGAAGCTTTGCTATGTCCTCAACGCTCTGCTGGTGCTGCCGGTCGCCGAAGTTGCGTAGCCCAAAGGCTAAAACGGCATCGGAGCAGTGGCATTTGAGCACTCTGCCTATCCCAAGGGTAACGCTTGCGTATAGGTCAACGGGCGACTCGCCGCTAAAGTCATCTCTGTTCGGGCTGCTTCGGCCCTCTGCTTCGAGTAAATTAATTGATTTAAGACGTGCGGGATTAGCATTGTTGTAAAACGACAAACAATGCCCTACTGAGCGAAAGGGGGTTAGTAACACCATTTCCAGCATGAATGATACTCCTTGATTGTTTACCGTCAAGTATTTTTGGAATGCAGTAATACATATTTCTTTATGCGCTCGGCTATTCCCGGCACATCATCAAAAAAAAAGCCGAGCCACCAGAGAAATGAAAACGACCTTAGCGAGTCATCCCATAGCCAATCCCTGGCGTTCGGGTACTTGCGCTCGTATCCGCTCGCCCTTAAGTTAAGTAACGCAAGCCACTTACGATCAAGCTCAAACTTCTTAAGATCTATGCCTTTAATAGCGCAGAACTCGGCACCGCCTAGCCCTGATGCTTTCCATCCTGCTATAGACTGCTCCAGCATCTCTCTTCTCAATTTCCTGGCCTTATTAATTTTAGAATGCCAATTTGTCAGCGCAGCTTGTCTTGGGTTGAGCGCGTCCTTTATTGCCCTCTCAATTATGCCGCGGCCCAAAGCAAGCTCTGGCATCTCCTTATAAACATCTCCCTGGTCGTGATCCATTTTGGCCGTTATGCGCCTCATCTCGTGGCCTCAATAGCCTGCTCGGCGTCGTAAACCGTAATAATAGGCTTACCTCGCCACAGAGCCCTAAACTCATGCTGTGCAGGCGTAAACTCTCTTTTATGGTCTTTGATATCCGGGTTTTTGACCTCCATTAGCCACATCTCCGAAGGGGAGGAAACCAGGAGATCTGGCACGCCGCCGCCAAGGGTTGACAGGATTATTACCTGGCGCCCGGCCTTGCGTAGCGCATCCACGATCTCTTTTTGATTGTTGTCGACCTGTGCCCGGTATCTCATAGGACGGCATCAACTCCATTAACAGAGGCGTAATGCAACTTTATCCACACCTCAATCCTTGCTCTGTGCACCAATGACTTAATAGACGGAACGCTCTTTTTTAATCGCCTGGCTACTTGGTCCAGCTCAAGGTCCCGCCCGATGTAGGTCGATAGAGCTGCGCGCTGGTCATTTGGTAGCTGCTTAATTGAGCGGGCTATTATAAGTCCGATCTCGTGTTGGAGCGTTACGAAGTAGCCATTTTCAAATTCAGGCGCCTTTGGGGTTATTGACCCCTCTGGCATGTTAAACTCGGCCTCAACGTCCTCGATAAAATACAACTTCTGCTTTTTCGCCTTTCGTAGGTGCTGCAACGCCGTGTTGTAGGTCACACGGTAAAGCCAGCTTTTAAAATCTGACTCATGGCCGAAGGTATGGAGCTTTCGCACTAAGATTACGGCAACGTCCTGAACCACGTCCTCGGCGTGCGCCCTATCTGCCACGATCTTTCGAGTAAGCATTTTTACGAAATGCCGATGCCTAACCCAAAGAATCGTAAAGCTGTCCTTGCATCCTGCAATGGCTTTAGTGACAAGATCCGTGTCAGTCATTAGAAAAACAAAGTAGTAAATAAATGTAACAACAGTAAGCACACAAGCCCCGCCGCGATTACCGCATACCAAGGATTCGCGATGCTCTGCCGCCACACCGCCCTCGAAATCGTCATCCGATTGTTGGTGAGCAAAAGCACAAGGTCAAAAAGCAGAATGCCTAGGATGATGACCATGGGGAGCCGAATAGCCAATGTTTCTATGTCCACGTTCATCTGAACGATCCTTGTCTGAATGCTAAATTACATGTTCCAACTTTCTTACCGTCTGCCCAAACTTCGACAATCCCGTACAGCTCGGAAATCTGATAGCCATACATGGGGCTGTAGTAACGATGCCTACCGTCCACATAGGTGCCGAAGTAGGGGCACGTGGCTACCTCCTTGCCGTCTTTCTTCAGCGTTAGCTGCTTGGTTTTTAATGGCACGATAAATACCGGCTTGTTTGAGCGCGCGTCCGTCGTCTCCTCCGCGTGCGACTTCATCAGCCAATTAGGAGGGAGTTTCACCGCGCCCCTATCGTTAGCAAGATAAGCCACTGACTCAATCAGCTCCACTGTCGGCTTACACGTGCGCTGCGGCCTCGGCGTCGTGTCGGCCATTGATTTCTTTAGGTTAAATTGGGGTATCCAAAAAAAGAAGGTCTCTGCATCCTTTAGTCGATCCTTAATTGCAGTTACATCAGAATCAACCGCGCTCGAGCCGTCGAAAGAGAAGTTATAGGGCATGCGCTTCGGTGGAGTCACATCCGCGCCGTGGCGCTCGATTAGTGGTAGATCGTTAACACCCTGCTTCATTGGATTGTTGACATACGCGGCGTTGGGCAGAACATCGAGAACTATTTCTTTGAGCGCTTGAGCATCCTTTAAGGATAGGTTGTGCTCGGTCGCTCCACATATCTGCCATTCGATTTGTGGATATTTTAAGGTGAGAGGTTTCCACAAAACTGCCTCTTTTTTAATAGCTGAAAAATCCTGAGAAGAAAACGAATGGTTGTCCTTCCACATTAATTTTATTTCTACTCGTGGGCATTTTTCACTCTTGATTATGGCTTCTACGGCGGCTCTCGAATCTCCAAATGTCCCACTAAATGTATTAAGCGCCCAGCCCGTAGGCCAACTACGCAAGGCAATTTTCCCATAACGACACAACCCCGGCATGTCCAATCCCCACATCATTACCAAGCCCCCCTTTCTAAAATTATTTCATTGGATGCGGTGACGATTACTAGGCTCATGTTATTTAATCCTCCAAAGTCGTATCGTTCCACCTGGCTGCGCTCTCTGTAGAGTCGAGCTTCTGCCGAATAGCCTCCATAGTGCGTTACCGACATTCCTACAATCTCTTGCGCTGCTACACAAAACGCTATCGCCTACCTGCATCTTCTTAGCTATCTCTAGCCACTGTGAATATCTGGGATTGCTCTTCGGCGGGATAGCTATCCCATGCTCGACTTTTAATGATGTGTTAGCTTTCATTATTTCTTCCTCCCGTCCTTCCGGAATTGCATGAGTTTATCCACTGATATGAATCCCCGCACATCGACTCGGCACACGTCCTCTGCAATCTCCGCCATCTCCCTAGCGCCGCGCTCCCTCTCCATCGCCAGCATCTCCTCGGTGATTTTGACGGCACTTAGCAGCTTGCCATTCTCCTTCTCCAGCTCCGCGATCTTGGCTTCCAGCGCGTCGATGTGATCTGAAATTCGACATCCCTCTTCCCAGTCCTTGCCTTGAAAATCGCTCATTTGCCGCCCTCCTTTATCAGTTCACTGGATCTTGCTTCGCAATCCTCTCCCCCTAAAAATGGCCGTCTTTCCGGCCTGTCAGATTGTGAGTGGATTCGAACCACCATCCGCCGAGTCCGATCTGCGTGATACCTGACCTAAGTAGCTCATCCCCTAGATCCACAATCATAAAAAAGCGGCGACCACATCACGAATTTGAACGGCATTTGACCGCCGCATAGTGCGCCGTGTACACGCTTATAAAGCCTAAGCACACTACGACCTCGTATATGGCCGCCGCCGAAATCATTTTTCTAGGTCCTCTTTTAGCAGTTTCGCATACCACAGCGCTGCCTCTTCTAGTTTTGTCAGAATTATCGAAAGAATGCGGCTCTTGGGATGGTTCGCCGCAAGCCTTGCCGCGATCTCCTCCAGCTCCCTACCAGCCTTCAATCTTGCGATCGTTTCTGCTCCGCCCTTATCTACGTTTGGTGCTTCCATAGTATCTCCAATCCTTATGTTTCATTTCCTCAAACCTCTCCAGTATCCGGCGCTCAAGAAGGTCCGCGAGACGCTGATGCCTTGCACAGGTGTCGAACCCCCTTGGTCTATACAGCCACACTGACAGTTTAAATTGGCCGCCGTCACACTTCCTCAGCGCCCTAAGCATTAATGCGATAGTCATGGCTACCACCTCCCTGCACACCGGACTATCTCCCACTGGCTATGAGCATCAAGTTCAGGAATGCCAGCACCGATTTGATAAAGCACTCCCGTATCCATCAGCCCACTACCAGACCTGTCCGTTGCTCCCAATAGGTGTCCTAACTCGTGTCGCATCGCCGTGGCGCTGTGCACGACCCTGGCGTAGCCCTGCTGGTTTTTAGGCTCAGCGGTGCTGTAGCCGGTCCCGCCACGGTCACAAGAATCTGTTGAGTAACCTGCAATCCAATATTGCGCAGAGTCCTTAAGGGGAGGAAGGACCGCAAATTTAATATCAACTTTCGACCGCTGTCCCTTAAACCAGGATTCCCAGGCGTAGAGAATGGTTTTTGTATCTGACAGCCCGTTACCGATCCACGGCATGGGGTTTTTACGCACCTCGAATCGTTTAAGCTTGATATTTATCCAACACGCATTGTCGTAGTAGCGAAGCGCTTGCTGCATAATCCGCTTAGTCTGCGCTGCCGGTAGCATGTTCTCGCCGCGAACAGCTACAACGCGCACCGTAATTGGTTCAGCCTCAGCAGTGCAAGCAATCGCGACGCAGAGGCCAAGGATGCCGCAGAGGAATGAAATCAGTACAAGCAAAACCTTCTCGTATCTGCTCACTATGCCGCCCTCCAAACTCTAACCTTACCGTCGGCCTGCTTCTGCATGCGGCATCGCCCCTTGCCACACATGCAAATAATGTGACTTTGAAACTTTGACGCCTCGTATTTGTTTTTGCACAAAATCGAGTCGCCGATCTGCATGCGCTGGAAAAGCAGAAGCGAGGAGTTGGCCTTAAGCTTTCGCTTATTCAAATATTGCCCTTCCCCGATCGTCTTTTCTGGTATTGGTATGTGATGGTCGATCGGTAGATTCATGCTGCCTCTTTAGTTTCTCTAATCTCAAAAAACCCCACGTGCTGCGGGTACTTCCGTTCGAATGCTCTTGCAAAACCGCTGCTCGCGTTGTTGTTTACCTTGAATTCCTCGCCCGCCTTTTTATCTTTGCGACACTGGAAACGCACCACGTGCAAAACGGCGTCAGCGCTCCAATGCCTCTCGCCCTCTGCGATAAGCTCCAAGGCTACGCGCTCAAACTCCCCCCAGATCCACTTATGCGTTTTGTGGTAGGCAACGAACTTCGCGTATTTCTCAAGGCCCCAGCCGGGAAAGGGATCGCCCCAGTCGGCAGAAAAAGCCGAGCAAGCGGGCGCGGTATCGCCGGATGGTAGGGTTAGTTGTTTCGCTTGCTCGGCCACGATGATTACCTTGGAAAGCTAGTCAATTGCAGATATTATAATAATTTCATTAACTGACTTTGGTTTTGGATACTCTTCGTCAGACAACTCCTCGCCGTTGATCTTTAGGCGCATATGCCCATTTTCCATGATCGAACTAGCGTAATAATTTATTGGGTTTCGTTTATATTTCTTAGCGTCGGCGTTCAGGAATTTATGCGGCAATATCTGCCTAAGCATTCCGATCCATAGGCAATCAGTTGCTTTTAGCTCCTTGGCTCCACTCATCAGGAATTTTGTGCGAGGGACAAAGCCATAAACGATCCAGCCCTTAAATTTGCCAAGGGAATTAACCAGAATGATTAAGTCTGCCGTAGATGCACGTATCCGCGATGCCGGTATTCCCTCGCCCCTAGGCGACGACTTCACATCGAAAGTCATGCCCGCGAATGTAAAATCTACACCGCCGTCCCCGCCTCTTTCGTTGTAATCCTGGTTAAATAATATTCTTTCGTTGGCGCGAATTACATCGTTTATGCACTTGATTGCAGCGGCCTCAGCCAAGAAACCTGCAATCGACTTAAGGCGTTCGGATTTCTTTTGATCCTCACTCATGCCCTCCGTTTCGTGCATTTTTGATAATGCAATCGCAAATGCCCTAACTGACTGCTCTTCGTGCTCGGTAAGTTGAACAGTTAGCATTTTCGCCCCGCTGCAAAAGTAGCCGCCGGGATTGCGCCAGAAATCAAATCATCGAGCGAGTCAGGTAAAACCGCCCTTGGGTTGACGACTTGCGGCAGTGGCCTGCTTTCGCTTTTGGGGTTCTTGTTTGCGTTTTCGTTGCGTGTTTTTGCCGTCTTTGCGTCGAGTCCGGCCTTTTTGTCATTCAAGCATTCGCGCAAGGCCCATGATACCCAATGAACGTACCCGTTCTTTCCTGAGTTCTTAGGTTGCGAAAGATGTCTAGCGGTGTGTATCAGCCCTCGGTCGGCCCATGCCTTGTTGAGATCTGCCCGTGAATACTCCAAAACTCCCCACTCATACTCAATATCGGATATCCACACCCCCGGTGCCCTGAGAGTTTTGCCAGTTTCTACAAAATTGGTTTCCCCCTGCACCCCCTTCCTAGTTACTTCTTTGGTATTAGATCTTTCTTCAGTATTCAATTCTTCAGTATTCAATTCTTCACACCCGTGAAGGGGTGGAAAATTATCGGAATCCTTTAAGCTTCCTTTGAGATTCTCGCCGGAATCCGTTGAGATTCTCTTTGCGTTCCTCCATTTCTCTTGCTTTGAAGCAAGCTTCTCCTGATCTTCGGCGACGCGAGAATTGGAAATCGAGTTTAAGGCTGAGCGAATTAGGATTCCGCGATCTATGCAGTAGTCTAAAAACTCGTTGTGTTTTTCAAATCCGATATGCTTGGCGTGAAACTGCAAGCATTCGTCGTCAATTTCGGCGTTTGTGGCTCGCGATAGGTCGCAAATTAGCCGCGCAATTAAAAGAGTAGCGAGAGGTCCAAACTTGACCTCCATTGATCTTATTTTTGGTTTGTCAAAAAAGTCTACGTCGAAGAGCGCATGATCGAGCTGAACTCGATTCTTTCTTTGACTATGAGGTTCTTGAGTGGTATCTTCTTTCTGTGCGGTGCTCATTAAGGTAAGCTCTTAATGTTCCCCAAACATCTAACCCAGCCGAAATGCTGGGTTTTTTCGTTTTAGGGCACTCGCTGGGTCATATTCCTTCGCATCCTGCGCAAAGATTTTACAAATCCATGACAACTGCGCACGAAAAAACTGGCAGAGTCAGAAACATCGAACGAGAGAAAAAGAAACTCGTTGGGTAATGCAGCTTGAAAGGATTTTACTACGGAGTTTACTAGAAATGGAAAAGATGGTGCTT
>CAIXSY010000348.1 GCA_903922175.1 uncultured delta proteobacterium | reverse complement strand
CGTGGTCCTGGTCGATGTAACTAGCCGCCTTTTCTCACGAAGTGAGAAAAGGCGAGCTAAGCTCGCCCCTTACCGAACAGGGGTGTTTTTGAAGAAACGCGCTGACTTTCAGGAATGAATAGGGTAATTGAGAGTCTGTGATAAGGGGCGGCTAGCCGAATCAGCAAACTCTTCGACCGCGACCGTTCGACAAGCTCACGACAGGCCACGCTCACGAATTATTAAGCTACCCGGGGTTATTGCGACGATACCTAAATGCAACACCATCTGAGAAGTTCTGCATAAAATAGGGTGAAGGTTTTATGGCAGAAAGATCGAACGCGCTGCGAATTACTCAGAAGCTAAATTTTGACGAGGTTTTGTGGGCCAAAGTGCTCGATCAGGTCTGTACCCGATTCAAGACCCCTTTTCGCCGGGCTGATGATCTGTTGCGCGATTTCTTCAAGCGCTTTCTAAACCCATTCAACCTGTATTGGTTTATCCATCCGAAGCTATCGGAGGCAGATAATAATATTTTCGTTGCACTGTGCGAGGTTTACGGTGCTGATGCGATAGAGCTTAGTCGTGGGCGGCAGTTTAGGGCTGGCCCGTTTAACATCGAATATCTGCAGGACCTGACTATTTATCCACGGCTTACCCGTACCGTTGATCAGGCCGAGGCGGGCACGTGCGTGGCGAGCATTACCTTTGCCGTGCTTGGACTGCGCGTAGACCTACGGCGTGCTTACCAGGTCCTTCTCTTCCATGCGTTGGTCTTTGTGTTCGCCGTGCTAAGCTATGTCGTCTGTGTGGGACTACTGTTGTATGGTGTGGCAGTTTTTATTCATTTCATCGACAACCCACTGGGTGTCGTGATCATGGCGACACGAGACCCATCGATCGGCCTGGCGCTGCTCTGTTTTTTGATAGGATGTGCCGGTATTTTTGGTCGTGCGGTCAAAAATCTCTTTGGTTTGGCCCGTCAGGCTGTGAAGCGCGCTTGCACACGCCACTAGTACCTCGTCTAATAAGTTTTTTCATAGTGCAGAAACGCCGCACTAATAATTCATCGACGTTAACGTCATGACGAGGAACGGGATATGCGTTACGACAGGCGCTTATGAGCTTACGTTGAACGTCTTACGTCACCACGTCTGCCTTAGGCGCTTGCCGTCCCGCGTATGCCTTTCCTCGTTCCCGTCTTCCGTTCAACTAGCAAAAATGTAAAAAAACTTTCCGGTTGAGGTACTAGATTCCTTGACCCTTGAAATGTGTACTATACCGTCCGCAAAAAGTCTTGGCGGTCCCCCGAATATCGTGGGCGGCCGGAGCTACGGCGGACAGGCGCGGCAAGTGCTACGTAGGACAAGACGGCTAAGGCCGTGGGCTGCGGCCAAAGCTGCAGCTGCATCAGATGCAGTCAGCAGAAAGCTGACTGCAGATCGCTCCCGTCTCGGCTCTCGCCGAGCCGAGGTCTGGAGGTTGGTGAAACACCTTGCGGCGAGAGACGGAGAGAGCAGATTACAGAAGGCAGATAGCGAGCAGGGGCGGTTCAACACTCTTCGGTCTGAGGCAGAGCCTCGCTCGTATTTCGGGCACGGGAACGTTTACGTGCAGGTGCACGCGTCTCTCGGGGGTGTGTTGGGCAGTTACCTGCAGACGTAACTGCTCAAAAACCCCGGGTAGCTTAATAATTCGTGAGCGTGGTCGTGCTCGTGGTCCTGGTCGAAATCGACCACGTTCACGACCACGAGCACGCTCACGATTCGCCTACCTGGACTTAATGAGTAACTACCTACAGCCGGTATAACCCACCGAAATAATGCATTAATAAAGCAGTAATTTATCGACAGAACCGGCCATCTTGTGTAGGATTCCCGATTATGGCTCGGAAGTTTGAGATCCCCTCATTTTACCGCTCTCCGATCGTCAGCACGATTAAGGCTGCTCGCCGATCCGCGGATCAGATGAAGAGAGATCTGAGTCCTACGATCTTGGACCTCGGACCTGTGCGTTTTAAGATCGCGCGCCACTTCGGCTTCTGCTTCGGTGTCGAGAACGCCATCGAGATCGCCTACCGAGCTATTGCCGAAAATTTGGGGCGGCGTATCTTCCTCTTAAGCGAGATGATTCATAACCCGCAGGTAAACGCGGATCTATTGAGTCGTGGGGTGCGTTTTTTGATTTCAGCGGATGGGCGTGAGCTTGTGCCATTTGAAGAGATTGGTGGTGATGACGTCGTTATTGTGCCGGCATTTGGGACTACGGTCGAGATCTTCGAGCGGCTTGAGAAGCTCGGTGTAAATCCTCTGCGCTATAACACAACGTGTCCATTTGTAGAGAAGGTGTGGACGCGCGCGCAAGCACTGGGAGATCGCGGCTATAGCATCGTTATTCACGGCAAGAGGTCGCACGAGGAGACGCGTGCCACATTCTCTCATGCCCAGCTTTATGCCCCGAGTGTGGTTGTGCGAAACTTACAGGAGGCTAAGATTTTGGCGGCCTTTATTACGGGCATGCGACCGGCGGCGGAGTTTTTGGCTGAGTTCGCGGATAGGCACAGCGTTAACTTCGATCCGCAGGTGCATTTGAGCCGCGTTGGGGTGGTAAACCAGACGACCATGTTAGCCGAGGAGACGCAGGCTATTAGCGACCTCTTGCGCGATACGATGCGGCAGGTATACGGCGAGCAGAGTCTCGCGCAACATTTCGCCGATACCCGAGATACCCTGTGTTATGCCACTACCGAAAACCAGGCGGCAACTCGTGCCTTGATACAAGCCGGGGGCGATCTTGCTCTTGTCGTGGGCGGACACAATTCCTCAAATACCTCACACCTGGTTGAATTACTTAGTCAGCACTGCCCTACCTATTTTATCAGAGATCCGCAGCAGATTGAGGGGGGCGAGCTGATTCGACATCTGCGCCTCGATACGAAGGAGGTGACCGAGACTCGGGGGTGGCTTCCGAAAAAAACAGGCCCGACCGAGATTCTCGTGACCGCAGGGGCCAGTTGTCCAGATCGGTTGATTGAGGAGATTCTGCTTATAGTAGCACAGATTTTTGGAGCGCAGCAGCGGTTGCAATCGGCGGTTGAGTCGTTTGAGCTGAGGCTACGCAGTCACGAATAATGTAATGTGAGGAGATTGATCATGGTGCCGATGTACGACGTTTGTGGAGTAGGAAACGCAATAGTGGATATCCTCGTTGAGGTGAGTAACGAGGACTTTGATGTTTTTCACTTTGAAAAGGGTTCGATGCGCCTAGTCGACGTCGCAACCCAGCGTCGGCTTTTGGCGGTGCTTAAGGATGAGGGGGCGCATATGGCCAGTGGTGGGTCGGTGGCCAATTCCGTGATTGCGCTCTCCCAGCTTGGTGGCAATGCCGCCTTAATCGGCTTACTTGGCGATGATCGCTATGGGCTACACTACAAAGAGCGATTTGACGATTTCGGGATAGACATGGGGAGTCCGCTGATCGCTGGCGCCCACACCGGAACCTCCGTTGTGTTGATTACGCCGGATGCGGAGCGCACCATGCGCACCTGTCTTGGGGTGACCTCGACCTTAAGCGAGGAACATGTTGATGAAGCACGAATAAAGCAGTCACGCTGGCTATTCATTGAGGGCTACCTGTTGGCAAATAGCGAGGCGGCACATAAAGCGATCTTTAAGGCTATCAGTTGTGCTAAGGCAAATGGGGTCAAGGTGGCTCTTACTTGCTCGGAGGCATTTATTGTGGATGTATTTGGAGTAGCATTCCGCGAGGTTTTGGCACAAGCCGATCTGCTCTTTGCCAATGAGAGTGAGGCTAAGGCGATTGCACGCGGCGCAAGTGCGGAGGAGTCATTTGCGACCTTACGAGCTGTGGTCCCAAGTTGCGTCGTGACCGCGGGTGCGGGCGGGGCTTTTGTTCGCCACGAGGGGCAGGAGTTTCACGTGCCGGCGTTTGCGTGCGAGCCGAAGGACCTTACGGGGGCGGGGGACATGTTTGCCGGAGCATTCCTCTATGGCTTAACTCACAACATCGCCGCGCAGGACGCGGCGAAGGCTGCCTGCTTCTTGTCAATGAAGGTGATCTCGCAGGTTGGAGCGCGGTTGGCGCACGGGACAAAAAACTATTGGAACGAGTGCCTTGGGCTTGAATGAAGACGCTCTTTGAGAAAGACACAGATCGCCTCAGCCTGAAGCTTCAGGCTGAGGCGGATGCTATTAAGCTCTTTATCGATTGTGCCCCTATCGCTGGGACAGCACCGTCGCCCCCCGTTACGCGCGATGAGCTGTTGGCGCTGATCGAGAGCGGACTGCGGGTCAGAGATCTTGACAACGCCGTGCTCGATGATGTGCTTAAGTACATCAATCGCGGTGAATCGGTCAGCGAGCGGCGTATCAAGAAGGGCCGCGAACCCGAGACGGGAGACTGCGGAAGGCTCCTTCTGATATTGAAGAAATTTACGGGAAAGGGCGAGATGCATGAGGACGAAAAGGGGCATGTGGCCTTTGCCAGCATGCACCTTTTCGACAACGTGCGCAGTGGTCAGATCGTGGCGCGCATTTATCCGCCGAAGCCGGGCAAAGACGGCGTTGATATCTTTGATAAAGCCATCCCGGCAAAGCCGGGCATGCCGGTCAAGGTCAAGGTCGACAAGTCTTTGCGAATAGAAGAGCCCGCCTCAAGTGCCGAAAATTTTCAGCGAATTGTGGCGATGAGTGATGGCTATCTAACGGAGGAGTCCGGAGAGCTTCAGCTGCACGAGGATCTGCACATCAACGGTGATATTGATTTCCACTACGGTAACATCGACTTCATCGGTAAGGTTTTCATATCGGGTGATGTCCACCCCGATTTTGAGATAATCGCCCGCAAAGGGATAGTGATTCAGGGGGGCGTGCAGGAAAGCAGGTTGCGCAGCCCCGATGGTGAGATCGAGATTAAGGGGTTTGCTTTCGGCGGCAAACATGGGTCGATAGTCTGTGGTCAGAGCCTCATCGGCACAGTGATGCACGAGGTTGCGGCCGAAGTGGTTGGGCCGATCGTGATTACGAAGGAAGCTATTGACTGTACGCTTCGAACGCAATCGAGTATTTCAATGCCCAAGGCGCGTCTTGTTGGCGGCAGGGCGATGTGTGTCTGTGGAGTCGAGGCTAAGGAGATAGGCAATAAGGCTGGGCAAGAAACCTGTATTACGCTTGCCAATAGCGTTGAGGTGGGAACTGAGTACGGTGAAATCCTTGTGCAGATCGCCAACCACGAGCAGGCGATTAAGTTGATCGAGCTTCATCTTGGCCCGTATGCCCAAAATACGGCACGACTACAGCTTCTAGCGCCATCTCATCGTGCTCGTATGGAGGCGCTCTTGCACAAGCGTAAGGACGTTGAAGCGAGTCGACTTCGCTTGTTAGCCAAGAAGATGAGCCTCCTCGATGGGGGTAAGGGCAATGCGGTCCAGAGGGTTGATTTTTACGAGGCGCTCTATCCAGGGGTGCACATCATCTCAGGCGATCATAGCTTTGTCCCGAAGGAGATGCTCAAAGGGCCCGGGACGGTGGAATTTAACGACCTAACCAAAGAATTTGTAGTCAGCGAGCTTAAGCCGCTGGAGTGTAATGTTGGCGGCGTGCCGAACACGAAGCCGGTACAGCCGCCGCAACAAGATGAGGGAGGAAAACATGGTAAATGAAGAAGGGTCGATTAACCAGGCAATTAGGATGATGTGCGAGGCCAATGTCGGCGTTTTGAACAAAGGATTTCTTTGTCAGAGCCTGGGGGCTATTAGCCAGCGTGCTCCGTTATGCGTCGCCGAAGATTGCCCAGTCGAGGATGTCCTCGGGGTCCTGAGAACTAATAAGGTTGGGTGTGTTCTCGTGGTAAATCACTCTGGGAAATTGAGTGGGATATTTTCCGAACGTGATTTCGTACTTAAGGTAGCCCATGATTTTGAACGCGTGCGCCGAAGCCCGATAGCGGAATACATGACTCGAGATCCGACAACTCAGTCAATGGACTGTAGCGTTGCTTTTGCGCTTAATTTGATGTCCAACGGGGGCTTTCGCCATATCCCGATTGTGGATGGAGAAGGGGTTCCTGTCGGCGCAATCTCGGTCAAAGATGTCATTGACTATGTCGTTGACAGCTTCACCCAAGATCTTTTGAATTTCGAAACGACGTAGGGGGCGTAGTTGCTCTATGCGAAGCCTTGAATCCTGCTAACGGGTCACAAAGCTTCCCCGCGCAAGTTAATCTATATTTGGTGGTGCTCCGTGTGAAACATTTAGTGAGTTTTACCCACACTTTTTGAGTAATTACGAAGAGCCTTGCTAACTAGCTGAATAATTTAGGTAAATCCGGCTGCTATTGAATCCTCGTTCTTTGTGTAAGGATTCGAAGTTACATATAATGCAAACGAAGCACACATTTTACCTAGAAGTGCCCATAACCTGAATTAGGACTGCACAACTGTAGTGCATTTTTTGTGCTCGGCAGGTTCTCGCAACGGCGGCGGGCGGGGGTGTGACATAATGGTATTTTTCGTGAGGCGAGTAGCTCTGTGACATCAATAGCTAAAGGAATGGGCGTCGGCGGTTTTAATACCCGAAGCATCGGTATGACCGCGCTTGTGGTGGTTTTGATCGCAGGGCTGTTTTTCATTCCGGAAATTTTGAGTTTCCGGAAGAGTTTTTCCGGTGGAACAACAGCGCCCTCGACCAAAGTGGCCGCACCGATCCCGGAGACTAAGTCAGCTGAAGTTAAGAGGCTGTTGCCAGCGGCTGCGGCAGAAGTTACCAAGGTAGAAGCTCCAGCGGCGGAAAGTTTTCTTAATCGTGTGGTGAGTTATTTTAAGACAGAGAAGGGCACTTCGCCTGTTGAGCTACGACAGTCACAGCAATACTCAGTTCCACGTGGAATGGAGCAATCCGCCAAGAGGTCGGTTGGCAGTTCTACAAAAGCTGGAATGGTCGAGGCCCTTGATGATGGTGTCACCTGGCGCCGTCTAAAGAGTAAGGATTCCTTGGCCAGCCTACGAACGGCTTCAGAGCAGGCGGTGGCGCTGGCAAAGGGGTTGCCCAGCCGTTACCGGGAGTCTGGTCAAGCGCTCTATGCCTATGCAGGTGGTATTAAGTACGTCCTTAGCAACGCCGAGAACAATATGGAGGCTGGTAAGGCGTTTCGATTTCTAGAACAGCTCGATGCTGCCGTAACGGACGCCATGTTAAAGGAAAAAGTCCCCTCTGCTGACTATAATAGCTGGACTCGGATTACGCTTGGACCAGCGTTTGCCCAGAGCACATTGCTGCGCATGAAGGGGTTTCGCCAGAAGCCGTTTAATCCCAACCTTCGAGTGGTCTCAGTGCGTGTCCAGCAGCCAGGTAACTATCAGGGTAAGTTTCTCGCCAATGGGAGGGCCTATTTGCACCTTGTCGGGACGGTCGAAGGGGCGGATGTCGACCATATCGAAATCTATCGCGACGGAATGCGACTACGAGACCGTAAGCCGCGCCATGCGGATCGGACAGGGCTGCGATATTTCTTTATGCGTGGACAGAATGCGCGGGGTCAATATCTTTTCCGAGTGATGGATCGAGGTGGGCAGGAGTTCACCAAGATCTATAATTTCTATTCCCGTGTACAATCGTTCCCCTGGTCCTGTCGCCGTGGTGGTATGTATATTTTCCCCCTAGGAGAGGGCGACCCGCGCATGGACCGCATGTTTGTGGTGCGGGGTGGGCTCCTTAGGCGCGAAGGCGGGATTACCTACTTCACCACTGCGGTGGGTAAGGATTTTGCCACCTTCTAGGACCTCGGGCGGAAAGTTTTTTGTAACTGCTCGCCTCTTCATCGCCTAACGCTGACGGACGTAAAACGTCGACTCGTTAGATTTGCAAATGAACTAAGCAACACCTGTTGTGCATAGTTTAGCCTGCAATCGATTCTTAAGCTATCCTGCCCGATTTCAAGATTGAAGATTACTACCCCGCGTACCCCGCCCTTTTGCAATTTTATTGTAACAAGCGAATCGGCCAAGAACTTTTGTTCGTCCTACGCACTCGTGCGTAGG
>CAIXSY010000347.1 GCA_903922175.1 uncultured delta proteobacterium | reverse complement strand
TCACTTGAAAAACTGACCGCGGCGGCCTCTGCTGCCGTCTGTTTCGTCCCGTCGCGGGTGATTTTATTAATTTCTTGCCTATTTTCACCTCAAGGAAAGTAGCTTTTCGAAAACAGGGTCTTTCCGGACAGGCTCTAGATACTGTTATTTAAGATCAAACAGTATTGCTTCGCATTGCTCAGTAGCGGCAAGTGTCAGAAGCCCGGACTCCTCGGTGCTCGCGCCATCACCGCTCACCAACGGCACACCGTCGAGAGTGATTGAACCTTGCGCCACATGCAGCCATGCGCCACGTCCGGGGCGAAGCTCATGCGTCACCGACTCCCCGGGCTTTAGCCGAATACGATAGACATCTGCATCCTGATGAATAGTCGCCGACCCATCGCGGCCATCGGCCGAGATCACCAACACCTGCGCAGCTTGGGCCTGCTCGGGGCTCGGCGACCACTCCGTGTAACTCGGTGTCAGGGCTCGTTTGTGCGGCTCAATCCAGATCTGGAGGAGGTGAAGCGGCGCGCTTGGCGATGGGTTGAACTCACTGTGAGTCACCCCCCGCCCCGCACTCATCAGCTGAATCTGACCTGGCTTGAGCTGCCTCCCATTACCCATACTGTCTTTGTGCTCAATGGTGCCTTCTAAGACATAGCTAAAAATCTCCATGTCGCGATGCGGGTGTGTGGGAAACCCCTGCCCCGGGGCCACGTGATCATCATTGATCACGCGCAGCGTACGAAAGCCCATGTGTGCGGGATCGTAATAGTCGGCGAAGGAAAACGTATGATACGAGTCGAGCCATCCATGGTTGGCATGGCCACGCTCACTCGCACGCCGAACCTTGACTGTGCTTGTTCTTGATTTCATATCAGCATAATGGCAGGAAGCGCCAATACAAAGTCATTGGGTCTAGCGTCTTCGAAAGCCCCGCTCCCGTACTGGCTCCCGTTCAACAGCCGCCTCACCCTCATTCGCGATACGCTCACGAGCATCAGCCGCTCGTTCAGAATCTGCAACCTCTCCATCGCCAACAACGACTTGGGTATCAACCGGCGCATTGCCGTTAGCAGCATTCTGCGACGCCAAGCACTTGTTCACGCAGCTCAGACCATCGCCCGCGCACGCCTTCTGGCACTGTTGGTACACAGAATCACCTGCAGAAGAAACCACCGGCAGAAGAAAAGCCGAAACCAAAACGATAAAAAGTATCTTGTTATGCATTTAATTTTCTCCTTTGAGGAAACCAAGAAGGGATCAATCCCGCCTCTAAATAATACAAGGCGACGCAAGATAAATCAACCATCGAGGCAAGAACACCTTTCTTCCCCAAAAACTGCGCCTTCACATTGGCTACGTCAGCTGCCGATCGTGCCTCGCCCAAGGCATGGTCGAATTCCTCAATAAGTGCATCGAGCTTTTCTATCATAGGATACCCGTTATTGCCTTTTCATAGTGCATATCATCGATTACTTCACTATAGGCAAGGTAATTTATGGGGTCTACGCAGATCGTTGCCAGCTCCCCCTTCTTTTTAATGAGGCGGCTCACAACCTGGCGTTGACCTTCGCTTCCTTCGGCATAGATCGGAATCTTCGTGATGATGACGTTTTTTTCACTCATGTTTTTCACTCATGCGTATCTCCGCCCGATTTTATTTGGCAAGGATACCGTACTTATCTTGTCAGCCGAACTGTAACACACCTTCTGCACCTGTTCCATGTAAAAGCCTGCTACCATTGGCGCCCCCGGCCCTTCGACAGGCTCAGGGCAGGTTAGGTAGCACGACGGTACAGCTCGACAACTCGTCCCTCGGCAAGAGCATCATCCCGGAATCGAAATTCATGATGCTGCCGTAACAGTCGAACCTCTCCACAGCCCGCGACAGCACACTCGACCTTGCCCTGCTTCGGACATGTCTTAAAGCTACATAAACGACCACGATATTGATCTGAGCCGGTCAGGAATAAAAATAGCTCAACCTGGTGGTGAGCCACACTACCACGGCCCGCTGCTAACAATTTATTTAACCCCCTGCTTCTTGCGAGCTGGAGCGCACGAAGGTCACCTAAATCATCTAGCCAAACTGCCAGGTCCACATCTTTACAATGATGCCAAACTTCTCTGCCCGCCCGTCGATAGTGGCGCATCAAAGGGAGCTCTTTTACAAGAGGCTGAGCTACTGATCCGAAAAGCATCACACGGGATACGCGAGGCAACTTAGACAGTTCCTCACATACTGCATCCGCCGCATAACGGAAATTCTTATAGCTCACCAAATTGTAATAATCAGTTTCATCGACCATGCGCCCATCGGGCGCCTTGAAGGTAACGAACTGCTCGTTATCCTCCCGATCTGCCGCAGTGCGAGCCCAGACGCGCTGCTCGCGCCATGCCGCTTCAAGCGCCTCGATCTCTTGTAATGTTGGGAATAGAAACATACTTTCCTTTCACCCACGGACACCTTACCACCATCGAATAATTAAGACGATATAGCAGTCCCGCCCAGGATTTCAACCTACGGGGCAACATCGCGAAACACAGGAACAATTCACCCGCTCGGGAACAAGCACACAATAATGGTCTCACAAAATAGCACGAATATGCCAACTTACACGGGAGCTATCGATACTACAGCTTTGTTAAATGCTCACGAATACGCGCAAGAATCGAGTCAAAGCTCGGGACTCCAGCGCACTTAAAGTCGAATGGAGCAGGAATGGAGCATTGGTCCTTTTTTTGGTATAGCCATCCCGTCGTCCCACTCTACCCACACCTCAATAGTAATCTGAAATCATGGCGCCTCAACGCCACCATTATTACGCGACTACCCGCTCAGCATCCAAAGTCACCTTTGCAGGCTTGAGTTCGCTTACGGTCTCCAATTGGCCATAGAGCGCTAAGAAATCGTCTGCTGCACCCTCAAGCGCCTTGGCTGTAAACAACCTAATATCCTTCTCCGTCCCCCAGTTCATGCCGGTCAGCCTATCCTTGGCCCGTTCCCACTTCATTACCGCAGGGTGGCTTACGTTGAATCGCTCGGCGAAAGCCTGGAGCGTCATCTCAAAGTGAGTCCGAACAAACTTTACTTGGTTGCCTGTCAGCCGCCCATCAAGCTCGATTAAACTGCGTAACACCTCGCGTGCCAGATTATTATAGTTGATATACGGGGTCCATTCCCCACGCACCTTTACCATCGGGACGTTTTCAAGCACTATCGGGAACCCGAATCCTTTATCGATATGCTGGGCGACAATTTTCTTTTCCATACTAAGCCTCTAGGTCAATAGCGGTTATAATCAGCATCCCGTTATCATCGAATGCAACAACAACATGAAGCTCTCGGCCATCGACAGTCCTTCCCCGAATGGCGTAGTCCCAAGTGCAATAGTGCGTGTTGTACTGGTCCTTGCGTTTTTCATGATAACCATGCCGTAAGACATACAGAATTTCAGGGCGGCTTATAAACCGCTGCCCACCACGTTCCGAAGAGTGCGCAGTATCCAAATACCTCCCTGAGTCGATACAGCTTCGCGCCTGCTCCAGGAGATTACTTACCTTAGGATGCCTTGTATTTCCCATTGTAACTCAGTTACATATAATTGTTAAGCCTTTATTTACTTATTTATCGACGAAAAACCTGTAATGTTTCCTCTAAGTTGAAGAAATCCTCTCAAAAGCCTGCTTAATTTTAAGCGTCCGCTCATGTGCCGCTGCCCTCAGACCAGAACCTAGGTGCGCCACTTTGTCGGGGTAATAGAGCTTTAGTTGTTCGTGGTAGTGTGCGCGAAGTTCTGCCTTGGACACTCCAGGCTCTACGCCGAGAGTAGAGTAAGGGTCGGCGGGCTCCTCATCTGGGGCAGACATCATTGCCTGCTCGCCTGTCCCTTCTGGCTCTTCTTCAGGGCGCACAGACCCAAGATCGATCGCGTTCACCCCAAGCCAATAAATGAACCTCGGAACAAGGAAATAAACCACGACTCCCAGGGAGAGGAGCCCGACGATCCACGATAGCGAGTGGCGATAGCAGTCGAAGTAACGTCCCCTTCTCCCGAAACGATGCACTAATATGCCAACTTACGCGGGAGATATCCCGACTAGAGCTCCGTCAGATGCTCATGTATGCGCTCAACGATCGAGTCAAAACTGGGGAATATCCCGTAACACAATACTCGCATGCGCTCGTATTCCCGCGAGTACCCCTCACGCGTTTTTGCATCCTCAAGGACAAAGGCCTCATTCCTGCTCAGATTCTGCTGATCCGCCTTCCGGAAACGACTGGACTTGTGCTCGCGATAGGCCGATGTGCCGATAAACTCTTGGACATTTTTTTGTCCCAGCAACTGGTACACGTCGTAGTAGTGCCGAATGAAATTGACCGGCATGAGCTTTCCTTCTTGCTCCTGCTGAAACTTCCCGGATATCGCCGCGAGTTTCTCAATCAAGGTAAAGCCCGGAAGATAACAAGGCACAGCAACCGCCCTGTTATCCTGCACCTCGAGCCCGACTGCGATCGCAGCATCATACAACCACGAAGAGATCGTCCTTTTCTCGTTGGGAGTGGTTACGGCGAAACCAGCCTCGAGCAGCACAAAGGTTTTAAGGCCTTCGAGCATCGGATAGCGGCTTTCGTAGTTAAGCCGGATGCCGCCATTGCGGCCCTTCTTATCGTCGAATTCCCGATCCCGCTCGGTGCTTATGCCGGGCATGGTAATCTCTTTAGAGAGCCAGTCATAGAAGGCAACGCGGCCTGCAATATGGCTCGGGCTATCCTGGTTCTTCCCAACCTTCACCTTGAATGCGGCCGGCGGCTCAATCTTAATATCGATGTCCTCCGAAAAACGATCAATAATCCCAAACCCCTTCGACAGCGACGTGCCCCCTTTTAGCTCGAAGCTGAACTTCTGGTGCTGCAGCCCCCAAAGCGAGTGCATCAGCCAGTAATCTTTCTCGACCATTTGGGGACGAAGCCGCCTAGTTTGGGCTACTTGCTCAATCAGAATCCCGCATTCTGGCAGCTCATGTATAAATCTTTTTTTACCCATTAGCGCACCACCTTTTCAAGAAATCTTTTCGTCGCTACTTTTCCATAACTATTGGCTGCCCGCAGAAGCTCTTTCCCGTCTAAAGCTTTGGCTTGTTCGGCAAGGCGCAACTCAAACCGACTAGTATCTTCAAGCAGCTCCTTGCGGTTATTTAAAGCCTCAATATACAAGTACTCTTTGGTGAGATTGCGTGGAAAATTTCTTGGCCTGCGAAACGAGAACTGCCTTCCATCTAAGACAAAACGGCCGTGCCGCTTCCGATTGTAGACGATAGTCTCGTTGTAGAGCTGTGTAAGGCCAAGTCCTAGTGGGTTGTAGTCATCCAATGCAGTTAGAAGGAAGTCTTCATCGCTTAGGAATGCCCGGACAAGCTCCTCCGCTGATGCCGGGAGCGGACCGACCTTCGTCATCACCGGCCGGTAGTAAAGACCCGGCGCAGCTCGAACCAACTCCTTGCACTCGACTAGCTTCTTTAGGTCGCGAGCAAGGTTGTTCGAGAGAGTCCTGAGCTCCTGTGCACGATAGACGCGACCAGGTCTCATCGCCTCTTTTAGTTTCTGGGTAACGAATTTAGCCATGCCCTTATTATACCTACTTCCTTTAAAAATACATCTATTTTTACTAAATTTAGATGTAAATTAGATCTTTAGAGATTCCAGGTAATTACCGCCTATCCGCCGAAGATTCTTTGGTTCATCTTCTCCACAACTCCCGCCGTATGGCTCTCAGCGAGATGAGAATAGCGCTTCACCATCTCCAAAGTCTTATGCCCCAGCACCTCGGCGATCTCTAGCAGTGACGCGCCGCCCATGGCGAGGTAACTGGCACAGCTGTGACGAAGGTCATGAAAAACGAAGTCCTCGATCTTTGCCCGACGACGGGCGTCCTCCCACGCCTTCGTACTATCAAATGGTTCGCCGGTCTTGCTGCTTATCTCACTGGGGAACACAAAATCCGTGTCAAGACGACGAACCTTCCCATGTTGCCGAAACAGTTCAAGCGCAAGCCCGCGTAGGGCTACACGACGAATCTCATTATTCTTGGTCTTATAGAGAATAAGAGTACCTTTTTCGAGGTCTACATCGGGCCACTTGATGTGCAGAATCTCGCTCTTTCGCATACCTGTGCTTAGGGCAAGCACCACGATTAAATAGAGCCTGTCCGGAAAGACCCTGTTTTCGAAAAGCTACTTTTCTGGAGAACGAAAAGCGGCAAGAAATTAATAAATTGCCCCCAGCAGGACAAAGCTGACGGCAGGCGCCGCCGCCG
>CAIXSY010000346.1 GCA_903922175.1 uncultured delta proteobacterium | reverse complement strand
TCCTTTACGGGAGGTGAAGCTCTCAACCCATCGGTTAAACTCGGAGCGTTGAATCCGCACGAGACGCTTGCTGGGGCGGAAGACAGAGAGTTCTCCGTCGGCGATGCGCTTCTCTAGGAAGCGGCGGGTCGCGAAGATTTCCTGCGATGCTTCGCGTAGAGTTAAGAACTTCCGGGGTTCAATAACTGCTGTGTCATTGGATGGTATTTGGCGCTGCTTTGGCATACCGCCCAAGAAATCGATTTATTCATATCTGTCTGCGAACGTTCGTACCCCTAATTCTAGTGGGGTATTCGGGGGACAATTATTTTAGCATCGAGCGTATGCGCTTGTCATAGCAATCTACCAAAGCCTCGTCCTTGTCGCCTTGGTTAGTCTTAGTTTCCTCCGCTTTTTTCATGCGTTCCTGGAACTTGGTCGCCTTAATCGGATCAAGTTCATTATCAGTCGAATACTGTATATCCAGCGATGCGCCAGTTACTTTACGTATACGCTTAACTTCGAAGAGGTCCTTCAAACGCTCTACTTTTTTCCGCTTTCTTGTTCCTGTTTTGGCCGATGGGTCCGCTGAAAAAATAGCAGGTTTCACCTTATGCCCACCTGCTTCTAACGTGCGCATTTGGGAGATGACTTCCTTGGCCCAAAAACGAGAGTTCTTCCGGCTAATCGGAGGGGAGTCGGGCTTTTTGCTCGTGATTCGCCTCCACGCTAGCAGTATCGCTTCACGCTTTGCATCTGACTTTTGACGTCCCTGGCTTATTTTGAAAGGGCCGTTCTCTCCTATCGGTAGGGCATGGACGGCAGCTAAGATTGTTTTTGCCCCACCGCCTTTTGCTCCCGGTAGCGCGACAGGGAAGTGAGAGTATTCCTTTGAAATTGCCCTAATTATATCGGGCCTAGAGACTAGAATGCTTTCCAGATACCTAGTTAAGAGCAGTGCCGAGTCGAAAAGCTTTCTAGCTGCCCTTGTCTGTTTCTCATTTTCAGCTGGATCACGACCAGCTTTCTGCTTCGCGAGGTCTGCTGACTGCGCAGCTAGCCCTCTTTGCTCCCTAGTGAGGCTGAACTCATCGTCATACTCTGGTTCACCGGTTCCTCCAGCAGTCGGTGCGAGTTGAAATCGCTTAGGCATTGGCCACCTCCTTCTGGAATGCGATCACGTTGCCGTAGTCCGCAGGAGGCGAGATCTGCCACCAACGGGCCGCAGCCTCCGGTTTCACCAACTCACGGTAGTGCTTGTAGAGCATTACGGGGGAGGTGTGCCCCAGCTCAGCAGCTGTCGCGGCAGCATTCTTATGCTGGGCTAGGTGATAAGACGCGAAGGAGTGCCGCAGGCCATTTGCTGGCCACTGCATCTTTACGGCCTTACAGATCTTTTTCCTCTGGGTGCGCACGAGAATGGCAACTTGTCCCGACTTCTTAGCGTGCGGCGCGAGCCATGCTGCAAGGTAATCGCTAATGGAGACCAGCCGGCGCTGTGCGCTCTTAGCTTTCTCGGCCTTCACATGTACCAACTTCTGCACTAGATCGATCTCCGACCAGTCTAGTCGCTCGATCTCGGCGGTCCGCAGCCCTGCAAATGCACCAATTGCCACATAGGGGATATACTCTCGGGGCGTGTTCTCCAGCACCGTGCGCATCTGCTCTGGAGTGAAGATCGCTGGCGCGCCGCGCACGACCTTGGCCTTGGCGGTCTTAGTCGTTGGGTTCTCGCGGGCATAGCCCCGTAGCACAGCATACTCGAAAATAGTCCGCAGCACTGTCCTGAAATTGTTCCGGGTCTGCGCGGCAACCTCTAGACTGCGAAGCCAATCGTCTATCTCGCTGGGCATTACTTCTGCCGCCAGTCTAGTCCCGCAGTCATCCGCAAATCTGCGCAGGCGATCGGTGAGGTCTTTCAGATATCTTGGCGAAGCACCGTCCTGCCTTTTTGAAACCAAGAACTCAGCAACGAGCACTGAGACGGTGCAGGACCGCTGCACGGCTGCCAGGTGGGCAAGGAAGTGTTCTGTAGCGGCGGTTAGGGACTGCCCATAGGGTTTCAATCGCTCGGCACAGGAAACGGCTTCGACCCTCAGTTGCTCCGGCATGTGGATGGAGCCTTCACCCTCCTTGAGCATCCGCGCGCTGGTTTTCCTAAGCCATGTGGCTGCGGCCCGGCGTGTCGGGAAGAACTTTCGGGTCCGCTTGCCATTAACGCGCAAACCCTCCACAACGAACTTCGACGTGTCAGAGCCGTGATACCTTACGATTTTCGGAATTGGCTTTCGCATGCCCCGATATTCGCAAACATTCGCGTATCTGTCAATGAAATGGCAATTAGGTTATATCGAGAAGTTCAATAGTTACATAAGTGGTTGATGCGGTGGTAGCTCAGCTGGATAGAGCAGCGGTTTTCTAAACCGCCGGTCGGGTGTTCGAGTCACCTCCACCGCGCCATCCTTTGCTCACGGAGCACGGGCGGCCGGGACTCCTGCGCCGCTCCCGGCTTGCGCTTCCCC
>CAIXSY010000345.1 GCA_903922175.1 uncultured delta proteobacterium | reverse complement strand
TTTCGGTATTTTTATTCAAAAGTTGCTTCGAGTTTCTTTTATTTTAAGGATTAGGCGCAGGAGCAGGAGCAGGAATCAGGAGCGGTTCCAGTTCAAGTTCAAACAAATTCAGATACTCCAGTGGGTTAGCTCACCGTTTAATGGCTTTATTTTTCGGTTTAGTTGGCCCCATCGTAAGTTTACGAAGTAGGTTTAATGCTCTCGTTCAATTTCTGCAGGAGAAGAGGCTACTACAACTTGGCAGTGATATGCCGTGGGTGGCCAATAAGAAAGCCTCCGAAACGGACGTGAAGCTGTGAAACTTCTGGTGCAAGGTAGCTTCGGAGCTTCAAGCTTTGGAAGGCGCTCCTCATAAGGATAATATTAGGGAGCTGCGAAATAGCTACCTGCGGCTGGTCGAAGGATGGAGATGCCTATGCAGCAAAGATTATTAAGCTTTATACGCAGTCTAAGTAGCTATCGGTTATGCGTGGCGATATTTTTGTATTTGACCTTGCTCCCCATCGCCCAGGCGGAACGTGGGGTGACTTTTTTTTCAGACGATCAGATTATTTTGCCAAATGGTTATCGAACCACACTAAGCAGAGTCGGCGATGATCAGCATGAACTTTCTCTCATAAAAGATGGTCAAGTGATTTGGTCTAAAACTATGGAACATGACTTCGGTCGCATATGGAGTTATGCATATTTTACTCCTATTAAACGAGCAAAGATCCCCGCACATGACATAAACAACGACGGTTATTACGAGGTCGCCGTTATAGTTTTCGAAGGGCAGGTCTATCCGGCGTTACATAGGACGATTATTTTTTCGGTAAAGTCCGATCGGTTGGAATATCTTCGAGAGCAGCGCTACAATTCCAAGTGGGATCCACCTTATCATTGCAGATCAAATGTTAACAGCACTCATTTGAAGTAGCCTGCTAGATCATCCGGCAACGGAGCATCAAAATTGTCCTGCATCTTAAACGCTCCTTGGGCACTGCCTGGCTTGCGCGGTTGCGGTGCTGGTGCCGCTGGCACAAGCTTGGCCACGACACGCTTGCCGTTGGCGATAAAAAGTTCTTCACCATTCTCGACCCGCTTTAGGAGACGAGAAAGATTCGTACGCGTTTCATAAATGGTAAACTGATTTGGTAGGGGCTTTTTGCTACTCTTCATAATTCCATAGCGCTTAAAACCGGGCAGGAAGATATATATCTACCCCACCCACTGGAGATAAACTAAGGTCGCCGGTATTCCTTCGGCTATGAGTAGATTATACTAAGTCATTGACTTATCAATGTTATTTTTTTATTCACGGCCAGTAGCGTGAAGGGCAGAGGGACTGCGAGCGCCCTAAGCGGCATTGAGAGTCGCAACTCGGTAGTCGTATCCAAGAGCCACGATTCCTCTCACTCAGAGTTTCCCCCAAACATTAGTGTCCTTCCGTCCGCACCCCGCAGGGGGCTAGTTTCGCACGCAGTGCGAAACTTTCTTCCGAAAATCCCGATAGATGATAGAGTGTTTGAAGCTAAGCTGAGGAAATGCCATGGGATTGACCTATATTGTCGCCGATTTATTCGCAGGCGCTGAGGAGCTAAAGACGATTCACTTTCTCGTGGATAGTGGGGCATCGTATTCACTGTTGCCTGAATGTGTGTGGAAGAAGCTGGGGTTGTCTCCGCGGAGGACCATGGGCGTGGTTCTTGCGGATGGCACGCGTTTGGAGCGTGGTGTGAGCGACTGCGGTATACGGCTTAACGGGATCGAGGGCTGTACGCCGGTGGTATTGGGGCAGCAGGGCGATGATGAGCCGCTCTTGGGGGCGGTGACCTTAGAAAATCTGGGCTTTGTGCTCGATCCTTTTCAGCGCACGTTGCGACCGATGCAGGTGCGGCTCTAAGAAGCAGAGCCGCTTCCTTCGACTTCGCTCAGGACAGGTCGCGGATCTGCTAGTTTTCAATGAATTGGCTGCAAAAGGATAGACACATGAAAAGTCCAGAAGATCTTCTCAATTCGTTAGCCAACCATCGTCTTGAGTCAGTCGTGCAATTTGAGAAAACGACGTGGACCTTTGCGTTTTCCGGACGTAGTTCGCTGAGGGTTGAGTGCCCGTGGCGAATCGTCGTTAATGGCGCCGTTGCGGTGACAGGGAAAGACCATGCTCAATTATTTGGACGGGAGGCTCCCGTTGATTCCTGTGCCGAGAGTCTTCGGCTTCTTGAAAAAACTGTGGTAAAAAAAGCTGAGGTGGCGGTTGGTTCAGGGGATCTTGTGGTAATCTTCGAGAACGGCGCAAGGTTGGAGCTGTTCACCGATTCCTGCGGGTATGAGTCCTGGCATCTGTGCAGTCCCGATGGCGAGTTGGTAGCTCTGGGTGGGGGAAATCTCGCGGTCCTCTAGAATGCGGGAGCAAAAGTTAGAAGATATGCATAGTAAGTATTTCTTGACAAAATGTCTCCAATCGGAGACATTATAAATAGTGAAAGACGTCGATATTCATAGACTTGCTCGCGTCGTAATTCGTGAGTTCTCGAAGGCAGTTCGAGCAGAGCTTGGCTCTGCTTTGATTAAGCTACAGCTTGGGATGAAGCTAGGTTTTCCAATTTCTCGGCCAATGCCTGATGTTTTTCAAGGTGCTCATGAATTACGTTTCCGGGATGAGAGTGGGATTCAGCGGGTGTTTTATTACACAAAATCCGAAAGAGGAATTTTGATCTTTCATGCCTTTACAAAGAAGACTCAGAAGACGCCTCCAGGTGAAATCGGGCTTGGGCGAAAAAGATTGAAGGAGATGCTCGGCTATGAAGAAACGTAAAATATCAATCACCGCCCGTAACGCGTTCGAACTTGCTGAAGTGTTAGGGCTCGACAAAGAGGATGCCATTGCCATGGAGTTTAGGGCGCGTCTTAATAAGAAGATCGTAGATTTGGTGAAGAGCAAGGCTCTTACGCACGCAGACGTTGCCCGCAAGGCTAAAGCCTCACGTACAAGAATTACCGCTATTCTAAATGGTCATACCCTTGGAGTGACGACGGATTTTCTACTCAGGATTCTTTATTCCTTGGGCTGCAAAACAACACCTTCGTTTTCGCCTACGAAGCTTGCCGCATAATATTACATGCAGCTACGGGAGTTCGATCGTGGCGTGTCGCTCCTTGATGCCAAGCAGTACGCCGAAGCAGGGCAGATTTTTGAGAGATACAAAAAAGACGATCCGACTATGGCCGACGCCTATTACAACTTGGCCATTGTTTACGCGAACTCTGGGCGCGAACAGCTGGCTGTGCAAGAGCTGCAAAACTACCTTAAGCTCTCACCATTTGATGGCGAGGCAAGGCGCTTTCTGGAGTCACTGAAGGGTGGGGGTGATTCGGTCCCTGACAAAAGGCACGGGGCAGCGGCAAAGTAGGGCCTGCTAAGGCCGGGAGCTGCAGCCGCATCGGATGCAGTCAGCAGAAAGCCGATAGCAGATCTCTGAAAGCGGCTGGCAGAGGGCAGATAGCAGGCGGGTGGCACTAGTCGCTTCCGCGCGAATCGGTTCAATCAACGCCATGTTTCACACGGAGATCCACCGGAGGTCTCACGGGGTTACACGGAGGGGATAGTGCCAGGCCCCACCACGCAGCCTCCCGTGGAACTCCGTGAGACCTCTGTGCTCTCCGTGTGAAACCCACAGCGTAAAGTGCCAACAGTACTGAATGGATACGACCAATTGACAATGACCAGGATTTGGGAACGTTCGGCTGAGCTCACGTCGAAGCCAGGACCAAAACCAAGCCTAGGGTAAAGGGTTCCCCACACTTAATGAACAATTACACTCCAACTCTAGCCCCGATCCTTAAACACAATAATATCAGCCAGTTGGCAATCAGAACCAGTATTTCACAACCAAAACTCAGCACGTCCGCAATACCCAAACCAGCGACTTATTCTACTCAGAGCTCTCATCAAACCTTAGTGTTTTTCCCTCCGCGCCCCGCAGGGGGACTAGCTCCGCACGCAGTGCGGAGCTGTGGTAAGCCCCCGAAATGTCGAAAAAACCTCTCCGCCGCGTTGACATGCAGCGCTGCTGCATGATACCAATGGGCACCGTTTTTTACGAAGATTTGCTAAACGGAAGTATCTCTTTGTTGCGTTTGTTTAAGCTTGTTGAAGCAGCAAGATGGCAAAAAGAGTTTGTCTTGTTTGAGCCGTAGGGTGACGCAAGGCGAAAACGTTTAGAAGATGCAAGGCCTCTGACCCGGAAAGGTAATCATCTCGGCGATTTTCTACGTAAGAGACAGCTGCCCAAAGTGCGGTGCAGGGGGGTGAAGAAAAGTTACTTCGCTCTCTGCTCATCGGAAACCTTGGCCGGGAAAATGCAGCAAGTTAGTGTCGTAAGTACTCGAGTGACGCGAGAGGTCGTTGCCGAAGTGTGTGTTGGCTGCAGAGCTGGCACAGATGGAGAGGCGAGGGTGTCGATGTTCGCTGGTGTTGGTTGAGATGCCGAAGAGCGTTGATCGAGTGCGGATTTTTTAAGTCCGTTTTTTTAAAAGATTGTAGCGTTTATATGCCAACAATTAATCAGCTTGTTCGTAAGGCTCGTAGCGCAAAGCGCGTGAAGAGTAAGTCTCCGGCTCTTGTCGGTTGTCCGCAGCGTCGCGGTGTTTGCACGCGCGTTTATACGATGACTCCGAAAAAGCCGAACTCCGCTCTCCGGAAGGTGGCGCGCGTGCGTCTCACCACCGGAATGGAGGTGACGAGTTACATCCCCGGTGTCGGGCATAACTTGCAGGAGCATTCAGTCGTTCTTATTCGCGGTGGCCGTGTTAAGGATTTGCCAGGCGTACGTTACCACATTATTCGCGGTAAGCTTGAAGCCCATGGTGTGGCTGATCGTAAGCAGAGCCGTTCGAAGTACGGCGCCAAGAGGCCTAAGTAAGTAAGCGTTTTTTTAGCGGAGAGCAGCCATGCCTAGGAAGAAGAGAGACTTTACACGCAAGATCGTTCCCGACCCAAAATACAAAGAGGTCGTTGTGGCGCAGACGGTTAATACGATCTGCCGTCAGGGTAAGAAGTCAATTGCCGAGAGTGCATTCTATGATGCCCTCGACATTGTCGAGCAGAAATTAAGCGTTAATCCGATTGAGACCTATCGCAAGGCCCTCGAGAACGTGCGTCCGCTGGTTGAGGTGCGTTCGCGCCGTGTCGGTGGTGCCACTTATCAGGTGCCGACGGAGGTTCGCTCGGATCGTTCACAGGCACTCGGTATCCGCTGGATAGTGGGTTGTGCGATTGAGCGCGGGGATCGTGGTATCGCTAACAAGCTTGCCTCGGAGATTTTGGATGCTGCTCAGAACAGGGGCGGAGCCGTGAAGAAGAGGGAAGACACACACAGAATGGCCGAGGCCAACAAGGCATTTGCTCATTTTAAGTGGTAATAATTTTGAGGATCGTGGAACGTGCCAAAGGTTGAGTTAAGTAAAGTACGTAATATCGGCATCATGGCGCATATCGACGCCGGTAAGACGACGACGACGGAGCGTATCCTTTACTACACAGGTATTAACTATAAGATCGGTGAAGTACACGACGGCGCGGCTACCATGGATTACATGGAGCTGGAGCAGGAGCGCGGCATCACGATCACCTCGGCAGCGACGACTTGTTTGTGGGTTGGTTCCAACCGTGACAAGCCCGAGCATCAGATAAACATCATTGATACTCCAGGGCATGTTGATTTTACAATTGAGGTAGAGCGCAGTTTGCGCGTGCTTGACGGCGCGGTTACCGTCTTCGATGGCGTGAGTGGGGTTGAGCCACAATCGGAGACCGTTTGGCGCCAAGCCAATAAATTCAAAGTTCCTCGCTTCTGTTTCGTTAATAAGATGGATCGCATGGGCGCTAATTTCGACTTCTGCTTGAAGTCGATTCGTGAGCGTCTCGGTGCGCACGCCGCACCACTTCAGTTGCCGATCGGCGTTGAGTCGGAGTTCTGCGGCATCGTAGATCTCGTGCTCATGAAGGCTATCTATTACCATGAAGAGAACAAGGGGACAGAGTTCGAGATCAAAGATATTCCAGCAAATATGATCGACGCCGCCACGGCAGCGCGTGAAGAGCTCATCTCTCAGGTCGCCGAGAAAGATGAAGCATTGATGGATCAGTATCTCGAAGGGACCACTATTAGCGAAGAGGATCTCAAGGGGGCAATTCGTCGGGCAACTCTGAAGATGGAGTTCTTCCCGGTGATCTGTGGCAGTGCCTTTAAGAACAAGGGTGTTCAGCCGCTTCTCGATTGTGTACTCGATTATTTGCCATCACCGCTTGATGTCGAGGCTATTAAGGGAACGGATCCAAATGCGAAGAAGGGCGAGGTGATAGAGATCTCGCGACCTACTGATCCGAGCGCTCCGTTCGCAGCGCTAGCTTTTAAGATTATTACCGACCCTTATGTCGGTGTGTTAACGTTCTTTCGTGTTTATTCAGGCACTCTGCAGCCGGGATCAACTGTTCTTAACGCGACACGTGATCGACGTGAGCGAGTTGGACGCATCTTGCGTATGCACGCGGATAAGCGCGAAGAGGTGAAGGAGATATCGGCAGGGGATATTGGCGCTGCGGTTGGACTTAAAGAGACCATAACCGGCGATACGTTGTGCGATCCCGACCAGCCAATCCTACTCGAAAGTATCTATGCTCCAGAACCGGTTATTAGCGTGGCTATAGAGCCCAAGACCAAGGCTGATGAGCAGAAGATGGGTGTCAGTTTGATGAAGCTGGGCAAAGAGGATCCGTCGTTGCGTATTCGCACCGACCAGGAGTCAGGCCAGACGATCATCAGCGGAATGGGTGAGCTTCACCTTGATATTGTACAGCAGCGTCTGTTTCGTGAGTTCGGCGTGAGCACGACGGTTGGAAAGCCGCAGGTGGCGTACCGTGAAACTATTTTGAGTAAAGTTGAGCACGAATACAAGCACGCTAAGCAGACTGGTGGTCGTGGTCAATATGGTCATGTGTTGATGCGCATTGAGCCGCTTGCGCCCGGTAAGGGCTTTGAGTTTGTTGATGATGTGAAGGGCGGTGTTATCCCTAAGGAGTATATTCCTGCGGTTGAGGACGGCGTAGTCGCTGCACTACAGGGTGGTATTTTGGCAGGGTTTCCGGTGATTGACCTACGCGTCACGCTCTATTATGGATCGTATCATGACGTGGACTCGAGTGAAATTGCGTTCAAGATCGCTGGCTCAATGTGCGTTAAGGAAGCCTGTAGACGCGCGAAGCTGCAGTTGCTCGAGCCGATAATGGCGGTCGAGGCGGTTTGCCCCGACGACTTTGTGAGCAATATCGTCGGTGACTTAAACCGACGTCGTGCAAGAATTTTGGGAATGGAACCTCGTGCTGGCGCGCAAGCGGTAAAGGCAGAGGTGCCTCTCTCAGAGATGTTCGGATACTCGACAGATCTGCGCTCAAGTTCGCAGGGCCGAGCAACGTATACGATGGAATACCATCATTACGCGCCGGTTCCAGCGCATGTCGCGGAAAGTATCATTACCAAGTAGCAGAGTAAGTTGTAGGTGTATTTGGAGAGTTTTTGAAGTTGTAAGTTTGTAACTATTGCGGAGCAAGTTATGTCAAAAGCCAAATATGATCGTAAAAAGCCACACGTTAATGTAGGGACCATTGGTCACGTCGATCACGGCAAGACCACGCTTACCGCAGCCATTGTTGCGGTGCAGTGCAAGGATGGAATGGCCACGGCGATCTCATACAAAGATATAGCCAAGGGTGGTACGGTGCGTGATGAGACCAAGACCGTTACTATCGCCAGCGCCCACGTTGAATACGAAACGGCTAATCGCCATTATGCGCACGTCGACTGCCCAGGGCATGCCGACTACGTTAAGAACATGATCACCGGTGCAGCGCAGATGGACGGTGCAGTTCTTGTTGTCAGCGCATCTGATGGCCCGATGCCGCAGACGCGCGAGCACATCTTGCTTGCTCGCCAGGTGGGCGTTCCCAAGATCGTCGTTTTCCTCAACAAGGTTGACACGGTTGATGATTCAGAGCTCCTCGACCTTGTCGAGATGGAAGTTCGTGAATTGCTAAATGCTTATGACTTCCCGGGTGATGATACCCCGATTATTCGTGGTAGCGCACTCAAGGCATTGCAAGGTGAGGCCAGCGAGATTGGAGTGGCTTCGATTAAGAAGTTGCTTGCCACTATCGATGAGTACATCCCGGTGCCGCAGCGTGATATTGACAAGCCTTTCTTGATGCCCGTTGAAGATGTATTCTCGATCGAAGGCCGTGGAACGGTGGCGACGGGAAGAATCGAGCGCGGTATTGTTAAGGTAGGTGAGGAAATTGAGATCGTCGGTTTACGTGATACGGTTAAGACCGTGGTTACTGGCGTCGAAATGTTTCGCAAGTTACTCGATGAAGGTCAGGCTGGCGACAATGTTGGTTGCTTGCTGCGTGGCTTGAAGAGAGATGAAGTGGAACGTGGGCAGGTGCTGGCCAAGCCAGGTTCCATAACCCCCCACACCAAGTTCAAGGCGCAGACTTACATCCTGAAGAAGGAAGAAGGTGGTCGGCACAAGCCGTTCTTCACCGGGTATCGTCCGCAGTTCTACTTCCGCACCACGGATGTGACCGGCAACATCAAGCTCCCTGACGGGATTGAGATGGCTATGCCTGGCGATCATGTGACGATTGAAGTTGAACTTGTCTCGCCGATTGCGATGGAGAAGCAGGTACGCTTCGCTATTCGTGAAGGCGGCAAGACTGTTGGTTCTGGAGTGATAACGGAAGTTGTCGCTTAGTTCGAATGTAGAAGGCTCCGCGGGGGCGCGCCAGAGTGGCGCGTCTCCACTTGAAAAAGAAAAAAGCGGAAGCTGATTGGTTACTAGAAACTGAGGAAGAATCGATGATCGGCAGTGGATTAATACGAGTTCGTCTTAAGGGGTATGATCACAGACTCCTTGATTCAGCAGTAACGGAGATCGTTCAGACAGTACGGCGTACTGGTGGACGCGTGGCGGGGCCAATTCCGCTTCCGACACGTATCTTGCGATTTACGGTCAACCGTTCTCCGTTCGTTGACAAGAAATCGCGTGAACAGTTTGAGATGAGAATACACAAGCGGCTTCTCGATATTCTTGAGCCCACACAGCAGACCATCGATGAGTTGGGAAAGCTTGAGCTTTCGACGGGTATCGACGTGGAGATTAAGCTGCAGTAGCGCTGGACGTGATTGATCTGAAGAGATTGAATCCAGACGTTTCTAGAATAAGCTATTTGAGTAGGTAAGTTTAAACAGAGCACGGGAACCATGAGCACTGAAAGATTACATCCCGAGGGATTGCTAGGTAAGAAGATCGGTATGACGCAGATCTTTACCAAAGAGGGAGAGTGCGTGCCGGTCACCGCCATCCAGGTGGGACCATGCTACATCCTTGAGGTGAAGAGTAAGGAGAAGCACGGCTACTCCGGCGTTCAACTTGGATTTGAGCCTGAAAAGGCACAGCGGTTGAACAAAGCCGAGACTGGGCATATGGCCAAGGCCGCAAAGGGAGCATTCAGTCATGTGCGCGAGATGCGCTGTGATGTGGAGCGTCTAGGCTGGACCACTCCGGGACAGGAGATTAAGGTAGCAGATATCTTTAGTGACGGGCAGCTTGTTGATATCTCTGGTGTCAGCATCGGTCGTGGATTCTCCGGTGTCGTTCGCCGTTATCATGTCAAGGGCCAGCCGGCGACGCGAGGTACGCATGAGTATCGCCGTCATATCGGTGCCGTGGGCTGTCGTAAATATCCAGGACGTATTTTCCCGGGCAAGCACATGCCGGGGCAGATGGGTAATGCCAGTGCCACGATACAAAATTTGAAGATAGTTGGTGTGCGGGCAGAGGACAATGTCATCTTGGTGCGCGGGGGAGTCCCCGGTGCTGAAGGCGGCATCGTCGTCGTACGCAAGGCGATTAAGGGCTATCAGTCGCAAGAGAAAGCAGCATAGTAGACAGCGAGTAGCGAGAAGCGGCGTTGATTGAAGGGTTAAAGGAGCGATCTGTGGAAGCAGTCAAATACAAAGTGCTCAACACGAGTGGAAAGGAGGTCGGATCAATCGATCTCGATGCCGAGGTGTTTGGGGCGAAGATTCAAGCAAATGTGGTTCATGAAACCGTTCGCTGGCAGCGTTCGAAAGCTCGCTCCGGTAATCATTCATGCCTAAGTAAGGGCATGATGAAGGGAGGCAATCGTAAACCGTTTAAGCAGAAGCACACGGGGCGCGCCAGAGCAGGGTCAAACACCTCGCCGCTTTGGGTTGGTGGGGCCAAGGCTCATGGGCCGCATCCCCATTCGCATGAATTTCGACTTTCAAAGCGTACTCGGCGTCAGGCATTGGCCTCGGTGCTGAGTGACAAGGTGAAAAAGAACACATTGGTGATTCTTGATGACCTTAAGCTTGGCAACGGGAAGACGAAGGAGATGGTTGCTGTGCTGAAGAACCTCGGCTTGAGTGCCAAGAAGCTGACCGTGGTAATGCCGGTCAAGGATGCTGGCGTTTGGCGTGGTGCTGGCAATATCCCTAATGTGATGACCTTGCCGGTAAATGGAGTGAATGTGTATGACCTGCTCAAGCGAACCTATCTCGTTTGTACGAAGGAAGGGGTGCGGGCGATAGAGCAACGCTTCAAGGGCGAGTAGGCATTAAGAGGCGCGAGCAATACAGAAGAAGTAGCCACAGAATACAGGTCAGAAGAATTGGGTGAGGTATTATGTCGATTAAAGCTTTAGAAAGAAGTGCAGGAGTAAAGGAGTTTAGTGTACTTCTTGCTCCGGTAATTACCGAGAAAACTGCAACCGCCGGCGGGACGAAGACTCGGGTGGTCTTCAAGGTCACACCTACCGCAACAAAGACGGAGATCAAGGCGGCCGTGGAGAGGATTTTTAAAGTCAAGGTACATGCGGTTAAGACCGTCAACTACCAGGGCAAGGCTAAGCGCACTACCGGCGTCATGGGACGACGAGCTGCCTTTAAGAAAGCATATGTCGTACTTGCTGAAGGCCAGAGCATTCAGTTGGTCGAGGGACTGTAGGATTTAGAAAGAGGATTATCGCGTATGGCACTGAAGAAATTTAGACCAGTAACTCCCTCGCGGCGTCTTTACTCAGTCGCGGAGTTTTCGGAGATAACCAAGGGCAAGGCTCCCGAGAAATCGTTGTTGGCTAAGCACAGCAAGAGTGGCGGTCGTAACTGTCATGGACGTGAGACTAACTGTAATACGGGCGGCGGGCACAAGCGTCGCTACCGCATCGTTGACTTTGTCCGCCGTGATAAGCTGGCTATTCCAGCGGTCGTTGTCTCGATCGAGTACGATCCTAATCGCTCGGCGCGAATCGCCCTTCTGCACTATGTTGACGGTGAGAAGCGTTACATTCTGGCGCCTCAGGGGTTGACGGTTGGGCAGAAGATATCGGCTGGCCCTGCTGCTGAGATTAAGCCCGGCAATGCTCTGCCGATTAAGAATATCCCGACGGGTGAGCCGATTCACAACGTTGAGCTTAAGGTCGGATGTGGTGGGCAGTTGGCCCGCAGCGCTGGCGTGGCGATGGAACTGATCGCCAAAGAGGGCGAATACGCTCTCGTGCGCATGCCCTCTGGAGAGATGCGAAAGATATTCCAGGAGTGTTATGCCACGATCGGCACCTTAAGCAATCATGAGCATAGCAATATCGATATCGGCAAGGCAGGGCGTAGTCGTTGGTTGGGGGTTCGCCCGCATACCCGCGGTATTGCGAAGAACCCAGTCGATCATGCCATGGGCGGTCGTACGAATGGTGGTAAGCACCCGTGCAGTCCGTATGGTGTGCCAGCGAAGGGATTCAAGACACGCAATATGAAACGCACCGCGAAGTTCATTGTGCGCCGTCGTGGTAAGACAGCAGCTGCAGCTACGACAGTCGTTTAGGACTAAAAAATTCTTTTTGGAGAGGAGTTACAATGCCACGTTCACTTAAAAAAGGCCCGTTTGTTGATGGACATCTGCTCAAGTGGGTGGAGCGCGCGCGCTCAGGGGCCCATAAAGGTGTGATTAAGACCTGGTCCAGACGTTCGACGGTTACGCCTGACATGATCGGTTTGACCTTTGCCGTGCATAACGGTAGGAAGTTTAACGCAGTTTTCGTGACTGAGAACATGGTGGGACATAAACTTGGAGAGTTCTCTCCGACGAGAGTGTTCCACGCACATTCTTCAGCCAAGAAGGAAGAGACACCGACTCCGGCCTCATAGTAGCGGCCTTTTAAGGGTGATTTAGTAGAAAGAGATGAAGAGCTATGGCAACGAAATTTAAGATGCATATGAAAGAAGTTGCACGCGCCAGTGTGAAGCACGTGCGCATCTCGCCGCAGAAGCTGCGCTTGGTGGTGGATATGATCAGAGGCATGCAGATTGAGCCGGCACTTCAGGTACTGCAGTTTTCTTCAAACAAGGGAGCTGCAATGGCCTTGAAGCTGCTCAAGTCGGCGGTGGCAAATGCCAAAGAGAAGGGCGGGATTGATGTCGATGCCCTGTGGGTATCGGCTATCTTTGTCGATGCGGGACGTACGATGAAGCGGATTATGCCGCGGGCTCAGGGACGCGCAGACCAGATCCACAAGCGTTCTTCGCATATGACGGTTGTGGTAGGTGAGAAAGCATAAAACGCTTCAATTAATTGAATTTTGGAATTAGTTACGAGGAATTAAGAGCATGGGCCAGAAAGTTAATCCAACTGGGTTTCGCCTTGGGATCGCGGGAAGAACATGGCTATCCAAGTGGTTCGCCACTCGCGATTTTGCCCGTTATATCGGAGAGGACTTGAAGATTCGAGCCTTCGTCCGCGCACGGCTTCAGGCCGCAGGTATAGCGCGAATTGAAATTGAGCGAGCAGCAGCGCGTGTGAGGATTAATATTCACACCGCAAAGCCAGGCCTCGTGATCGGGAAAAAGGGCAAGGATATTGAAGATTTGAAGCGCGATCTACGCGATTTGGTAAAACGTGAAGTCGGGATCAGCATCATTGAGGTACGTAAGCCTGATATTGATGCCCAGCTTATCGCGGAGAACATCGGTTTCCAGCTTGAGAAGCGCATTAGCTTCCGCCGTGCTGTAAAAGAATCCATGGGTCGTGCATTACGATCCGGCGCCGAGGGGATTAAGATTGGTATCAGTGGGCGAATAAACGGTGCGGAAATTGCGCGCGTTGAGAAGTACCGTGAGGGGCGTGTGCCGCTGCATACATTGCGAGCTGATATCGATTATGCTACGGGTACGGCGCACACGACCTACGGCACGATAGGCATCAAGGTTTGGGTCTTTAAGGGAGAGAAGTTCAGCGAAGGCGAGAAGGAAGCGGTCGAGGCTCTTCAGCTTTAATGATTTTATGTAGGTAGAGAGTGTCATGCTTCAACCAAAGAAAACAAAACATAGAAAGCAGCAAAAGATGGTGCGCCACATCAAGCGCAAGGAGAATCGTGGCTGCACCTTAGCATTCGGAGACTTCGGATTACGTAGTCTCGAGGGCGCTTGGATTACGGATAGGCAGATTGAGGCTGCCCGACGCGCGATGACCCGTTACGTTAAGCGTGGCGGTAAGGTTTGGATTAAGATCTTTCCTGATAAGCCGATTTCGAAAAAGCCGGCTGAAACTCGAATGGGTTCAGGAAAGGGAGCTCCTGAGTACTGGGTTGCGGAAGTTTGCGCCGGAAGAATCTTGTTTGAGATGACCGGTGTTAGCAGAGAGGTTGCAGCGGCTGCCTTCGCTCGGGCTGGGTCTAAGTTGCCGGTGAAGACGAAGCTCGTCGCGCGTGCGGAGACGTTGATTTAACCTCGCGGATTTTGGAGAACGATGCGATGAAAAGTAGAAATTTTTTTAGTGAATTGAAGGGCCTTTCGGTTGAAGAGCTCAGAGCTAAGGCAGTTGCCATTGCGGAGGAGCTGATGAAGCTGCGCTTCCGACAGGCATCTGGTCAATTTGAGCAGGCGCACCGTTTCAGGGAGCTGAAGAAGAACCTTGCGAGGGTAGAGACCTTGTTGACGCAGAAGAGTGGCACTGAGCAGGCCAAAACTGTGCAACCGCAGACGTAATTGATTTCATGTATTGATTCATGTTTTTGAGATGGTGATGCTATGGCAGAGAACGAGATAAAGACAGCAGGCGACACGCGCGGACTTGTTAAAAGTCGTGTTGGTGTGGTGACGAGTGACAAGATGGACAAGACCGTTGTTGTCGCGGTGACCCGCCAGGTAAAGCACGCACGCTATGGAAAGTACATCAAGCGCACGACGAAGCATTTTGCCCACGATGAGAAGGGTGAGTGCAGCATTGGTGACCAGGTGCGTATCGTGGAAACACGACCCTTGAGCAAGCTCAAGAGCTGGAAGGTTGAGGAGATTATGGTGAAGGCAGTTTAGAGAGGATCGAGTTTTTTTGTCAGCCGGGAAGTTTTCCAAGTGACAGGGCCTCGAAGAGGAGCAGGTAATGATTCAGTTAAAAACAGTCTTAGAAGTAGCAGACAACTCTGGCGCTAAGCGCGTGGTGTGTGTCAAGGTGCTTGGCGGTTCGCGTCGCCGGTACGCTACGGTCGGCGATATTATTGTCGTTGCCGTGCGAGAGGCGATTCCGAACTCGAAGATTCAGAAGGGGACTGTCCATCGGGCAGTTGTCGTCAGAACCAAGAAGGAGATCGCACGCGAGGATGGATCCTACATCAGATTTGACGAGAACAGCGCGGTTTTAATCGATCAGGCGCTTGAGCCGGTCGGAACGCGTATCTTTGGACCAGTGGCGCGTGAGCTGCGTGGGAAGAAGTTCATGAAGATCATCTCGCTTGCACCTGAGGTGCTATAAGAAGAATTTTTTAGATAAAGAGGATGTATGAGCGCTCAAGTAACTAGCTCCCTCAAGAAGAGTGACACCGTGATGGTGATTGCTGGGGGAAATAAAAATAAGCGGCCGAATAAGGGCAAGATAGGTAAGATTTTGCGCTTTACTGGACGCCGGAAGGACAGAGTGGTTGTCGAGGGTGTCAACATGATCACTCGCCACGAACGTGCCAAGGGGCCGAATGCTCCAGCGGGAAAAGTTCAGCGCGAGGGCAGTGTGCATATTTCAAACGTGTTGTACTACGTTGAAAAGCTAAAAAAGCCGGTGCGGCTAAAGCATAAGGTGCTCGCGGACGGCAAGAAAGTGCGCGGATACATCAATCCTGAGACGAAGGAGTTCGTGCAGATCGACTAGATTCATCTGGGCTAGGTTCCCCGGGAGCTATGTTCCCCTGGAAGTGGAGAGAGAGCGAACAATAGAGAGAGAACAATGAGTAGAGTATCAGATAACTATAAAAAGAAAGTAATCGCCGAGCTGATGAAACAATTCAGCTATACGACGCCGATGCAGGTTCCCAAGCTTGAAAAGATTGTGATTAACTGCGGTGTTGGTGAAGTTACACAAAATAGTAAGGCGATTGATTATGCGGTCTACGCGTTTACGCAGATTAGTGGCCAAAAGCCAAAGATCAGCAAGTCGCGTAAGTCGATAGCAGCCTTCAAGCTTCGCGCTGGGTTGGCCATCGGCTGTAGTGTGACGATGCGCAGTCAGCGTATGTACGAGTTTTTCGATCGCTTAATATCGATTGCTCTGCCACGCGTGAGGGACTTTAAAGGAGTTCCTACCACTGGATTTGATGGTCGTGGTAGCTACACATTCGGATTGAAGGAGCAGGTCGTGTTTCCGGAGGTGGATATTGACAAGCTCGACAAGGTGCGAGGAATGGATATTACCTTGGTGACCAGTGCACCGACAGACGGTGAGGCCCATGCGTTGTTAGAGAAGATGGGCTTGCCGTTTCGTAAGTAGTTTTGAGTAATTTGTGAACGAAGAAGGGTAGGGCAAACGTGGCAAAGAAGTGTCTAGTCTTAAAAAACTTAGAGAAGCCGAAGTTTAAGGTGCGGGCATACAATCGCTGCCAGTGTTGTGGTCGGCCGCGGGGTGTGTATCGCAAGTTCATGCTGTGCCGTATCTGCTTTAGACAGATGGCCCATAAGGGGCTTATCCCCGGTGTGATTAAGGCGAGTTGGTAATTAGTTTATTTAGTCTTAGGAAGGGAACGATCGTATGATGACCGATCCGATTGCAGATTTATTGACACGAATCAGAAATGCCCAGAGTGCGCGACATCGCTCGGTGGTGGTGAATGCCTCAAGTGCAGTTACCAATGTGCTAGAGGTGTTAAAGCGCGAGGGGTTCGTCGAAAGTTTTGGTACGAGAGCTCCAATAGCGGCGGCCAATCGTTCGGCGGCCTCGCTGCGTGCGGATAAGTTTCCGAAACTGGAAGTTGTCCTGCGTTACTACGAGTCCGGGGAGCCGTTAATTAGCCGTATTGAGCGAGTTAGTTGCCCGGGGCAGCGAGTTTTCTCGGGTGTGGAGAAGCTGCCGCGAGTATTCGCCGGTTTGGGTATGTCGATTGTGTCGACCTCGCAAGGGGTGATGTCAGATCGTGAGGCGCGCAAGTGCGGGGTTGGTGGTGAGGTTATTGCCCGCATTGGATAGGCATGTTGGATAGGCATGGGGTTGAATAGGCCGAGGACTGTTTTTGAGTAAGAGGGGTCGAGTATGTCTAGGGTAGGTAAGCAACCGATAGTTATTCCGCAAGGAGTAAAGGTTTCGGTGCAAAATAATGTGGTGTCGATTGAGGGGCCTAAGGGCAAACTCTCATTTGCGCCGGCCAAGAGTATCAAGGCTGTGGTCGAAGATGGTAAAATTATCGTTTCGCCACTTGTGCTTGAAAAAGACAGCCAGGGCAAAGAGGCCATCTCCACATCCGTCAAGGCTGTGTTTGGCACAGCGCGGGCCGTGATTAATAACATGGTACTTGGGGTGACCAAGGGCTGGAAGCGTTCGCTCGAGATGAATGGTGTCGGTTATACCGCAAAGGTTGTGGGTCCGACATTGGTTCTTGCAGTCGGATTCTCTCATGATGTCATTATCAACATCCCCAAGGATGTGAAGTGCACTGTCACCAAAAATTTAATTGAGATTGAGTCTGTGGATCGTGAGACTGTTGGAACTCTCGCGGCGCGGATTCGAAGAGTGCAGCCGCCTGAACCATACCTGGGTAAGGGTATTAAGTACGTCGAAGAAACGATTCGCAGGAAGGCTGGAAAGACCGGTAAGAAGTAACTGAGTTTTACCTAAGGAAGCGTGTATGGCTATCAAGTCGAAAAAAATTAAGCTAACTCCGCGAGAGCGGCAGAAGCACCGAATACGTCAGCGTGTAAGTGGCTCTGCAGAGTGTCCGCGTTTGAGCGTGTACAAAAGCAGCAAGCATACCTATGCCCAGATCGTTTGTGATGTCAGTGGCAAGACCATAGCGAGTGCCTCGACGTTGGATGCAGAGGTAGTGGGAGAGGTCGAAAAAGTTATTAGCTCACGCCCCGAGAATGAAGCAGGGAATGCGGTAAAGAGCTCAAAGGGCGTTAATGCGGCACGAGCGGTCGGTATTGTACTTGCGCGACGTGTGAAGGAAAAGAAGATTGAGAGGGCCGTTTTTGATCGCAATGGATTCATATATTGCGGGCGTGTCCAGGCCGTAGCTGACGGGGCCAGGGCAGGCGGACTGAAGTTCTAGAGGCAAAGTTCTAACGAGAAAGTTCTAAAGAAAATAGGTTCCAACATGAGTGTTATTAAGGATCGGATACAAGAGAGGCGCGTAAGCGTTGAGCAGTGTGGCGAGCTCAAAGAAAAGACGGTGAATATCAACCGTGTCGCTAAAGTTGTAAAAGGCGGACGTCGCTTCGGCTTTAGTGCTCTTGTCGTCGTAGGCGATGGACGCGGTAATGTCGGTTTCGGACTAGGAAAATCAGGCGAGGTGCCCGATGCACTGCGCAAGGCGGCCGAAGGAGCCAAGAAGGCGCTTATTCGGATTCCTATGCGTGGCACAACATTACCTCACGATGTTCACGGTAAGTACGGACCAACCCTTGTGATCATGAAGCCAGCGGCGCCAGGAACAGGCGTTATTGCCGGGGCAGCAGCACGCTCCGTGCTTGAAATTGCCGGTGTAAAGGATGTGCGTACGAAAGTGGTTGGTTCTTCGAATCCCTATAATGTACTCAAGGCAACGATGAACGGTTTGCTGGCTCTTAAGGATCCAGATCGCGTGGCATCAGTACGCGGTGTCGAGGTAGAGGCGCTTGGTTATCGCCCTTATTAATTTTGCCCCTGTTAAATTTGGTAGGCGAGGATTTATGGCAGATAAAAAATTAGGAAAAAGAGTCCGTGTGCGACAGACCAGAAGTGGAATAGCGCGCAACGAGGGCTTCAAAAATACTCTTAAAGCGCTTGGCCTCGGCCGTATCGGCGCATGTAAAGAGTTTACGGTCAATGCGGCTTTGGCAGGGATGCTGCGCAGAGTTGAGACCGTGATTGACGTCAGCGTGGTGAAGTAACCGCGCTTTGAGGTTCGTTATATAGAGAAGATGCTGTTATAAACAGCATCCAGAGCGAAAGAGGAACATATGAGCACGAAAGATTTAGATTTATCCCGCATGGCGCCGCCGAAGGGTTCGCGTCGCAAGAAGGTTCGGCTTGGACGAGGCGAAGCCTCTGGTGCAGGCAAAACCTGTGGACGTGGCGGTAAGGGACAGAAGGGTCGTGCCGGCGCATCGATTCGTCCGGGTTTTGAAGGCGGACAGATGCCGCTTTACAGACGTATTCCCAAGCTAGGTTTCTTCTCACGCAAGAAGACTCTTGGTATCAATGTATACGAGGAAGTGAGTGTTGGAGCGCTTGAAGAATTTGAAGCCGGTAGTACGGTTGACCCACGGGCGCTCAATCTGCAGGGGCTCGTTTCAAAAAATCGCAAGGTGAAAATCCTGGGCGGCGGCAAGCTTACCAAAAAGCTCGTTCTTAAAGTCCACGCTGTCACGGCATCAGCTCGAGCTGTTATTGAAGGGCTGGGTGGTTCCATCGAGGTACTCGCACGAGTGCGTCGCCAGGAGCAGGAAGCTGCGAAGTAAAGGTGAGCAAACTTTAAGCGGTGGCGTCGATGATGCCGCTGCTTTTGGAAGCATTCCTAAAGATTGTGAATCGGGCGCAGTAGGCTCAAACTAAGCGAAAAATCGACGCGAGAGGAAGAGAGAAAATGTTAGGTGGTTTTGGTGATATAGGGAAGATTCCAGAACTTCGGAAGCGTATTCTTTTTACCCTGTTCATGCTTGCGGTTTATCGACTTGGGGTATTCGTTTCCACTCCCGGTATAAATGTAGAGCAGTTACGGCATCTTTTTGATACCAGCGACGGGACGCTCTTTGGCTTGATCAATATGTTTTCGGGTGGTGCGCTCGAGAATTTCTCAATTTTCACACTTGGTATAACGCCATACATCAGCGTTTCGATTATTATGCAGGTGTTGACACCAACTATTCCGGCGTTGGCTGCACTAAAGAAAGAGGGAGAGGCAGGACAGCGCATTATTACGCGCTACACAAGACAATTTACCGTGATCCTCGCCCTGTTTCAGGGTTACATGATTGCGCAGGGCCTTGAAGCGCAGGGATTAGCACAGCTTCCAGGGCTCAGTTTCCGCCTTTCGACGATGATTACCCTCACGGCTGGTACCGCGTTCATTATGTGGGTTGGTGAGCAGATCACCGAGAAAGGTATCGGGAATGGAACTAGTATCATTATTTTCGCAGGTATAGTGGCCCGTATGCCTGAGGTATTTGTTTCAACCTTAGCGCTAGCGCGGGAAGGTGAGTTGAACCCGATGGTCGTTCTTCTCCTCCTCGTATTCGCCGTCTTAAGCGTTGCCGGGATAGTTTTTGTTGAGCGTTCGCATCGCAAGATTCCTGTCCAATATCCACGACGTGTTGTTGGGCGTAATCTGGCACAAGCGCAGACTCAATATATGCCTCTCAAAGTTAATATGTCAGGCGTTATTCCCCCTATTTTCGCGTCTGCTTTTCTTGTCGTGCCTGCCACCATCGCCCAGTTCAGCACGAACGAGGCCTTGAAGGAGATTGTCGGGTGGTTTACGCCGGGAACTTGGGTTTACTCTCTGACGTTTGTGATTCTGATACTTGTCTTTAGTTTCTTTTATACGAGCTTGATCTTTAATCCTACAGAGGTAGCAGAAAACCTCAAAAAGAACGGTGGCTTTATACCAACGGTACGTCCGGGAAAGCAGACAGAGGATTACTTTTATAGTGTGCTTAATCGGCTCACGGTCTGGGGTGCAATTTACATCGCCATTGTCTGTATTCTGCCACAGCTTGTCTACTTTCATTACAATGCGGCGGCATTTGCCCATGTTTTTGGTGGCACCGCCGTTCTGATCGCTGTTGGGGTTACCCTCGATACCGCATCGCAGATAGAATCTTACATCGTATCGAAGAATTATGAGTCGTTTATGAGTAGGAGCTCCAAAGTTAGGGGCGGAATGGGGTCGATGGGGCAGATGCGCTCACGAATCTTGAGAAGATAGTTAGGTTGCTTTGAGGATATGGGAAAAGCCAAGGTTTTGCGCATAGTGATGCTTGGACCACCCGGTGCCGGCAAGGGTACTCAGGCGCTGCTTTTAGCAAAGGCACACTCGATACCACACATTTCGACAGGGGAGATGTTTCGCGGTGCAATCCGTGATGGTACGGAGCTAGGGCAGAAGGTCAAGGCCATCCTTGATTCGGGAATGCTTGTTCCTGATGAGGTGGTGGTGGCGATGGTCAGAGGACGTTTGGCACAGGCAGATTGCTCCGATGGCTTTTTGTTCGATGGCTATCCGCGAACGGTCAAACAGGCTGAGGTTCTCGATAGCTTGCTACGAGAGCTGACGCAAGATCTGACGCATATAGTTGACCTTAAGGTTCCTGAGAGTGTGCTACTGGAGCGCATCCGTAAGCGAGGAGAGGGGCGGGCAGATGACAGTATGGAGGTCGCTGCCAAGAGGCTTAAGGAGTATTGGGAGAAGACAGCGCCAGTCTCAAGGTATTATGTCGATACGGGGACCAGGCTTATAGTTGTAGATGGGCTTGGGACGGTAGAGGAAGTGCAGCGTAGGATTGAAGATGCAGTGGTGGGTAGTGGAAAACTATCCTAACTGTATTGAAATCTTACTAGAAAGTGTGTAAAATCGCCTGCCTTCAGGGCAGGTACTGGTCTTAAAGTTTTGATTTTACTCATTAATTTGTGTTTTGATGCACATCTTTAGCAGATTTGCAGAGGGGTAGTCGTGAAAGTAAGAGCATCAGTGAAACCGATTTGTAGCTACTGTAAGGTTATTCGCCGTCACGGGAAAGTATACGTGACATGTAAGCGGACGCCGAAGCATAAGCAGCGCCAGGGGTAGGTCTTTTCGATTTGCGAGGAGCCTTCTGGTGTTTGTCGTTCGGATTGTAAATTAGGACGAAGTTTAGACGTAAAGGATTGATAGAATGCCACGTATCGCTGGGGTTGATTTGCCCCGTAATAAAAGAATCGTCGTCGCACTTGGGTATCTTTATGGGATCGGCATTGGCCTGTCTCGGAGGATACTTACCGAGGCTAAGGTCAGTTATGATACCAGAACTGACAATCTCACCGAGGATGATGTAGCGCGAATTCGTACTCTTGTTGAGAAAGAGAAGGTCGAGGGTGATCTGCGTCGTGAGGTGCAGGTCTCCATCAAGCGTTTGATGGATCTCGGTTGTTATCGTGGATTGCGTCATCGAAAGGGGCTGCCAGTGCGCGGTCAGAGGACGAAGACCAACGCACGGACAAGAAAAGGGCCGCGTAAAGCCCCGATCGCCGGTAAGAAGATCGCCACGAAGAAGTAAGTTTGTAGTTTAAATGATGGAGTGATTCCTTGAACGATACACAGAACCCAGCTAATCCGGCCCAAGCCGGGAGTTCCCCACGAAAGAAGAAGAGTGCCAAGAAAAATGTGCCCGTAGGCGTGGTGCATATTCACGCAACCTTTAATAACACCATTGTAACCATTACCGATATGAACGGTGGTGTTGTGGCATGGTCAAGTTCTGGTTGTAACGGTTTTAAGGGGTCGCGTAAGTCGACACCGTTTGCGGCCCAAGTGGCGGGTGAGGTAGCCTCGCGAAAGGCGAAGGAAGCTGGCGTCCGTACGGTCTCTGTGTTTATCAAGGGGCCTGGGGCGGGGCGTGAGTCAGCATTACGTGCGCTACATACCTCTGGGTTGCAAGTGACGGTAATTAAGGATATCACTCCGATTCCGCATAACGGCTGTCGCCCTCGGAAAAGTCGTCGCGTCTAAGGAAGTCGGATTATTTGGTTTCTTGGTGTTAAGAAGCATAGTTTAGAGCTGGAGTCGAAGGAAAGTAGCCATGGCAAGATATTGCGGTGCAGTTTGTCGATTGTGTAGAAGGGAGGGCGAAAAGCTCTTCCTCAAGGGTGAACGTTGCTATACGAGCAAGTGCGCGGTAGAGCGTCGCGAGGGGGCTGGCCCTGGTATGCACGGGCGTATTCGTCAGTCTTATTCTGACTACAAGGTTCGTCTGCGTGAGAAGCAGAAGACGAAGAGGATCTTCGGGTTGCTTGAAAAGAAGTTCAAGCGATATTACCTTGAGGCGTCAAGCAAAAAGGGAGTTACCGGCAGTCAGATACTGTTGCATCTCGAGCGACGCCTCGATAATGTTGTGTATCGCTTGGGGTTTGGTGCCTCACGCTCGCTCTCACGCCAGTTGGTAACTCACCGTCACGTTCTCGTTAATGGAAAGCGCGTCAGTGTGCCTTCCTATGAGGTAGCGGCGAATGATGTGGTTGAGGTGTGTGAGAAGATGAAGAAAAATCAGGGTATCGTGGCTGCGATGGAGTCAGCATCGGCACGATTGGTTCCTGATTGGCTCATGCTAGAGAAGACTGAAGCACGTGGAACGGTAAAAGCTTTACCGACCCGCGAGCAGATGATTCAAGGCGTTAATGAGCAGCTTATTGTGGAGTTATACTCTAAGTAACTGTGGAGTCTTGCTCCAGGCAAGGTAAGCACGGGTTTCATGAAGTGAGCGGATTAGTCTAATGACGACTTCCGCCAAATTATTTGCGAGGGTGGTGAATGAAGAAGATTACTCTTAAAGATTTGATTAAACCGAAACGAATTGAAGTCGAAGATGGCGCTCCGGATAGCCGATATGGCAAGTTCGTAGCAGAGCCGCTCGAGCGTGGCTTCGGGTTGACTATAGGAAACGCGTTGCGACGGGTATTGCTATCCTCGCTACAGGGGGCAGCGATCACCTCTATTCGGATAGATGGGGTGATGCATGAGTTCTCGACCGTTCCTGGTGTTGTTGAAGATGTGACTGAGATCGTTCTTAACCTCAAGGAGATAGTTTCTCTGCTTGAGGATAAAGACGAAGCCCACATGACACTTCAGGTCACTGGTCCGTGCAAGGCAACTGCTGGGATGATCACGGGAGACCCTGCGGTAAGGATCTTAAATCCAGACGCCCATATCGCCACGGTGGGTGAGGGTGCGACACTGAAGATGGATGTCACGCTGAAAATTGGAAGAGGCTATGTCGCCGCCGATAAGAATCGGGTTGAAGGGGCCCCCATGGGGACTATCTTCGTTGATTCAATTTTTTCACCGATTCGGCGTGTTAACCATGTGGTTACCAACGCACGTGTCGGTCAGCGTACGGACTATGATAAGTTGACGATGGAGATATGGACCAATTCGAGCATTGACCCGCGTACGGCAGTGGCTCAGGCAGCCCATATTCTTCTTGACCAGATTGGCGTCTTCGTCGGTGAAAACCTGATCGTTGAGAAAGAGGAGCCTGTTAGAGAGGAGCCCAAAAAGCGTCTTAATGAAAACCTCTTTAGGCGTATTGATGAGATCGAACTTAGCGTTCGCAGTGCAAATTGCCTTGAGAACGCAGATATCAAGTATATCGGCGAACTCGTGCAGAAGACTGAGGCGGAGATGCTTCGTACCAAGAATTTCGGGCGCAAGTCGCTTAATGAAATTAAGGAGATCTTGGGCGGTATGGGACTCGCTTTGGGATTGAAGATAGAGGATTACCCGATGCGCGGCGATCTTGACGCGATGACCAGGGAGACTCCGGAGCAGTAGCTTCGCTCTTGCTCGTCGAAATTTGTGCGAGTAGAAATTCGTGCGGGTAGAGTAGATCTGTATATTGATGCTTTGATTAGAAGGTAGTTTTTATGCGTCACAGTGTATCACACAGAAAGTTTAGCAGGACGTCGGGGCACCGGCGTGCGTTACTTAGGAATTTGGCCACGTCTCTTATTCTCAAAGAGTCATTTGAGACCACGGTGGCTAAGGCGAAGGATCTTCGCGGCGTAGTGGAGAGACTTATAACGCTTGCTAAGAACGATACGCTCGCTAATCGTCGACGGGCTGATTCATACTTGCAGAGCAAAGATGCAGTGAAGAAATTGTTCGCTGAAATAGCTCCGCGTTTCAAGGCTCGTGCTGGTGGGTATACTCGGGTGTTGAAGACCGTCACTCGCCACGGCGATGCCGCACCGCTTGCGGTTATTGCCCTCCTTCCTCAGGATGAGCAGAAGCCGAAGAAAAGGAAGACTAGATCTGCTCGTTCGACAGCGAAGACAGCAGAGGTTGCCCCAGAGAATGTTTCCGCCGAAAAAACGGCTGTAGAGTCGGTAGAGGCGAAATAACGGCGCATGAACAATCAGCCCCTTTCCGGGAAGCGCTACTTAGTTCTCGGCGTAGCCAACGAGCGTAGTCTGGCTTGGGCTATAACCCAGGCTCTTGCTGGTGCAGGTGCTGAAGTTGCCCTGACCTATGTTAACGAGGCCATAGAAAGGCGGGTGAGGCCTCTGGCTGCTGAGGTCAATAGCCAAGTAGTGCTTCCCTGTGACGTGCAGAGTGATGAATCTCTCGATGCTCTTTTTGCTGAGCTAAAGTCTCGCTGGGGAACAATTGACGGTGTGGTTCACTCCGTGGCTTATGCCGACAAAGAGGACCTTGGTGCTCGGTTTTGCAAGATAACGCGGCCTGGGTTTCGGGTAGCACTCGATGTCTCAGCATATTCGCTTATAGCCGTTGCAGGGCGCGCAGAGCCGCTGATGTCGGCCAATGGCGGTAGTATCATTACCTTGACGTATCTCGGCGCCCAGAGGGTCATTCCGAACTATAACGTTATGGGTGTGGCTAAGGCTGCACTCGAGGCATCTGTTCGATATCTGGCAGCAGATCTTGGCTTACAGAGGATTCGTGTTAATGCTATCTCCGCCGGTCCGATAAAGACCCTTGCCGCTTCTGGTATTCCACAGTTTCGTGAGTTGCTCGCGCAGTTCGCCGTTAAGGCCCCGTTGCGCCGTAATATTACGCAAGATGATGTTGCTCAGACAGCGCTCTTCTACCTTTCACCAGCTAGTGCTGGAATTACAGGTGAGATCACCTTCGTGGATTGCGGTTACAACGTTATTGGCGTTTAGATTTATTTAGCCTTGAAACGTGTACTAGGTGCGTTGCCTTTCCATAGCGATATTCTAAATTAGGCATCACTCCTCCTAGCCGATTCAGCATGATCTTAGAGCACCACTGGCGCGATGGGCCTGTGGCCCTCAGCCCATGCTCCGGATTAGGCAAAAGAGACAAGCCGCCAAACGGTCGAGCGAACTATTGGCTATAGCATTCTGGCTTTGGCTTAGGTCCAAAATGGCCTAACACTCCCGGACTGACTCCATGGCGATTTGAAAGAATCTTTTCTGGTCAGCTTTCGTTCCACGGCCTCTCCCGTCGGCTGCGGCCGTAGCTGATGCAGTCAGCAGAAAGCTGACTGCAGATCGCTGATAGCGGCTTACAGAAGGGGCAAAGCCTCGTTAGCCTTTTTCTTTAATATAGGCCGAGGGCCAAGGCTAGATTAACTCGCAACTGAGGGGTTACAGCGAGCCACATTCGAGCTATAGTCAGCGCATGAGTGAGGTTAGCAAGCTTACAGCATCTGCACGGCGTGTGCTGGAGTTGCCCACAGAGAATGATCTGGCCGATGAGATTGGCGGCTATACCGATGCTTTCGAGCAATGGGCACAGAGTTTTCTCTCGAGGAAGGAGCGGCAGTTGTCTGACGCAGAAAGAGCTGAGTTGGTTGAATTGCAGCAGCTGCACACGCAGGTAATCACTCGTGCTCAAGGGCTTAAGGAAGATATCTCGCATGGCCTGCGTATGCTCAAGAGAAAGGGGAAAGGGCTTTTAGCCTATACCGATGTGTTTCCGAAGCAGATCGGGAGTATGCGGCCACGCAAGTTATAGGGGTAATTGCTCAATAAGTCCGGGTAACTTAATAATTCGTGGTCGTGGTCGTGCTCGTGGTCGCGGTCGAAGAGTGTGCGAATCGGTTAGTTACATCGACCAGGACCACGAACAGGAGCACGCGCACGATATTCTTCACCCGCGGGGTTATTGAGCAGTTACTTATAGGGAGGCTAGCTATGCAGATATATTGGCGATCGTTGTTGGCAGTTGTGGTGTCACTTCTTTGTGGGTGTGGTTACACATTTCAGGGGAGCGGCTCGGTGCTTCCGCCGGATGTGAAGACAGTCTATGTCCCGTCGGTAGAAAATAATACGACCGAGGCTATCCTTACCCCCCTTATAACCGAGGCGCTCCGCGACCGATTTGATCGATTTGGAGCTGTCACCGTCGTTGAGAGCATTAGCGGTGCCGATGCCGAGCTTATCGTCAAGGTGCTTACCTTGAAGAGATCCTCCGATACGACCACCTCTCGAACAGATAATACATTGCAGCAATTTTCGACGCTGACGCTAAGTGCAGAGTTGAGGCGGGTCAGTGGCGCTGTTCTCTGGAAAAATCCTAAATTTACGTTCACCTATTCCTATGGCACAAGCAGCCAGTCCGTCGTAACCACCTCAGCTAGGTTTGCAAGCGGCAACTTGAGTTCGAGTGACCTTTCGCAGCTCGATTCACGTGAAGTCTCGCGCGGTCAGGAGCAACAGGTTTTTGGAGATATGGCTGAGGCAGTGGCTAAGAAGATATATGAAGATGCGGTTGTCCCGGAGTTCTAGCTCTACCCTTTTTAGGGGTAATAGCTGATTCGGTGCAGGTGCGTTGGAAAAGGGTAGAGCCACAGTGCTCGCTTTCGGCGGCGTCAGTAATGAGTCGAGATGGTGAAGAGAGGTTCAAATCTGGGATCGTTATACAGCAATCGGCGAGCTAAGCTCGCCCCTTACCGAACAGGGGTGTTTTTGAAGAAACGCGCCGACTTTAAGGAATGAATAGGGTAATTGAGAGTCTGTGAGAAGGGGCGGCTAGCCGGAGTCCGCACACTCTTCGACCACGACCGTTCGACAAGCTCACGACAGGCCACGCTCACGAATTATCAAGTTACCCGGAGTTATTGAGCAGTTACCGAAAAGACGGCTACGTGAGCTTTTAGACCGGCCTCCCCAGAGCGAATCCAACCCGGGTGCAATCGTCATAGAGTGTTTCTAAAGATTCGGTCGGGGGAAAATCAAACTCACCGAAACCGTATCGAGCAAGGCCGGCTTGGAAAAGTTTAGCAGCACAGGCGGAGGCACATTTTGAAAGGGCAAGGGGAGGGACTCTGCTGGCCCGTATTCTGGCAAGCCCTTCGCGTAGCTCGTGAGTACGAGGATTCTCACCTTGGCCTGGAACGATGCAATTAAAGAGCGGAGCCATAACGCCCTCTCTGAAAAGTGGGAAGTTCATCTCGTGAGCCGCTAAAATACGTTCGAGTGTTCCAAGAACCGGATAGTAGGTCTTTGGTTTAAATGGACGTTGAAATGCCCCGCTGGCTAATATCCAATAGGCGGCGAGTTCAGTTATCTGCTTTGGGGAAAGCGTTCTCCACATTCTTTCAAGGGGCATCTCGCCCCTGCCATCGGTGTATATTTTCCCATCAGAGGTCATATCCACGGTGCCATTTTCCAGCCTGGTAGCAGGAAGGTGGAAAATAATATCGAAGTGAAGCGAACCCCGAAGAATCGAGGCGAAGCGCTGGGCCGACATCTCGGTGTTTCTAAAATCTTGGTTGGTAGTGGTCAGCTCTGCTCGCCTAAGATTATGCCAACAATCTTCGTAGGCGAGGGCGTGGCACAAATAGTCGCTATGGCGATGTTGGGCGCACGATAGACGTAGGCAACGTCTTGGCATATGGCATGTGCCGGATCATCTGCCGCGTCATGAGCGGAGCCGGTGAGCACTACAAATTTGCTGTGCAGCTGGGCAAGGTCGATACGCGGCGCGCCGCGTATCTCGGCTGCAGACGCTATTCGCCCCTCCCTGTTCGCTCGCCTAACCGCCTCGATTATGGAACTTCGGCGGTAAGCGGAGAAGAGGCGGTCTAGTTGGCGCGGGGTAGGGGTGCCCTCTGATTCAGGCAGCAGGCCGAACCTAAGCGCGGCACTAATTTGTGAGACGATCTCAGGGCGGGAGTAGGGTGATGGTGTAGCGATATGAGACGCGCCAGGTTTGGTAAGTTCTGATCTTTGGATTTGCATCACGACAGCCTGCCCCCAGGGGAAGTGTACGCCTTCTGTGGAGGTACTCAAATGCGTAACTGTTCAATCACCCCAGGCGACCGGTGCTCTTGCACGGGAGAATATTTAGCGTTGAGCCGAGTGCTGACGGCGTAAAGTTAGCTAAGGCTGTCGACAGCGTGCCGTAGCTGCAGCTGATGCAGTAAGCAGAACGCTAAAGTCAGTGAGCTGATAGTGGCTTACGGAATTCACTTCTGCTCGAATGCGTGGACCGGTCTGAGGCAAGGTCGCGCTAGCTCCTTCTCTAGAGAAAGAGCTAGAGATGGCAAAAGGGAATAGAGTAATGGCTGAGCAATAGGGAACTGAGTGCCAAAATAAGGCACGACTGGCTCTAGCAAGAGCCTCTGCGATTCTTAGGTCCGATGACCGTTTTGCTAGCTGTTTTTTGCGAGGGCAGCCTTAAGACGGGCTATTCGGCGAGAGGCATTACTCTTATGAATAAAGCCTTTAGCAGCGGCCTTGGCCACCGAGCGCTCTGCCGAGAGCACCAGCTCCTTTGCTGAGGGATCTTTCTTTTCAAGAGCGGCGCGGGCCTTTTTGAAAGCAAGGCGAACAGCAGCTTTCGCGCTACGGTTGCGGTCGCGGCGCTTTAGACTCTGACGGTGCCGCTTTTCTGCTGATGGATGATTAGCCATGACAATACTTCCTTTAGTTAAGGGTAGGGGCATCTTGTATCAGGAAATGCGATTAACTTCAAGAGGTTGCTGCTGGCGCAGGTAACTTCTCAATAACTTGGGGAGAATAACATCGTAAACGTGCGCGTGGTCGTGGTCCTGGTCAGTGTAACTAACTGATTCAGCACACTCTTCGACCGCGACCACGCGCACGAGCTCGCTCACGAATTATTAAGTTTCTTCGGGTTATTGAGCAGTTACTGGAATTGGTTGTAAGGTGTTGGATTAGTAGGTAAAGTTGCGAAATAAGAGAATTACGGTAACTGACGTTAACGAGGCGCGCATTGAAACGAAAATATTATGTCTGAAGATCCTCTTTTTCAAAAAATTCTCCTTCTCGAGGACGATTCGGGGCACGCGCTTTTGATCCGACGGGCGTTGCGAAGTTTTGCAACAGAGGTGTGCGAGGTGGGGACTCCAGCCGAGGCTTATACACAGTTGGGCCTGATGAAGTTCGATCTTATTGTTGCCGATCTTCATCTGCCCGGAACCCAGGGCGTGGGGCATGTAGGAAAGCTTCGTGATGCAGGCGGGCGCACGCCGGTATTGGTGTTAACCTCTTCCACATCACTGGAAGAGGCGGTCGAGGCGATGAAGCTAGGGGCCTGCGACTTTCTTGTCAAAAATTTTGATTCCCAGTTCAATCACACGTTACACCTGGCGTTGTCGCGAATTCATGCAGCGGAGCGCTTGAATCGCGAACGTGAGAAGCTCCAGCGCGAAATGGCGGCATTGCGCATGGCGATTGAGAATGGGAGCGATGGTCTCGCGGTACTCAAAGCAGATGGCAGTGTGGGCTACGCCAATACGGCTTTTCGCGAATTTGTGGAGAAGTGCGGTGGACAAGCCAAGCGGCTTAATGAGTTTTTTTCACCCCGAGTCATGAAAGGCGAAGAGCTCATCGGCATTATCGAAGAAAAGCGTAAGATGTTGCCGGTTGGCGCCGTCTGGCATAGTGAGGTCGGCTTTGTCGGTGAGAAGCAGATCGCCTTTGGGCTCTCGCTTTCGGTAATTCAGCGTACCTCCGATGACATCGGAACTGAATGTGTGCTTTGGGTGCGCAATATCAGTGAACAAAAACGCCGGGAGCAGTTTCAGCGTGAGATTCTTTCAACGACGACCCACGATCTTAAGGGACCGCTCGGCGCGATAATGATTTCGGCGGACCTTGTCGGTGATATGGTGCAGGACAATCAAAAAGCGGCGCAGCTGATTTTGCGCATCGCCTCATCTGCCCAAGGTGCGTTGACCCTGATTGATGAGTTTCTTAGTGCGCGGCGCATCCAGGAGGGGAGCTTTATCCTGCATCCGCAGCACCAGGATGTAGCTCCGGTGCTGGAGGAAGCGCTTGCCCCCTTTGGTCCAGTTGCTGCGTCGCGTGGAATTCAGCTTGAACTGAGCGCTACGGGTCCGTTGGGAGCTCGTGTCGACAAGCTTGGGCTCAGCCGGGTCGTCGGTAACTTGGTTAGTAATGCCTTAAAATTCACCCCCAAGGGCGGAAAAGTTACGGTGATCTCATTTTTGCATGGCGAGCAGCTGCACATTCAAGTCAATGATACCGGAAGCGGAATGGAGCCGGCGGAGGTGACAAAGCTCTTTGAACGCTTCTCGAGGCTCGATCGTCACAAGGATATAGCTGGATCTGGGCTTGGGCTCTTTGTGGTGCGCAGCATCGTTTCTGCGCATGGTGGTAGGATTGAGGTGACGAGCAAGCTAGGGGAGGGGACGATGTTTGATATTAGCCTTCCCACGGTGCCCCCGGTGAATGCCAAGGGGGAGCTTATCTGTCTGGATTTTGCTTAGGAGCGCGCTCGGTCTACCCTTTTTTTGCACCATGTTACAGCTATTGATAGCTCCACAAAAAGGGTAGACCAAGCGGCGCTCCTGGTTCTTCTCCCGTCCCCCCTAAAAAAAGGGTAACTACTCGCCCCTCATCGACTAACGCTGACGTCAAACGTCTAGCGCCGGACGTAAAGCGTCGAGGTCTGACGTCCGG